>NC_010161.1:1525000-1850000 GCF_000196435.1 Bartonella tribocorum CIP 105476 | reverse complement strand
AAAAATCAAAACATAAATCCAGAAAAAACATCTATACATTCCACTAAACTGATGATCATAAAAAACACCGGATGTGGGGGGCGTTCGTGTGAACCTATCAATAAAAAGGATGGGGTAATTTGACACAGCGCAAGGTGTAGCAGAGAGGGATAAAAGTAAAAGATCACTATCGCAAAACCAATATCGTTGATGTGAGGAATGCTGTAGGGCTGTCTGTTATTGCGCTTATGGGGCTATCTTGCATTGAAACGTGTGCTTACTTTTGTGGGACCTCGAAAAACATCATCAGAAAATTCAATATTATAGATTCCAGAGAATTTCTCATAGCACAGAAAAACCATAACATGACAAACAGTGCAAGTGTTTGGGTATGCCAAATTTTAGAGCTTAAGAAGCCTGTAGGTGTGGAACTCTATGCATAAAAGGTTTGCAGGAACCAAATTTATGCTTCTCTTTCTTTTATGATATCTCCCACCTTATCTTATCTGCAGAGCCCACATCTCTATCTTCTGCACAACATGCTACCTTTTCCTTCCAACACTTTTGCATCATATACCGGAATTATCATCTTTCTCTGTCCGTGAGGTAGCTTTTGACCTTTGTTGCAATAGCAATAATGTTGGGAATTTTTACATGCAACCTCTCCATAGTAAAACCTAGACAAAACAGTAAAAATCTACATCTTTTTAAAGCTAGATAAAGGCAAAATCCTATAGATTCAACAGTTTTTCAAGTTGTTACTGTATTTTTTTGCGTTGCTTGATTGATAAAAGTATCATAATTATCCGAAACAATATATTGGGTATTTACTCCTAAAGCTTTAAAATGTTCGCGACCGCAATGGATTTTTGCTTTTTCTAGCTCACGCAACATGTCTTCAAAAATACTCCCTTTACTTTCCACAACAAAATACAGTTTTTCTTGTCCGTCTTGCTCGAATAAAACAGCCCAATCAGGGGTATATGATCCAAGGGGGGTATCAATTTTAAACCACTTAGGCAGTTTGGCATAAACTTTTATCTCTTCATTTTTTTCAAATGATTGTGCAAGATCAGATTCAATATCTGAATCATAAATAATATGATCATAGGCCGATTTATCGGATGCAATCATATTTTTATTCAAATATCCAATCAACTCTTCACTTTCAAAAAGCTCTTGTGCATAAAAATGTTGATCACCAATTTTGTAGTATTTGATACCATCAATTATAAAACGCTGCATCTCACGCTTGATAAGCCTTGTTACTTCGTCAATGAATTTTTGGGGATTGTTTTTGAAGTCATTCAAGCGCCCACTCTTGAGTAAGATATCAAGAATGGAGCATCTCTTAAGATTCGTTTCATTCTGGAGGTAACTTAAAATATCTGGAATTTGATAATCACGCACATCATATATATGAGTGCTTTCTTTACTTTCAGTGATGTTCACACCGGCTTTACTGATTTCAGTCTTTGCTCGAGTATAATTGAACTTTGTTTTGCTGACGATGAGGTTATTTTGAATGCTCGTGGCACACTTTTCAATAAGCTTATTTGGATTAAATTCCACATTATAGATAGTTTTATATTTAATACGATCCCATAATTCTTTAAATTCAGAACTTTCAAAAATAGCTTTGTTTAAGTATACTGTGCGTTTATCTTCATTGTTTTTAATATTTAATCCGCCAGCAACCTTTTTAAGAGTGGCTGTAATCGCTTCTTTTTGCGCTTCAAATTGTTGAGGAAGTGTAAGGCTATCTTCTTTCAGAGCTTTTTTTAGTTTGTCTGTTACTTTGCCGTGTTGGTCAATATATTGTTTTGCCAAGAAATTATTCCAAAGAATCTCTGAGGCTTTTGCACCAAGAAACACTTGCTCTCCGGTGTTTTTCTCAATGACGATATTGGCAAAGGCATGTTCTTCAATAATACCAAAACATATACCCTCTTCTTTTTCTATTTCCTTTTGCAGATCGTCGACAAAAGTTTCGTAGGACTCGTTAGCCATAACCGTTAGTGTATTAACCTCAAAACCGTGGACCCGTTCCCCATTCTGATTCACAGCAATACGAAGCCCGCGTCCAATTTCTTGGCGTTTTTTTATGGTAGATTTTGTTTCATTAAGTGTACAGATCTGGAAGACATTGGGATTATCCCATCCTTCTTTGAGAGCGGAATGAGAAAAAATAAACTTTAACTTAGAAGAAAAACTAAGAAGTTTTTCCTTATCTTTCATAATAAGGCTATAGGTATCTTCATCAGCTTTTGTAAAACCGTTGGTATCTTTAACACCATTCTTATCACCAGAAAAATAACCATTGTGAACCTGTGAGGCTAGACTATCCGTGTCCATTTCAGAAAAAAGGCTATGGTATTTCGGCTTTTTAATTGCCTTTGCATATTCTTCTTCAAAAATGAGAGCGTATTTGCCTTTTTGCTCCAAAGCAGTGTAGTCTCGGTAATTCGCTACTTTATCAATGAAAAAAAGACTAAGGACCTTAATTCCCATTGGTGTGAGCTTTAGCTCTTTATCTAAATGCTCTTCAATCGTTTTGCGGATTTGTAGTCTTTTGTACTCATCCTCATTCACATCACCAATCGCATGGTGCAGGCGAATAATATCTGGCTTACTGGTGAAGTCGATATATTCATTGCTTTCTTCGCAATAAATATCATTGATAACATAGCCATCATAAAGAGAGCGACCGCCAGATATACGAAGCAAGTCATCTCCTTGTTTTACCCACTTTTCAGTACGTTTAATCGTGTTTTTTTGCTGAATATCTAGTTCGATCTTGGCGCGGTGACCTTTCTTATTATCAACAGCCAATAGCTTAATATACGCTTTATTATGCCCATCTTTGACTTGAATAGAAGCAACCTCAATCTGTTTTACTAATTTTTTCTCATAGGCATCAATGGAATCTAGCTTATAGAGCATGTTATGTTTATCAATATGTGTCGCAGAGTATCTGAAGGTGCAAAGTGGATTAAGAGCTTTGATGGCTTCTCCTGATTTGGCGGTCGTGTCCACACTTTGCGGTTCATCAATAATCACAATGGGGTGAGTAGATTTTATGAAGTCAATCGGTACGCCTTGCATTTTATCATTCCAGCGGTGGATAATATTTGCGCTGGTCTCTTTTGATGGATCCGTAAAGCTTTTGCGGAAAGCATCAATATTGATCACCATAATTTGGATATAATCATTGCTCGCAAAACTACGGACTTTCTCCAATCGGCTGGAGTCATAAACAAAATAGTCAAAGGGGATATTATCATATTGCTCTTTAAAATGTGCTCTTGCCATTTCTAGAGTTTTAAAAACGCCTTCCTTAATCGCGATGCTAGGAACCACAATAATAAATTTCGAAAAACCATAACGTTTATTCATTTCAAAAATAGATCGTAGATATACGTAGGTTTTGCCCGTACCTGTTTCCATTTCAATGGTAAAATCAAAGCTTTTTAACTCTTTGGTTTGCTTTAAACCATTACGGAGTTGAATATTTTGGATGTTTTCTAATATTTCTTCAGGCAAAAGACGTAAGCGGTTGCCAAAGCCTATATCACTTTGCTGTGTTAAGTGAGTTTCAAATTCATTTTTGCTTAATGAAGGCATAGAGAACAGTGCTTTATCAAGTTCTTGACCCTCAAAAACTCCTACAGCAGATTCCCATGCACGACGTTGATGGTGTTGATTGGGGTCAAATTTAATTTTCATAGCTGTCTTCTCTATAGGCTTTTAACATCAGCAATACCATAGCGTTTTAGGCACATCAGAGCATTGGTTTTAACGATATCATCTTTAAAACTGTCATCTTTGAACACAACGCGCATAATATCCGGCTGTAGCTCTTCTTTAAGGGTGCCAATGCTATTGATGACATCCATATCGATATCTGTATCTAAGCAGACAATCAAAGCGCCATGTCCAATAATGTAGACATTTTTTTGGGCAAGGAGACGCATTTCTATGGAAACAGTGAGATCAAACCCATATTTGAGAAGAATTTCATAAAGCAGGTCTTCATTGGAACGATCCCGCTTGAGATAGTCCACAGCATTAATCAGGTCTGTTTCAAGTGTGTCGAAATCTGCTTCCCAGCGTTTGATATTCGAACTATCAAGTTTAAAAACCTTAAAACCTGTGTCAATGCCACCATTTTCATTGAAATCTAGTTGAGCACTTTGTTCTTCTTTGATTTTTTTCCCAGCACGGCGAAGACGCTCTTTGGATATTTCAGCAATATTTTTATAGCCCGCTTTAAAAGCTTCGGATTTTTCGTCTGTGGGCTCGGGTAGTTGCACTGAAATGCAACGCCGTTTGCCGCCATCCTCGGCATTCAATTGCATGACCGCATGCGCTGTCGTCCCAGAACCTGCAAAAAAGTCAAGAATGAGGTCATCATTAGTTGCTATGGTTAGAAAGTGCTTTATTAATGAAAGCGGTTTAGGAAAATCAAAGTAACGAGCATTGAAAAGGTTTTCTAACGCTACTCCCGCTTCTTGGTTGGTACCAAATTCAATAGAAAGAAAATCATTGGCTATTTGTCCTTGGCTTTCATGGAGATAAATTTTTCCATAGGGGAGCTCAGTTTTTCCTGTTGCCCAATATATGGCTTGTTTGGAAGAGAGATCTTGAAAATCTTTTTCATTTATCATCCAAGGTCCTTCTAAAATAGTTCCAGAAGGTGTGGTTATTTTATAAAAATGTCGTCCTCTGGTTTTATCCAATAAAATAGATCGTCTATAGAATCCATGGTTGTCTTTATACCGATATTCTTTTTTTGCCCTCTCTGTTAAGCGCATTTTATTTAATTTTAAGGTTTTTGATTCCTTAGAATAAAGAATGATATATTCTTTAACCCGTGCAATATTTCCAATATTGGCTTGGTTGTCGGTTTTTCTCCAAGTAAACTGTGCAATAAAATTTTCTTCACCAAAGACTTCATCACATAATTTACGTAGATTATGTACCTCATTATCATCAATGGAAATAAAAATGACACCATCATCGCGTAGCAGGTTCCGTGCGAGTTTGAGGCGTGGATACATCATATTTAGCCAGTTGGTATGGTAGCGACCTGCACTGCTTGAATTTGTTCCTATTTTTTTGCCTTCGTTATCCAATTGCCTTGTCATTTCAAGATAGTTTTGTATACCGTCTTTAAAGTCATCTTTATAAACAAAATCATTACCCGTATTATAAGGAGGGTCGATATAAATCATTTTTACTTGACGGTGATAGGGTTTTTGCAAAAGTTTTAAAACTTCAAGATTGTCACCTTCAATGAACAGATTTTGTGTGGTGTCCCAATCTACACTTTCTTTTTTGCAAGGGCGTAGCGTTCCTGTACTTGGTGTTTGAGCAAGACGACTTGCTGCACGTTTCCCATGCCATGTGAAATTATAATGGTCTTCGTTTTTAACTAGGTAATTTCCTAAAAGTTCTTGCAGTTGGTCAAAGTTAATTTTTCCCTCTGAAAATACTTCAGGGAACAGTTGTTTCAACTGTTGAATATTTTGTTTCACGATATCCATGCTTTTGCTGTCTAGCTTTTTCATATTGCTCACGTGTTTTTTATTACCTTTTAAAGTTGTGCTGGGTGCTTTGTGGTTTTTTGTACTTTCTTTTATAAAATAATTTGCTTTTATATTGATTAAAATGCATTTCCTATTTTATTTTTTTGTATCAATTAGCAAGTGCAATTTTTGCTCTAATATTGCAATTTGTAAAAGACTATTTTTATTATTCCATATGAAATTTCTTATGTCGCTTACTTGTATTGAAAGTAATGATACGCTTTTTGATGTCTGTATAATAAGCACAAAAGATTTACAAAAAAAATTAAGAACGCATGATTATAGAAAATTTGCCTTATTTCTAATATTGTGCGTGGATGAAAGATTAATCGCATCATCATCTTCTTGCATGGGATGTAAGATTGAGATGTTTTCCATATTGAAAAAAGTTGTTTTTTACAGAGAAATATTTTTCTACAAAATTTGTTTGGTTTAAATAGTAAAAATAGAGCAATAGTCGCATGTTTGTTTTGCTGTAACGCTTCTATATAAGCGATGAAGTCAATGCTTCGTTTAAGAATTTTTTTAGGAAAAACATAAAAAGATAAAATTATTGAAAAACTTGCTTTTATTTTGAAGCTTGTTTCTTGCTTTTATAAAAACTTAAAATTGGCTTTTGAAAAAATTTTGCTGTGTTGAAAAGAATGAAAAAATCAAGAAAATATCGTAAAAAAGCTGCACAGATGGTGCAGCTTTTTATCGGTTTGTTTTGCTTTAGAAGCATAAGTTTTTAAAATTAAAGTGTAAAAAAGTTTCTGCTTTTTAAAGCTTGAAAAAATCTTTTTGGCTTCTGTAACCATAATAGCCAAAAATGCTGGAAATTAGGGCACCAATCAGACTTCCTAAAAAGCCCCACCATCCCATGTGTGATGCTTTTGTTGTGGCTTTATCAGCCATCTGAAGAGCATTTTTTGCCTTTGTATCAAGCTTTTGAGACAAGGTACCGGCTTGTTTTTCTAGGGCTTTGACGGCTTGTTCCGTTTTTTCTTCTGCCCTTTGATAGATATGGATGGCACGGTTGACTGTTGTTTGTGCATCTGTACGCGACATGCCATTGTTCATCAAGGCTTTGATGATATCACTTTGATCAAATTTTTCCGTTAGAGCTTCTATGCGATGAGAAAGACTATCCCCTAGATTTTTCAGAGTGCTGCGATAATGCGAAGGATTATTTTTGAAAGCGGTTATCGCAGAACCAATATCGTTGAGCGCAGCCTGATAGGTTTGTTTCAAGCGTTCAGGATTGAGGGCCGGAATATCACTTTTGTTGAGAAGGGTGCGCAACTCACTGCCAAGTTGGTCAAAATTAATTCCATTGTCGCGTTTTTCTGCAAAAAACTTTTCAAAGCTTTCGCTGTTTATTTTTGACAGTAGGGAAGGGAGGTTGTCGACGGTTTGTTGGATCATAGAAGTGCTTTTTCCAACCGCTTTAGCGCTTAAGTTTGCTGTACTAGAAACCACGTGGATGGCTTGGAGCGTCATCAGCAGTGTTATGAGCGCCCAGGTTAAGAAACCATGAAGAGCCCCTGAGATTTCAGCAAAACGTCCGGCTACAAAGCCCCCCAAAGCAAGGCTTATCAGCATAACGATGAGGGAGCCAATACCCATAGAGAGAAAAGAACCTATAAAAGGGGAGGACGAGGTAAAGTCCATTTGGCTTAAGCCTAAAGCGGCAATGAGGAAAGAGAGGCAGATTGAGACGGCAAGAGCTGTTATCAATCCAGCAAAAATGGCAGACCATGAAATAGGTGTATGAAAAAATGAATATTTTGTTTCTAGAGATGTTTCTCCTAGAAAATTCGTATCGAAAGATGTGCCTTCAGGAATGCGGGTTTCCATGTTTTATCTCCTTGAATATGCTGGAGATACAATGCCTTTTTGCTAATTATGTTCCAAAGTTTATGATCCATAATGGATAATTTAGCCGCTAAAAATGAAGAGGAAAGATCCAAAGTTAAGATAGAGAGCATTATGGTGGAGCATTTTCTTTTGAAACGTTCGTTTAAAGTGTATTTATCGAGAAGTTTTGTTGATTGTAAAAAAAGGGCGTGAAAGAAATAAAGTGGGGGTGTGTGGTTTAGCTTCACGAGGCAATAGAATGAAATAGGATGGAATGCTTTTTTGTTCGCATTCTGTCATAAAGTTTAAATTTTTGTCTCATGACAACGTCTTGGTTGAAAATTATGCGATAAGTATTGTGAATGGGAATAACTTTTATAAGTAAGAGCAGATTTTGTTTATGAGAGTGCTTTCTGTGTGTTTTTAAGATTGTATTCTTTTGACAAATGCTTTTCTTTTTGTTTGTATCAAAAAGTTTAAGAAGAGACCGTGTTAGGATATAAAATGTTTTGTTCAGCTTTTTTTAAAAATAGTGAAAAATATGGCCCCCTTTGTGTGGGGTTTGATCCGAGTCATAAAGTTTTACAATCATGGAATTTGAGCTGCGATTATAAAGGTCTAAAAGATTTTTGCGATATCCTTTTAACAGCGGTTGTGGGGAAGGTGGGGATCATAAAGCCGCAAGCTGCATTTTTTGAATTATATGGGGTGGAAGGGCTTCAAGTTTTGAAAGAACTCATTGAAAATGCACAGAAACAAGGTTTATTGGTTCTCGTTGATACAAAAAGAGGGGATATTGGTTCTACCGCTGAAGCTTACGGTAAAGCTTGGCTTGGCGTCAATAGTCCCTTCAAAGCCGATGCTATAACAGTCAATCCTTTTTTAGGGTTTGATGCTCTTATTCCGTTGATAAAGATTGCAGAAGAAACAAAAACGGCTGCCTTTATGGTTGTTCAATCGTCTAATCCGGAGGGTAAAGATATTCGCAATGCACGCATTGGCGATCAAACGGTTTCTGTTCATTTGGCAGAGCGTATTTTTGACTATAATAGCCAATCTTCAAGTCAATATCGTCATGTTGGTCCTATCGGGGCGGTTATTGGTGCAACATTAGGCTGTGACGCAAAAGAGACAATTGAACAGTTAGAAAATAGCCTGTTTCTCGTTCCTGGCATTGGGGCTCAAGGGGGAACAATAACACAATTAACTCAGCAGTTTCCTCAAAGGCTATGGCAGAATATTATTCCTTCAATTTCAAGGTCAATTACAGAGGCTGGTCGAAAGAGTGTTGATTTAAAAAGTGTTATTCATAACTTTGCCGAGCAATCTAAAAACACACTTCTATCTTAAGTTTTGGGCTCTTGTTCTAAGGGGGAGTCTCTTCCTAATCTTCCTTATAAAAAAGGATGTTTTTTATTCAGTATCAAAAGAGATGCTGGAAAATTATTGTTTTATCCAAAAGCAAATGTTCCTCTTGAAACTTTTGAAGAAGCATGTGTCTTTTATTTGATGTTGGTATAGGGAGAGTTCTGTAAGCAAATGTTAAAAAATAAGTTTTTGAAAAAAGAGAGGCAGGAAAATACAGAGATTTTGGACAAGATATTGACGGGAAGAGTTCTTGCAAAGGCGATGAGATAAGGGGAAATGTGCAAAAGGGAGGTTCAAAGGTCTCAGAGATGAAGTAAGAGGTAGAGCATACAGAGTCTTGGGGAGTTGGGAAGCCTTGGATTTGAGAGTGTGCACATTTTCAATCAAATAGAGGGATGAAGGCTGTGAGGTCCATACAATAGATGGATTTTTAATTTTTTCTCTGCCTTAAAAGTTGAAAATTCTTAATCCATTCTGGTCTATCAATAATCTGATTTTTTCTTTAAAAAAGGTTTCACCTTTTGGTTTTGCATGGGGACTCTATTCTCTCGATGATGATATTTTTACGGGAGAGCAGAATAATCACCCATCTGGAGCCTGTATGAAGGATAAGACAAAAGCTGTTTTGTATTGGTTAAGGAAGCTGTCAAGCTGGGGGCTGGGGGGCTTGTTAAGAAACAAGGGTGAGATCTTTTCGTGAAATGGGGGGTTGATGGTATGATTGTGATGCGTGTGTGGTAAAGAATTTGAGAAGCAGATAACTTCTCATTAAAAATGAATTCTGCAAATTTAAGAAAAACTATTTTTATTGCAAAGATCCTGAAATTACTTTACACGTTAAAAGGTGTTTTGGTCGCATACGCAATGACCCAATAGGTCCTTGAAAACCCTAAATCCGAACACGAAGATAAACCTGCTTTGCAGGTATCTAGGAATTCCGGGAGATTTTGCTATGTCCAGGTGCGTTTTCGCACTAAAAGCAAAATGCTGACTCGGATTCAGTATTTTCAAGCTCCCGGAATACTTGCGCGAGGGCGCTCGCACCCGGTGGGGGAGGAAAATGCAAAATCAAAATCTTAATATTGATCTTTTTGTTGGCAAAAGAATTCGCTTTAGGCGAAAAATGCTGAAAATGTCTCAAAAAACATTAGGTCAACATTTAGGTGTGAGTTTCCAACAAATCCAGAAATATGAAAAAGGCTTAAACCGTGTGAGCGCAGGGCGTTTAAAGGAAATTTCCGATATTTTGAATGTTCCACTTGCCTTTTTTTATACTATATCGTCACAAAAGAAAACGCTTCGTACCGTTATGATGAACTCGCAGCGAGCAAAGAGGAATATTTGCTTTTAAAAAGTTTTAGAGTCCTCACATCTGTCAAACAAAAAGCAATTTTAAAGCTGCTTTCTGATCAGAATTAAAACGTTTTAAATGATGGATGGCCCACTATTCTTTTTATTTCCTCTTTATCTTAAAAGACGAAGATTTTTAATCCACGCTGACTTGTAAAAAAAATCGTCTGTAAACAATCTGGTGTCTTTTCTAACACATTCCATTGGGCTAATTTCATATGAATATATAAGCCACTTCTTTTTATAAATATTCATGAAAGTATTTAGATGCAGCATGGTTATAAAGCTTCCATTTTTTCATAATGAAAACGATTAAACGTTATGAGATGAGCTTTAAGCTCTGCTTCTTTTGATTGTTTCAATTTCGCAAGGTTGCTTTCCTTTTATCGTTTTGCTTCTGTGTTTAGAAGCGTTCATCTGTCAATTAAATCGTCTGTAAACAGCCCGCTGTCTTGTCTCGCTTGTGCCCTGCTGTCTTTATATGAATAGGTGAGCCATGTCTATTCGTAAAGATTTATGAAAATGTCTAGAAACATATTATGGCGATAACGCTTTTGTTTCGCTTTGACCTTTTAACAGCTCTAAAGGATAAAGATTCTTAAAGTTTCAATGAGTTATAGATAATAGATTGTAAAAGATTGGAAACAGTTTGGAGATTATAAACAGTCTGGTTTTTCTTAAGTGGGGTTCAGTGGTTGATTTTATATCATGGTATTTCAAATGATCATGTTTTACGGTACAGAAGGATTATCGTTCATTGTTTTGCTGGTTGGGTGATCCCTTCATGTTATGAGATTTTTCTCATTTTAAAGCTTTTTATGGTCAATCAAGGTCATTTCTCTGCATGTGATAAGTGGTCTTGGGAGGTGGCCAAAACACTTGAAGACAAGAAAAAAATGCTTTTTATGCCTCCTTCAAGTACCAAGAGTTTTTGCAACATTGAAGGATAAAGCGTATGACCGGCTTGCAGCTTTTATTGAGGTGTTAAGAGGGATGAAAGTATAATGGACTTTATATTTTTCATGAAGATTTTATCTTACGCTCAGAAGACTTTATGCGAATATCATTATACGATTCATAAGTTTTTTTTGAAATGGGGGAGAGGGTATAGAGCGCTGTTTTTTAAATAGGTCAATAAATTGGCAATAGAATGATGTTTTTTATTGCACGTGTTTTGTTTTATTTTTGTTTTATGTGTGGGGGCGTGACTTTATGAAGGGGAAATTTTTTAGAGGATTGCTTTAAGGCGGATTGCTTTTGTAAAATAAAAGCCTCTAACATGTTGTTAAAAGCTTTGAGAGCGATAAAGTCATTGCAGCGTTTGTTGCTATGGGATAATGGTTATCCGTAAACACATATTGTTGCTAGAGAATAACATGTCATTGAAACAAGAAAAAACCAAAGCCCGTTTACCTCGTGGTTTTGTTGATCGCACAAGTGCACAATTGTATGCCACTGAAACCATGATTGCGCAAATTCGTGAAGTTTATGAACTTTACGGTTTTGAAGCACTTGAAACACCCATTTTTGAATATACGGATGTGTTGGGGAAGTTTTTACCTGATTCAGATCGTCCCAATGCAGGGGTTTTTTCGCTCCAAGATGATGATGAACAATGGATGTCTTTGCGCTATGATTTGACAGCTCCTCTTGCGCGTTATTTTGCTGAAAATTTTGAAACGTTACCAAAACCCTATCGCAGTTATCGGCTTGGTTTTGTTTTTCGCAATGAAAAGCCTGGACCAGGGCGGTTTCGGCAATTTATGCAATTTGATGCGGATATTGTTGGAACACCAACCGTTGCGGCGGATGCTGAAATTTGCATGATGGCAGCAGATAGTTTGGAAAAATTAGGTATTAAGCCGCATGATTATGCCATTCGTTTGAATAACCGAAAAATTCTGGAAAGTGTTTTGCAGTTGATTGGCTTAGGGGAAAGCGGGCAGAGTGAAAAGCGCTTAACGGTTCTTCGAGCAATGGATAAACTGGATAAATTTGGTCCTGAAGGCGTGCGTTTGCTTTTAGGCAAGGGGCGTTTGGACGAAAGTGGTGATTTTACAAAAGGAGCTGAACTTCAAGATAAAGAGATTGAGTGTATTCTTTCTCTACTCACGATAGAAGCGAAAACGGCAGAAGAAACGCTTGATATTCTCAGACAAATCGTTGGTCAAAGTGATCAAGGGCTTGAAGGGGTTCGCGAACTTGAAGAAATGCAAACGATCTTTGCGGTCAATGGGTATCACAATCGTATTAAAATTGACCCTTCGGTGGTCCGTGGATTGGAATATTATACGGGACCTGTTTTTGAGGCGGCATTGCTTTTTGATGTTCTCAATGATGATGGGCAAAAAGTTGTCTTTGGTTCTGTTGGGGGGGGGGGGCGTTATGATGGGCTGGTTGCGCGGTTTCGTGGAGAAAATATTCCAGCAACAGGTTTTTCAATAGGGATTTCACGTTTGATTGCTGCTTTGCAAAACCTTGAAAAATTGCCGGTAAAAAATAGTCTTGGACCTGTTGTGGTGCTGATGATGGATAAAGAGCCAGAAGCTGTTGCATGCTATCAAAAAATGGTGATGCAATTGCGAAATGCGGGAATTTGTGCGGAATTTTATTTAGGGGCATCGGGAATTAAAGCGCAGATGAAATATGCGGACCGGCGTCAAGCTCCTTGTGTGATCATCCAAGGTTCACAAGAACGTGAGAGCGGAAAAATACAGATCAAAGATTTAATTGAAGGAGCGCGTTTGTCTCATGAAATTAAGGATAATCAAACATGGCGTGAAAGCCGTCCTGCACAAGTGATGGTGGATGAAGAGCAATTGGTGCAAACCGTACAAGACATTTTAGCCGCCCAAAAACGGTAATGGTTTTATGAAAGCATTCGCTGCGAAGAGCTTGAACATTTCCTCTTCAATTTTCATAATGTGTCTTTTATCTGTTTTCATGTTCTTAAAATCTTATTTTTTTAAAGTTTCTGCGGCATAAAAAGAATTCTTTTAAAAGGTGAAAAAGGCTTTGTATTCATGATAAAATGAATTATTTTAAGGACGAAAAAAAGTTCTTTTAAGGGGGGCGTGTGAACGTCTTCGTGAGGTACAATATGGGATTTGAAGCGTTCAAGATCTTTGTCCCGCCCCTGTGTTTAGAAAAATCAATGGTCAATAAGAGAAAACCAATAGCTTATAGAAATATTGACCATTCAGATGCGTTTAACTTGTGAATTTTCCTTTGCTGGTATCATATTTTCTGCTGTTTTCTTATTGACAGTCTAAAATTTTACATCCGTGAGAGATGAAAGAGATCTCAAGAGTTTTGTTTTAGAAGATTTTTTTAGTGTCAAAAGCAACGAATAACTTAAATCAGACAATTTTTAAAGGGAGAATAGGAGGATTCATTGTAAGAGATTATAATGATAACTATTTGAAATTATTCATTTATTGTAAAAAACAATTTTTTAATGGAGAAATGAAAATGGCTCAATATGATTTTACTGTGCTCTATGAAAGAAATCCCTTTATTTTGAAAAAACCTGAAGATATTGGAAAATCATTTAAACTTCCTCTCTCAAACTTCGAGTGTGAAGATCTTCCGCAAATTACATTTTCAGGCGCCTCGTCGTGTCGGCGTATGATTTTTGGGTTATCATTTAGTGGGTTGAAAGCTTTTTTTGTGATGTTGTGGCAAGTAGGGAAAATGCTCGATGAGGGGGATGATGTGGATTTATGGTTTGATCAGATAACGTTGGATCGTGATATTCTGGAGGATTTTTTGATTTGTGATCTTTCAAGTGAAGAACCAGAATATCTTAATTTTGAAAGTTTTAAAGAAGGTATCAAGGAATTAGAAAGGATTCAGATTATAGAGAAAGGAACAAGAGAAGGTTGTTATTTCATTAATCCTGATATTTTTGGTCTTCCTGAATGTGATGAAACTTTTGAGTTCGATGAAGAAGAAACAAAAACATACTTTACGGAAGAACACCCCAATAAACGCCTGCTTTAACTGTTTCTCTCTTAGAGAAAAATAAAAGCGTAGAATAAATGGCTATGAGAATAGTAACGTTGATGTTGTGTGAATTGGAATGTTTGCGGGAGCTGTTTTGCTTCAATCCTTTTCATCAACAGTTGTTGGTGCTTATTTGTGCAGGGCAGTTTGTATGCCATATTTTATTATCTTTTCATGAGATAAATTTGATGGGTACGCCTTTTCAAACAGATCGTTGATCTGTATTTTTCTTCTTGATGTTTTGTGAACCCTGGACGATCAATTCCCTTGGAACTTAAGAGCGTTTAGACAAGGCATATCTCGTTTTTTTAGTGTTTTACCCACATGGGTCCTCCGCTTATGATGTGCAAAAAAGTGATTTTGATTGATGCAACAGGAAACAGATTTAAAATTGAAACATATTGCGATATTTCAGTATCTTACTCAAGTTGAGGTACGCTTAAAGGATCATTATCAATCAAGATGTTGTCACGAATGGATGTTTTTAGAAAATACAAAAAGCATAAATTCCTTCTTGCGAAGGAATTTATGTTAGAAAGTTTACATTTGACAAATGTATAATTAGTCTTGAAATTAGTTTTTCAAGGCTTTTAAAACATTTTGTGGTGAAGAAACTTCATAAGGATCGGTTGCACAATTATCTGAAAAACCTGCTTCTTCGAACCATTGCTCAATTACACCGTCATTAATAACAGCAGCATAGCGCCATGAGCGCATGCCAAAACCAAGATTGTCTTTTGCAACCAGCATACCCATTTTACGCGTGAATTCACCAGAACCATCGGGAATTAGTTTCACGTTTTTGATATTTTGTTCTTTTCCCCAAGCATTCATGACAAAAGCATCATTGACGGAAAGGCAATAAATTTCATCAATACCCGCTTGTTTAAATTCATCATAGAGTTTTTCAAAATCAGGCAGCTGAAAGTTTGAGCAAGTAGGCGTAAAAGCGCCAGGAAGAGAAAAAAGGATAACGCGCTTTCCTTTAAAGTAAGCATCACTTTTAACATCTTGCCATCGATAAGGATTATCTCCTCCCATTGATTCATCGCGTACACGTGTATGAAATGTGACATTGGGAACTGTTTTTTTTACCATTAAGGATGCTCCTGTATTTTTTAACGAAAATTTTGTTTTAAAACAACCTTTGTATTTAAAACATATGGGAAAGATCATTTTAAATAAAAGGGCTTCTTAAAAAAATATTACTTTTAACAAGTGTGCAAATATTTCACACTTGCGTCAAGTAGAATTAACGGTCGACTTTGAATACTCTTCATCTTAAAATTAAATGAAAGAATATGAAGGTATTACCATGACCATAAAGACAGTTTTGACCACGGCTTTTGAGGGGCAAAAACCGGGAACATCTGGTTTGCGCAAAAAAGTGTCTGTTTTTCAACAACCCCATTATGTGGAAAATTTTATACAGTCTCTTTTTGAGAATATTGGACCTCTTGAAGGGAAAATGTTGATTCTTGGGGGAGATGGACGCACCTTTAATCGGACTCTCCTTCAGATTGTGTTGAAAATGGCGGCAGCAAATGGTGTTTCTCGTGTAAAAATGGGAAGGGGCGGTATTCTTTCTACGCCTGCTGTTTCGCATCTTATTCGTAAATACCATGCGCATGGTGGGCTTATTCTTTCTGCAAGCCATAATCCTGGAGGTCCAGAGGGAGATTGTGGAATCAAATACAATATTGCCAATGGTGGACCGGCGCCTAATTCTTTATGTGATGCTATTTTTGCAACATCGCAACGTCTTTCCTTTTATAAAATTTTTGAAGCTTCAGATGTTGATTTAGATCGGCAAGGGACGACCTTTATGGGAGCCATGCAGATTGATGTTATTGATCCTGTCGTCGATTATGTTGCTTTGATGCAAGAGATTTTTGATTTTGACTGTATTGCCAAGGCCGTTACTCGAGGTCTTACTTTTCGGTTTGATGCCATGCATGCGGTAACAGGGCCTTATGCGCATGAAATTTTTGAAAAATGCTTAGGATTTTCTGAAGGGACGGTGGTCAATGGTCTTCCTTTACCAGATTTTGGAGGCGGTCATCCAGATCCCAATTTGGTTTATGCCAAGGCTCTTTATGATTTATTGATATCAGAGCAAGGACCGGACCTTGGTGCTGCGTCTGACGGTGATGGCGATCGTAACCTCATTATTGGGCGTCAACAATTTGTCTCGCCTTCTGATTCTTTGGCGATTATGGTGGAGCATGCCCATCTTATTAAAGGTTATCGAAAAGGCATTGTGGGGGTTGCTCGCTCTATGCCAACAACGCCTGCTGCGGATTTGGTTGCTGAAAAACACGGATTAAACTTTTTTGAAACACCAACAGGGTGGAAGTTTTTTGGGACGCTTTTGGATGCGGGAAAAGTAACCTTTTGTGGTGAAGAAAGCTTTGGAACCGGCTCTCATCACATCCGCGAAAAAGATGGTTTATGGGCTGTCTTATTTTGGTTAAATCTTTTAGCGGTAACAGGGAAAACGGTTGCACAAATTGTTCAACAGCATTGGCACAGCTATGGGCGTTTTTACGCACTACGTCATGATTATGAAGAAGTTGAAGAAGACAAAGCTTTGGCAGTACTGGACCACTTGCGGGAGCACTTACCGCAAGCCGGAACCGAAATTGCTGGATTTTTGGTCAAAAAAGCAGATGATTTTACATATCATGATCCTGTTGATCAGAGCGTTAGTACGCGACAAGGTATCCGTATTTTTTTTGAAAATGGTGCACGGTTGGTGGTTCGTTTATCGGGAACAGGGACGTGTGGTGCGACCTTACGGCTTTATTTTGAACAGTATGAAGGTGATCCGCGCAAATACAATTTAAATCCGCAAGAAGTTCTTCAGCCTTTGCAACAGGTGGCACTCAAACTGTTAAACATACAACAAGAATTGGGACGAAACCGTCCTGATATTATCACATGAGATCATGGGAATGTTTCTTGCAAAGATATCATGATTGATCACATAGGGTATTATGATTGGGGCGTGATGTTATTTGCCATAAGGGCGCTCCTCTCTTTTTAGGTGCGTTTCGTTCTGTCTCCCTTTACATATCGGGCTTCTTAAAAATTGCTGAATTCTTAAAACCGAATGCGGGAGGGCGTCATAATCAGGCATAATCGGAACATTTATGTCCAATGATTTTTGATGGTTTAATAGAAATGTTTTTTAAAAAGAGTCATGGAGGGATGTTTTTTAAGTCAAACAGAACATTATCGTTGTTGCACTTTTCTGTATGCTTGTTTTAAAGAAGCCTCTCTCAAGAGGCGAGAAATCATCTTATGCATGCCGTTTATGGGAGAGGATAACGGTTTATCCATTAAGCACCATCATTTTTACTTTTATGAAGGAACAAAGTCATACATTTAAGGTTTGCTCTCAATATTGGCCTTTACCCTTTGAGAGCATTTTAGTCTTTTGAGTCTTTTCTTAATCGTTTTACACGGCTCTTTCTCCTTGTAACTTGTAAGCGAAAGACTTTTGTTGCTTCAATATTGAGAGGAATCTTATGATTATGGGGGCTCATTGTACAATGAGCAATCATCCTTAACGTATCTGTTGTATGGCGATGATCGCATTTACGAACACAGGCGGCAGATGGGGGGTGAAACAAAGGGACATATTTTTCTTAAAATAATGGACAATAAGCACTTCTTGCTTTATGACCAGTCATCATGAATGGTTTTTCTTAAAAAGGGAAATTTATGACCCAGTATCCCAAATGTCCTCGTTGTGATTGTCTTTATACTTATGAAGAAGGTGAAAATTTTGTGTGTCCTGAGTGTGCCCATGAATGGCCACAAAAGAACGACGATACTGTTCTTTCCGATACTGTTTATGATGCCAATGGTCAAATTTTGACAAACGGCGATACCGTTATGGTGATAAAAGACTTGAGAGTAAAAGGCGCTTCCTCTGTTTTAAAAGGAGGGACGAAGGTGAAGAATATTCGCCTGGTGGATGGCGATCATAATATTGATTGCAAAATTCCAGGGATTGGTCAAATGAGTTTAAAGTCGGAATTTGTTAAAAAAGTTTAGGCCTTTATCCTCTTGCAATTGTTTTTGCCTTTCGTTGGTTTGCTATTTTCATATTCTGCTCCAAGTAGGACTATTCTTTTCCAAGTGGGTTCTTTTCTTATTTCATAGATTACGCTCATCGGATAGACACACTATCTTTTCCCTTATGGGGATACAAAAGCTATGTCTTGCGAGAGAAATAGCTTTCTTTTCTTTCAGACATGTCGGCTGGTGAGTGGGACTGGATGTTGATTGATAAGAAAACAGTAAAAATACGCGCTTTATGAGGAGGATAACGCCGTAAAGTGAGAAATTTACGATTGGCTAAATTGAAGGAACTTTTCCGCTTTTTATCAAATCATTTCCAAAATAGTCATAATAGATCTGGCTTTGATTTATTTTTTACAGGTATTGAAACCTTCTGCCATTGTATTTATGAGATGAGATTGAAGGTGATAGAGAGGGGAATTCTTGATTTCAAGAATAGGAAAAGTTGGTATGATACTTAAAAAATATTTCTCAATACGCTTAAGCTTTTTTCGCAATGATGCCCATGAATGATATAAGGTAAGCGCCGTTGAGCGCTATCATCTTTATGTTTCATAAAAGGCAAGCCAACACCATCACACTCTTTATCAGTTCTCAATGTTGCAACAGCCCTTATATTTGAAAATGTTCATAAGAGATATTTTAAAAATCGTTTTTGTTATCCTCCAATTTGTGATGTGTAAGCGAATGATTTTGATTGATGCGATAAATACAATTGAAATGAAAAGACTGTCAAGATTCCCATTCAAGGTGTAAAAGTGTGATCCTTGTCGATTGGTTGCTATAAGCAACATTTTGCGGGATTTTATTATCGGAAACACTGAAAATGATGGAACACCAGGAAACAAGTGTGTGCTCTATCTTACACTCTTTTCTTTTTACTGGAATGGTTTCCTTGTTTTTGGGGGTAAAGTTTGTATGACAAGGTCATGAGGCAAAATAAATTTAAAGCGTGTCCCCGCGTTCATGGTTTTTATGTGATGGGTTCGTTGAAATGATGCCTTTAAAGGGGACAAAAATCATTTTAAGGACTATGGGGAAGTGAAAAAGAAACCTTATCATTGTATACGATTTTTTTAAGCAGTACTGTATTTTATAGTAGCACGGCTTACGTCTAAAATTATAAGGGACAAAATGGTCGAGGATTTTCACCCCCCATGTTGTTTTAAGCCTTGTTGAAGAAAGACAATCTGTGTGGTCGTTTTACCTATTGAGGTCGATATTTATTGTGGCATGGCTTCAACGCCTAAAACTTCAGGGATAAAATGGCGTAAAAGATTTTCGATACCATGTTTGAGCGTTGCTGTTGAAGAAGGACATCCAGCGCAGGCGCCCCGCATATTGAGATAAACAATACCATTTTCAAACCCGCGAAAAGTGATATCGCCACCATCATTGGCAACGGCTGGACGAATACGTGTTTCAAGCAGCTCTTTAATGGTTAAGACAATATCAGCATCTTTTTCGTCATAAAATTCTTCGTTGAGAGCATGGGCATGGGCTTGTGTTGTCGCATTGGTGGTGATGACAGGCTCATTGGACAGGAAATGCTCCATAATTGTGCCTAAAATAACAGGCTTGAGGTGTTGCCATTCTCCTTCTTTTTTGCTTACGGTGATGAAGTCATAGCCTAAAAAGACACCATTGACATTGGGAATATTAAACAGTTTAGCTGCCAAAGGTGAATTTTTAGCTGCTTCTTCACGGTCACGAAATTCTAAGACGCCCTCGGAAAGCACCACGCGCCCTGGTAGAAATTTAAGTGTTGCAGGATTTGGGGTGGTTTCAGTTTGAATAAACATAGTCTCTCCTTTTATGATGAAGGATTAGAAAGATCATTACATTTTTAAAATATTGTATTTTTTAGGCAATAGATCGAATATCTTCATCGGCAAGATTGCTGGGAATGACAATGACAGGGATGGAAAAAGCTGTCCCTTTATTTCCGATTAATTGAATAAGGGGGCCTGGTCCTTCTGTATGTCCACTGGCTGCTAAGACAATCAGTGCAATTCTTTTATCTTCGTCGATCAGTTTAGAAATTTCATCAATCTTTTTCCCTTCACGCACCACTATTTCTGTTTCAAGCGCATGGGAGGTGCGGACATCACTGGCAATGTCTCCTAATATTTTATGAGCACTTTGCGTTGATTCTGTGCGCATAATATTGTTTACACCCAGAAAATGTTGAAATTCTGTACTATCAACGACACAAAGTAAGACCAAAGTTCTATTGGTGTTTTGGGCATGCTGTGCGGCAAACGCAACGGCACGCCGACACTCTGGTGTTTCATCGATAATGACTAAGTTTTTTTTCTTGGTTTTTTTTTTCGGATTTTTGGGTTTAGAAATCATGCACTTTCTCTATTTTGTACAAACGATCTTTTTTGCTCTCTACGGTTTTTAGGTTTATTGTTTTTATGTATTGAGCAAAAATCCAACAATTTCACGAATTTTTTTCATATTTTCTTCTGCGAGCATACTAGCACGTTTAGCACCATCATGCAAAACAGAGTCGATATAACCGCTTTCTTGGTGAAGTCGACGTAATTCTTCTGTTATAGGGGCAAGCTTATGGACAGCAAGGTCGGCTAAAGCTGTTTTAAAATGCGAAAATTGATGACCAGAAAACTCTAAAAGGACCTTTTCTTTGCTGACTTTGGCAAAGGCAGCATAAATACCAAGCAGGTTATCAACTTCTGGTCGTTCTTTTAAAGCGGCAAGGGTATCGGGAAGAGGCGCGGAATCTGTTTTGGCTTTGCGTATTTTTTTTGCAATAAGGTCAGCATCATCGGTCAAATTAATGCGTGAGAAATCTGAAGGATCTGATTTTGACATTTTTTTTGTCCCATCACGCAAGGACATAACGCGTGTGGCTGTTGTTCCAATCAGGGCTTCTGGGAGGGGGAAAAAGCCTTGTCTTTTTTCTTCATCCGTTTGCATAGAGACGCCAAAATTTAAGTCAGCAATACGCTGTGCGTAGTCATTGTTAAATTTTTGTGCAATATCGCGTGTGAGTTCAACATGCTGTTTTTGATCTTCTCCTACCGGAACATGCGTTGCACGATAGACTAAAATATCAGCAGCCATCAGAGTTGGATAAGCAAAAAGCCCAAGGGATGCTTTTTCACGATCTTTTCCTGCTTTATCTTTAAATTGTGTCATACGTTGAAGCCAGCCGATGCGCGCAACACAATTAAAAATCCAAGCAAGTTCAGCATGTTGAAAAACACGTGATTGGTTGAAAATAATGTGTTTTTGGGGATCAATACCAGCAGCGAGAAAGGCGGCTGTCACTGTTCTGGTGGATTCGCGTAAAATAAGGGGATCTGGGTTGACTGTAAGCGCATGCATATCCACAACACAATAGAGGCAGTGATGAGAATTTTGCAGTTCAACCCAATGCTGAAGGGCTCCAAGATAATTGCCAAGATGTAAATGACCACTCGGTTGTACGCCAGAAAAGACAAGGGGTGTAAAGGTATCCATAGGAGCGCTCTTTCTTTAATTCAAGGTTATTCGTTTTATTGTTTTTGACAAAGTATAGATATTATGGACGTTTTTTCAAATTTTTAAGCGTGTGAAAAAAGGAACGGGTGTTGAATAAAAAATAGGCACTCAAATAGATCAAGAATATGCCGAGTATGATCCCGGCTAAGGTGCTGGCGCGCAAGAAAAAGGAGGCTTGTGTGGATAAAGGAAAAGACAAAAATCTAAACACATTTAATCCGTAATAGAGAGTTAGAGCGCTCAAAAGGGAAGCGATCGTAAGGCATAATATTTGCTTGATCAATTGGAGGTCGTATTTCCAATAACCACGTTTGATAAGGATTCCCCAAAGTAATAGCGTATTGACCCATCCAGAAGTAATTTCAGCAATAACAATGCCTCGTGCGGATAGAATAGGAAATAATGTTAAAGCAAGACTGACATTGATGAAAACGCAAATGCCTGTAACAATCATTGGTGCTTTGGTATCTTCATGGGCAAAGAAATTAGGAATAAAGACCTTAATGAGAACAAAAGCAGGAAGTCCTAGTCCATAAAGTTCCAATAATTGTGCAACATGCTGTGTTGATTGACTGGTAAACTGTCCGCGTTCAAAGAGTAAACTAACAATGGGAGTGGAGAGTAGCAAAAAAGCGATGGATGCAGGGAGTGTTAACAATAGCGTTAATTCAATAGAGCGATTTTGCAAATGGTGGGTTTCTTCATGCTTTTTGCTTCGCAAAGCACGGGTTAATTCTGGCAAAAGAACAGTTGCAACGGCAATGGCAACCACGCCTAGAGGCAATTGATAAAGGCGATCAGCATACATCAAAGAAGAGACAGCTCCTGATTGACTAGAAGCGATGTTGGTATTGATGAGCAAATTAATTTGTGTGATGCCGCCCGTGATAGCAGCAGGAAATGCTAAAGCTAACAGCTTGCGAACATTAGCACTTAAATGGGGGGGACGGAAGGAAATTTTCATGCCACTTTGACGTAAAGCAACAGCAATTAAAGTGAGTTGAAGAAGCCCTGCAGCCAACACACCCCAAGAGAGATTTAAGCCGATATGCCAAGCGTCAAGTTTATAGACCCAAGCATAGGCAAGCACACCAATCAGAATAATATTTAAAAAGAGCGGCGCAATGGCGGCAATAAAATAGCGGCGCAGAGCGTTGAGCATGCCTCCCATCATGGCGGCGAGCGACATGCAGGTTAAATAGGGAAACATAATTGCAGTAAAATGAATTGTGGCGTTAAACTTTGTTGCATCTTCCGTAAAACCTGGAGCAATAATGGTTCGTACCAAAAAAGGCATACTCAGTTCCATAACAATCGTTAGCAGTAACAGCAGGGAAAAGAGAACACCAAAGACCTCTTCTGCAAATTTGCAAGCAGTTTCTTGACCATCTTCAGTGATTTTTTTTGCAAAAAGAGGAATAAAAGCAGAATTAAAAGCGCCTTCAGCAAAAAAACGGCGGAATGTATTGGGAAAACGAAAAGCAGCATTAAAGGCATCAGAAACAGGACCTGTCCCTAGGGCTGCTGCCATAAGCATTTCACGGATGAAGCCAAAAATACGGCTCATCAGAGTTCCGGAAGCAACTGTTGCAATTTTTTTAATCAATGTCATAAAGATATATCGGTTTTGTTAGAAAAAAGAGAAGCGTTAATAAGAAAATAAACCGTTTTAAATCGTGAAAATCTGATCTGTATACCCATAAGAATACATTTTTGACAGTGTTTTACGACGGTGTTTATCTGTCTGTCAACAAGAGTGCGTGAAGACTTTTAAAATGCTCCTTCTTTATTATTGCATTACAATTTTTATTTGTTGCCATAAAATAATTAAAATTTCTTTTTCAAACTGAAATGTAGAAGCGATATCATAACAGTTGGAGGATATAGAGTGATCATTTCTCTCTAGGGGGATGTTCATGAAGAGTGCAACCCAATAGTGTTTTGTTTTATGTGAGGGGTGTGGATTTTATTCAAAGAACGCAAATAAAATAAAAGCGTGAAGCAATGCACAGTTTTTATGATTTAAAAGACAGTACTTTAGATGTTTTTAAAAGTCATAAGTCTGAGCTAAAGGTGATGGCAAAGCACGTCGATTAGTTTTCACCTTTACGGCTTTATGTTCTCCCCAAATGAGGCGCTCTTCCCGTTTTAGAAACTCTTCAAATAGAGGATAGCAAGACGTGATCTTTCACCAGCATCTTGCCTATTTTTAGCACTACGGGTAAGAGCACCATAGGCAATGAAAGTGATTAATGATCATTTTTAAAAATGATTAATCTTTATCATTGCTCTGTTCGGATTTCTTTTCACAGTTGATGAGAGAAAAATCTGAGAAAATAAAGTTGCTCTCTTATGGTTTTAGCATCTTGTGGATGCACGATTGGTTTGCCGATAAAAGCAGAGAGGAAAGGCAACCTTTTCTACCAGAGAGAGCAAAAAAATTAAAGCTTATATGAATTTTAGAGAGTCATGGCTTTTGTGTACTGCGTTTTGTATGATTGAATATTTTCTGTTACTTTCTGCGCTTTACTTGCTTCTTTATCAAGCGTATTCAAACATATTTTTTCAGTGTTTTTCTTTATCAACTGATGCTGGATGGATTGACGTTGGTTTGGCGCTGAACACTCATTCAATTTGCGGTCATAAAAATCCATGGAGTGTATGTTATGTTCTATCTCTTTTGTTTGCTTGACGATTGCCAGAATCTCTTTTGCTTTGACGGCTGATGTACCAAGACTCTTAGCTAGTTTTTCGGAATTGCTTTCCTTTATCGCTTCATGCTCGCTTGAGGATAAACGTTCATTGATTTTTCTGATATAATCCCTTATTTCTCCTCTTAATTCAGGAGAGTTTGATAACGTTTCTTTCTGCTGTTCTTTTGGCAAGGACAGGAGATTTTGCATCCACGCTTCAGGCATTTCTACCGCTTGTTTACAGCGCCTTTGTTTTGCGTGATGGTCATGGAGAATGTCTCTTTCTGTTTGTTTAAAAATATCGATATAACACTCAATGGCTCTACAGAGGGGTAAAATATTTGCTTCAGCATTGGTGCGCGCGTTATTTTTTATGCCAAATCTATTGCTTCCAGAAAACTTAGCAATCGATTGAGGAGATGTGGCAATTTGATAAGTGAGCTGTTCTCCCTCCGTGCGATTTTCATGGATTCTCTCAATTTTTTCCTGCAAAATATGCCGATTGCCGTAAACGATTTGGCATAGAGTTTGGATTTCTGTTCTTCTTTCTTGAAGTGATGCGTTGTTTTTTATTCTTGTGATAATTTCGTCGCTTGTAAGAGGAGGTATTTTTTCTGCGGGGATCAGCATTTCTTGCTGGTATTGAGGTCTTGGTGCAGTAAAGGAGAGGAGATCACCTTTTTTTAATGTTTGTCTTTGTTCTGGTGTGCGCTCTTCTTTGGTTTCAGGCGATAAGGATAATTTCTCAGATGAGGGGAGAGAGGCGGTTTCCGTTTTCTTTGTAGCAATGTCCCAGTATACCATTGCTTTTTTGGGGTGTTGTTTTGCTCTTTCTTGATGATCAGAGTGTTTTTCCTTTGTTATTTGGACAGATATTTGATCATTTGTTGTTCTATTGTTGGTCTGTAAAATGGTTTCTTGGAATTTTTTTTGCCTTTGCTCCGCAGAAAAAGATTGCGCCATTGGCTGTGCCATTTGTTCTTTTTCTGGTAGACTTTGGGGCATAACTTCAACGCTGTCCTGTAAAGCATGAGAGGCAGTCCATGGTGCAAAATGAGCTTTTACCTTTCTTTTTGTGTGAATGGATGCGTTGTCTTTGCGCTTTTCAGTGATTTCATCGTTTTTGGGAGCGGCTCTTTTGTCTTCTGGAAGCTGTATTTTTTGCAGGCTTTGAGCCTTTGGTGCTGTAAAGGAAAAGGCCTCACCAATTGTTAATGTTTGTCTTTGTTCTGGGGTGAGATCTTTTTTATTTCCCAAGATAAGAGTTCCCTGAGCATCCATCATAAAGCCCTTGTTTCCACAGCCTCTATAGGTCCCATGATAGGTTTCTCCTTCTTTTGCGACGACAGCGAGATAATAATTTTTTTCACCCATTCCAAGCTTTTTCATAGAGTCGGTGAATTCTTGTAAAATGAGCGATTTTTCTGGATGGGAGATATCCTCAAGCAGATGCTTCATGGGCTCTGGATCGCCACGTTCCATGGCGGCCGCGCGGACAAAGTTTTTGCGTTTTTTACTCACAAGTGAAAAGTTTAGTTCATGTCCTGCGGCTTGCCCAAGTTTTTCAACAAACAGTCTTTTTGTGCGCCTATTACCCTCTCTGAAAGGATGCAAGTGGTGTAGATCTATCATCAGTTGAGCAGCATGTTCAACAAATTCTTCGCGGGATAAGCCTTTTAAATTATTTTTTTCAGCAAGTGTTTTATCTAACTTTTCTAGTCCCTCCTGTACTTTTCTGCCAATTGCAAAAGGTTGTGTAAATTCTTTTCTTTTCAAAATGGGCATGGAAGCAACACTGCTATCTGCAAAGGTAAAAGGTGCTTGGCGGGTTTGTCCTGCCCATTCAAATGCACGGGAAAAAAGACGTTGATGAAGATATTTTAGATAGGAGGAATTAAACTGTTCTGGGGGAGGTTCTTGACGCAGTTTGATCATTTCTTTTTTGACATCATCAGAACACCGTTCCATTAATATTTCTTTATCTTTGATGCGGTATTTATTTTTAAGCACCTTGCTATTGGGGTAGAAAAAATTTTGCGCTTCTTCATTGATTTTCTTAGAAATGGCGGCATTAATTGCAGGGGGGTGTTCTTGCAATTCTTCTGTGGAGGAGGCACTCTGTTCTGTGTTTTCTTTCATGCATATTTCCTTTCAAGTTTTTAATATTTGTTTTTTTAAAAGCTTTTTTTGCACTTTTTGCCTTATATTATTTTCGTAGCGTTTTCTTCTTCGAAGAAGAATGTCTATTCGAATGATTGAAAAAAATTAACCTTATTTGCGTGAAACCAAGTTAATAATGGAACAACGTTAATGGTAGTAATTTTTATGAAATGTTATCGTGAAATTTTATCAATGCGTTTTGTCATATGACAGTTTATTCAAATTTTTCTGTATGTTACACGCTGTCTTTGGTGCAATCTTGGCGAGATAGTTGCACCAAAGTTTTATATGAAAAGCCAACGATGATGAGACTATCAGGATAAAGCCATTGTTTTTGATGTTTCGGCTTTGCGTGGTCGAATAGGCGGTCGCTCTTCTTGTTTCGATGCTTCAGTAAGCTCTTTATGCTGCTTTACTGTTGAGCGTTCAAGTGGTTTTGCGGACTGCGATAGGCTTTGCTGTTTTTGTAATTTTTTATCTATTTCGCTAAGAGGCTGATGGTGTTTTTGTTGTTCTTGATTGTGCAGCACGATACTTTCTCTTACCTGTTTTATAGTGTCTGCATAATCCTTAATGGCGGTACAAAGGGTGGAAAGACTTTCTTCAGCAGTTTTGCGTGCTTCGTTTTTTACACCAAGGACTTTTTTACCAGCAAGTGGAGTAAAAAGCTGAGAATGGTTTTCAATTTGCCATACGAGCTCTTCTCCTATCTCTGGAATTTTTTGCATATCTTCCATTCTGTCGTTAAAAATAAATGGGTCTCTATAAACTTTTTGACACCAATATTGGACTTCTCTTTGACCATATTGAACCGATGGGTTTTGTTGAACTCTGCGGGCAATTTCTTGATTTGAGAGAGGCTGGATTTTCTTTTCTGAATGGAGAGGATTTCGTGCGTGTTGACTAATTGCTCCTTCCTGTTGCGCTTGTTGATGCTGTTGTTGTTTTGTGTGAGAATTTTGTGAAGTATTCTCTTGTACATATTTTGCAGTATATACAAAGCCTTCTATGGCAGCATATAGGGGGGAAAGCGTTTCTTCAGCTTGTTTGCGCGCTCCATTTTTTATGCCAAGAACTTTTCTACCAGCAAGCTTAGAAATAGACTGAGGTTTTTTTGTAACATCCCATAAGAGTTGTTCTCCCATATTGGGGTTTTCTTTGATGGCTTCTATTCTTGATTCTAAAATGAGTCGGTCACCAAAAGTCTTTTTACATAAAAATCGTATTTCTTCATGGTATGCTTCGAGCAATAGCTTTTTTTCCATTGTATTAATAGATGCTTTACGCTCCTGAGACGGTTTTGGTTGTCTAATTGCTGTTTTTTGGATGGCAGCCTCACTTTTTTGTCTGTCTCCTATTTGGTGTGGTTTTCTTGAAGGAGGTACTGCATATGACTCACTGTTTTGTGATGATGAACTGCTTTGCTGCCTGACTTGCCTGTGCTGTGGTGTTTTGGGTCTAACACTTGGAGCAATGGTTTCTAGATTTTGGTTTTTTGTGCTGGTTTGCACTTGGATTGTTGCGTTGGCTGGTGTTTTATCTTTTATGCGTGGGGGGGTGGGCGGAGGCATTTTTGTCTGTAGAGAGGGGGATTCTTGAGCCGTTTGTTTGTTTTGTTCTCTATCTTTTGCACGTGGAGGTTTTGGTGGAGGCGTTTTTATGTGTGCGGAGGAGCTTTCTTGGGTTTCAGGCTTTTGGATTTTTGTGTCGGCTGGTGTTTTATCTTTTATGCGTGGAGGTTTGGGCGGAGCCATTTTTGTCTGTAGAGAGGGGGATTCTTGAGCCGTTTGTTTGTTTTGTTCTCTATCCTTCGCACGTGGAGGTCTTTGTGGAGGCGTTTTTATGTGCGCGGAGGAGCTTTCTTGGGTTTCAGGCTTTTGGATTTTTGTGTCGGCTGGTGTTTTATCTTTTATGCGTGGAGGTTTGGGCGGAGCCATTTTTGTCTGTAGAGAGGGGGATTCTTGAGCCGTTTGTTTGTTTTGTTCTCTATCTTTTGCACGTGGAGGTCTTTGTGGAGGCGTTTTTATGTGCGCGGAGGAGCTTTCTTGGGTTTCAGGCTTTTGGATTTTTGTATCAGCTGGTGTTTTATCTCTCATACGTAGGGGGGGCGGTGGCGCAACCTTTGGGGGATGTGACAAATTCTCTGGGCGTTTTTGTACAGGTGGTTTTGGCACACTTTGAGAAACTTGGGAATGGGAGGGACTGGTGGGAGATTGTTCAGCCTGTTGTTGAAATTTTGCCATCATTTCGGCTATTAAAGGGGAGGGGTTTCTTTTTTTCATGTATGTTCCTTTCAAGCTCTTCCAATATTGTTTTGAAATATTATTTAAGAACGTGCCTTAGTGTTTATTCTGTTTTATGCTTTTTCACGTATTTTTATGAGAGAGGATATGAAACTAAGGAGTTTTATAAGATTTTACTCTCTTACTGTAGTTCATGATCACTGTCTCAATACTGTTTTATCAGGTGTTTAGATGAAGTGATGGGAGAATGAATTTTGTTTCAACTTCCTCTCTTTCTTGGCACAAACCACCTTTCTCATGATTGCGCCAAGATGTTAGATTCAAAGGCGAGAATTACGTTTGTTTAGCTGGCAAAAGCCATCGATTTTGGAGCGGCAGTTTTGCGAGGACGAAAATCTGTTTCTCTTTGTTGCGTAGAGGGCGTTGCTCCTTCATGCGTTACTGTTGAAGGATCAGGGCGTTGCACAGACTGTGAGACACTTTGTTGTTGATGCAAGACTTGCGTTCTCTCAGATGTTTCATTGTGTTCTTGGTTTGTCTGCTGAGTTCTTGAAAGGCTCTCTCTTACTTGTGTTACAGCTGTTGCATAGTTGTCCGTGGCATCAATAAGGTGAGAAAGACCTGCTTCAGCATGTCTGCGTGCTCTATTTTTTAAGCCACAAAAGTTGCGACCAGCGTATTTGTGAAAAGATTGAGGATTTCCGGCAAGTTGCTGTGCTAGCTGCTCTATCATTTCAGGGTTTTGGAAAAGAACTTCTACGTGTGATTGCAAAATGTTTTCGTCGCCAAAAACAACTTTACACCAATACTGGATTTGAGCATGATGTCTTTTGACTTTTGAATGTTGGTGAATTTGGATGGAAATTTCTGCTTCTGAAGAGCTTTCTTTTTCACGGTGATACGGTTTTTTTAGAAGTTCAGCGACGGCGGACTTTCCCATGAAGCGTTCATAGTTTTTGAGTTCTTGCTCTGGAGATCGTGATAGGCTCTCTCTTGCTTGTTTTACAGCTTCTGTATAACCATCAAGGGTGACACATAGGGCGGAAAAATTCTCTTCCGCTTGTCGGCGCGCTCGATTTTTGAAGCCAAACATGCTGGTGCCGGAAAGTTTAGCAAGACTTTCAGGATAAGCTGCCATGCGCCATGAGAGTTCTTCTCCTGCAGCGGGATTTCTTTGAATTTCCTGCATTTTTTCTTGCAAAATATTGGGGTTGCCATAGGCATTTGCGGATAAATGTTGTATTTCTTCTTGATATGTTCGAACCAATGAATTGTGTTGAAGCAACAGAGTGATTTCTTCTTCTGAGAGAATTCTTGTTGCCCTTTGTGAAGCAACTGTTGCGCGTGTTGTTTCAGGTTCTTGTGGCCTTTTGGTCGAGCTGCTTCTTGTGAATGGTGTTGTTGGATTCGTCATCCTACCGGATGCTTGTGTAACTTCCTCCGTAACAGTTTCTTCTCTTAAAAGAGATTGTCTTTCCTCATCTTTTTCCAGTATTGTTGACAGCCTCTTGCTTTTTGAAGGAGCTTCTTTAGGGAGGGGGGCTGGACCAGAGACCTCTGCCGCTGCTTGTTCATAGAGCTTTATAAGTTCTTGTATTGAAGAGGATGGAAAAGGATGAGGGTGGTCTTTTTTCATGCATGTTTCCTTTCAAGAATTGTTTTAGAAAACCTCTTTGGAGCATTCTCGTCCTTTATGCTTGGATCGCTTGGAGACAAAAGAAGATATCGAACTGAATGAGCTACAAAGATCTGCGCTATTTGAGATCAGAGTAATGGAGCTTTGTGTCTTTTATACAGTTTTTTTATGAAATTTTATCAATAAGTTATCATCAATGATAGAGTCCATCTTTAGGACTATTTTAGGATCACTTTTTGTAACATTCTAAAACAATTCTTGGCGCAATCGCGATAAACAATTTGCGCCAAGAAAACCTATAAAAAAAGATTATATGAAAAACAAAAATGATCTGTTTTATGTTTATGCCACTTTACATGGCATAAGCCATTCCTTTGTCTCCATGTCTTTGTCGTTGAGGGCTGTGTTCTGGACTCTCTTGGTTTAGTCCCCTTTCGTGATGACGATGATGATGGTGGTGATGGTGATGACGTTTTTGTTCCGCTAGAGGGGTTTGCGATAGCCTCTTTGTTGCGTCTTCTACAGTCTTTGTATAATCATCAATGGCGTCAACAAGCGGTTTAAAACCGTCTTCAGCTGCTCTGCGTGTTTGACTTTTTAGTCCAAGTGCGGAGCGGCCAGCAAGCCTATGTATAGATTCAGGATCTTCAGCAAGTTGATCTGAAAGCTCTTTTCCTTTATTGGGATCTGTAAGTATGCTTTGCAAATGTTTTTGGAAAATTGTATCATCGCCATAAACAATTTTACTCCAATGTATGACCTCTTCTGCACGTGCTTGGACCTGCGGATTTTTTAAAAGCATTACACTCTTTTGGTCAGTTGTGAGAGAAGGTGAAGATGATCTTCCTTTTTGGTGCGGAGAGACCTCTGTATAGTCTGTTTCAGGACCTTCATTCCTTTGAGTATGGTGTCTACCTCTTGAAAGAGGGGAGGAGGTGCTCACTGATGCGTATAGAATTTCCTCTTCACGTTTTGGGGGAGCAACCTCTGTGTAATCAGTTTCAGTCCCCCCACTTTTCCGATCAGGACGCCTCCCTCTTGAAAGAGGGGAGACCTCGCTAACAGATGCATATAGAACGTCCTCTTCTGGGTTTTGGGTGCGCTGGTTTCCTCTGTTTTGTTTATTAACTTGTGCATAGAGGGGCTCTGGGTGTGGATGATGTTTTTTCATACATGTTTCCTTTCAATATTTCTAGAAAACCTCTTTGGTGCATTCCCCACTTTTAGTTTTGATAACTTTTACACAAAGGAAGATATCCAACTGAATGACCTCCAAAGATTTCGCGCTATTCAAGTTGATATGTAATGGACGTTTATGTCTTTTATACAGTTTTTTTATGAAATCTTATCAATAAGTTATAATAAATTACAGAATACATTTTTAGGACATATTTTATGTAACATTCTAAAACAATTCTTGGTGCAATCACGATAAAACGATTTGCACCAAGAGAACTTATGAAAAAGAAATTACATGAAAAACAAAAACGATCTGTTTTTATTCTATGCTCCCCTTACATGGCATAAGACATTCCTTTGTTTTCTGCCTGTCTTTGTCGTTGTGGGCTGTGCTCTGGACTGTCTTGGTTTTGTCCTCTTGCGTGATGATGGCGATGATGATGGTGGTGATGACGACGTCTGTTTTCTGGGGTTCCTTCCGCTCTCTCTTGTTCTTGACCTCTTTCTTGCTCACGTGTAAACTGTTTATGGAGCTTTTGTGTCACATGTACATGTTTCTCAAAAGCTGAGAAAAGGGGATTAAAGCCATCTTCAGCGGTTCTGCGATCAGGGCTTTTTATGCCAAAGACTGTTCTACCTGCAAGTCTAGCAGAACCTTCAGGATTTTCTGCAAGCTCCCATAGGATATTTTCCCCATTTTTAGGATCGTCAAGAACCTTGGCAAGTTGTACATTTAAAGCGTGCCTGTTACCATAAACAATTTCACACCACTTTTGGACTTCTTCTACATTCTCTTGAAAGCTTACGTTTGTTAAAAGACTTGTTGTAAGCTGATCTTTCGGGCTTCTGGGAGGAGGTGTTGTTGCTCTGCCAACACCTTCATATATGGGATTTGTCCGTTGTTGGGATTCTTGACCGCCTTCAGCACCCATGCCAAGTTTTGCATAGACAGATTCTACAGTTTTTTGGGGAGAGCGTCCATTGAGACCAAAGTTAGGCTCTGCATAGAGATGTTCTTCTGGTTCCGAGGCAGGGGGGCGTAGATCTTGAGAGCTACCGCTTGGTGAATCGTAGAGGGGATTTATTCGCTGTTCGGATTCTGTCTCACCCGTTGCCAGATTAACGACGGCATAGGGGGCTGCGAGCTTTTTAGCACGCCGCCCATTACTTGGCGTCCCACCAAGTCTGTCATAGGGATTCCCTAATGGTCTTTGTGGGGCATAGGCAGTTTCTTGTAGGGGATCTTGGGGGGCATAGATGCTTTCTGCTTGTTGTTGAGAAGGGGGCGTATCATAGCCTCTAGGCGGCTGTCCTCTGTTAGGTTCTCTGGCATCTCTGCTTTGTATTTCTTCTGGACTTGGTATGCGCGGACCTCCTCTCCTGTGTGGTTTATTAACTTTTGCGTAGAGAGCTTCTATTGGTTTATGGGTAGAGCCTCCACCATTTTCACTAAAATCAAGCTCTGCATAGAGATGTTCTGGTCGTTGCGGAGGGCGCAGATCTTGATTGCTTCCGCTCGGTGAGTCGTAGAGGGGATTTATTCGCTGTTCGGACTCTGTCTCACCCGTTGCCAGATTAACGACGGCATAGGGATCTGCGAGCCTGCTAGCACGCCGCCCATTACTTGGCGTCCCACCAGGTCTGTCATAGGGATTCCCTAGTGGTCTTTGAGGAGCATAGGCAGTTTCTAGTGATGGATTTTGGGGAGCATAGATGTTTTCTGTTTGTTGTTGAGAAGGAGGCGTATCATAGTCACTGGGGGGGTGTCTTCTAGTATTTGCTTGTATTTCTTCTGGGCTTAGTATGCGCGGACCTCCTCTTTTGCGTGGTTTATTAACTTTAGCGTAGAGAGCCTCTGGATTCTGGGTTTCTGGATTTTGGGAGTCTGGTTGTGGGTGACTTTTTTTCACGGCTGTTTCCTTTCAATATTTTAGAAAACCTCTTTGGTACGTTCCCCGCTTTCTTGATATCTTTTAGGATAAAAGAAGAATATCAAACTGAATGGTTTCCAAAGATTTCGCGCTATTCATGTGAGTGTGTAATGGAAATTTATGTCTTTTATAAAGTTTTTTTATGAAATTTTATCAATAAGTTATAATAAATTACAGGATCTATTTTTAGGACTATTTTTTGTAATATTCTAAAACAATTCGTGTGTGCAATGGAGAGGAGATGATTGAAACCAAGAGTTCTGTTGGAAGGTAAAAGTTGATACGTTTTTAGCCTGTAAGAGCCAGTGATGAGGAACGACTAACTTTTAAGCTGCGGGCTTGACATTGTGCTTCTTTGGTATTCTTTACAGTGTGTGCAATTTCTTTTGCTTTGCTTTCTGATGTACCAAGAAGGCACGCCAGTCTTGTATGATCTTTTTCGTGTATGGCTTTATGCTCTTCTGAAGAGAGACGATTTTTTAGTTGACGTGAAAAGGTATGGAGTTCTTGTTGTAGTGCTGGAGAATGCAATAAAGCTTCCCTTTGTTGTTCTTCTGATAAGGAAAAAAGGTTTTGTAAATTTTTTTTAGGTTTTTCGACTGAATGGCTTAGGCGATTTTGTTCTCTTTGGTGTTGTTCTAGAATTGTATCTTTTGCTTGTTGTGTTATTGTACCATAATTTTTAAGGGCTTGGCAGAGTTGTGGAACAGTTTGTTCTGCGTACTTGCGATTTGAGCTTTTCATGCCAAGTATTTTACGCCCAGCAAATTTAGAAATTGATTGAGGGTTTTCTAAAATTTCATCGGCAAACTGATTTCCTAAGTTTGGAGCGGCTGTTACGATATCCAATTTTGTCTTTAAGGCTTGCATTTTACCATAAACAGTCTTTGATAAATGTTCGATTTCTTTTCGGCATGCTTCTACATAAGCGTCATTTGAAATCTTTGCGAATAACGCTTCATGGGTGAGAGGGGATAATGTTTCTTTTGGGATCAGTGTTTCTTTTACATTTTGAACATTGGTTTTTTGAAAGCAGAGGTGGTCGCCATTGCGTAATGTTTTGATCTGTTCTGGGGAGAGATCATCTTTGTGCCCAACGACGAAAGCTCCCTCTATTTCCATAACAAACCCTTCCGCTGAAGTGCCTCTAAAGATGCCTTCATAGGGGATTCCTTCCTTTGCAGCAACAACAACACGATTGTTAATTTCATTCAGTCCAGCTTCTCTCATCTGGGAGATGAATTCTTTTAAAATAACGGATTTTTGTGGATGAGTGATATCTTCAAAAAGATCTTTCATCGGTTGGGAATTGCCATATTGCATGGCTTCAATACAAGCTGTTGTCATGCGTCCTTTTGTGATGAAAGAAAAGTCAACGGTATGTCCTGCGGCTTGTCCCAGTTTTTCCATAAACATTCGATTGGCGCGCCCATTGCCTTTTCTAAAAGGGTGTGCGTGCTCGAGTGCCATAAAAACGTCAGCGGCATTTTCAGCAAATTCTTGGTGCGATAAACCTTTTAAATTGTTCTTCTGATTCAGTGTTTTTTCAAGTTGTTTGAGTTCTTTTTTTATCTGTGGACCGATCGCAAAAGGAGCTTCATAACCTTTAGGACGCATCGCTGGCATGCGGGCAGTGGTGCCATCTTCAAATGTAAAGGATGTATCGCGGGTGTGTCCTGCCCATTCAAAAGTTTTGTGGAAGAGACTCCAGTGGATTAAGCTTAGATAAGCGGCATCAAAGTTTTGTGGAGGTGGTTCATGGCGAAAGTTGACGGCTTCTTTAACAACGTCATGGTTACATCGTTCATACAGTTTATTAGGGTCTTTTATGCCATATTTATTTTTGAGTGTTGTGGTTCCTTTATATAGATAATTTTGCTCTAACATATAAACTCTCCTTAAAGGATAGGGTGGCGGTTGAGGCGCGTTTTAAACGTTGCATGTGAAAATTCCCCTTCGCGTATTCTTTTGAGATTTTGAGTGTTTTGAGAGAAAGTGCTCTTCCTTCAAGTGTACGGATAGTTGTATCAATCCTTTTGTGGGGATTTTGAAAGGTTTTCAGCAGGAGAGATACAGAATGTTTTGTTGCGATTATTTTCATGCCTATTCCTTTTTTCATTTATTTTAGCTTCTCTGATGTTTCCTTTTGTTTATGATCCTGTTGTGCTGTAAAATACTGGTAGTTAAGACGGCGGTAGGAATCCCATAAGGGGAAAAAACAGATTTTTGATAAAGAGACTCTGGGTGAAATCTTCATCCTTTGAAGGAGGAGGGAAGAGGTCAAAAAGGAAAATATTGCTTAAGATTTTCGTTGTTTTGCCTTTAAAAAAGTTGTTTGCAAGAGCACCTTGATGAAGGGCGTGAATATGGCGGAGGGGATTGCTCTTGGTTATCGGAGGGCTTGGGGATTTTTCATGCATAGTGTTCAGATTGGGAAGTCTATGGATAAAAGAAATTATCAAGAATTTTTCTCCATTATGTTTTTCTTATTGGTTTGTGTGGACATCTTGTTTGGGTATGTTTGCAATAAAATGTTTTTTAACTTTGTTCGTTGCTCTTATTAATTGATTGTGCTGTTTTAAGATCTATAAGAGGGGAAAACTTTCTTTGGACTAGGAAAAAAGTGTTTTTTCAGCGCTTAGTTGTTAAAATAGAACACGTAATGATATCGTAAAGGGGAAAAACTTGTCTAAGAATGTTTTATTCATTTTGGTGTATATCGTGGATGTTTTTTTGGGGGAAAGGCTGTCTATCGCGTGGGTATTTTGAGCGTTTTTTGTCTCAAAGGCAAATCTTTTGTTGATTATATTCTTTAGCGGAGGTGTGCTTTTTGCGTAAAATAGAACGCCATTATGTTGCGTCTTCTTAGGATTGTTTTAAAGAGGTATTTTTTAACATACCCATTTGGCGACGATGCTCGTGAATGGTATAATGGTATCCTCATAAAGTGTATAAAATCTATTGAGCGCTCCCATTTTACGCTTCATAAAGAAGCTGATAGCATCACCAATTTGTGCCAGCGCTAAAATATTGCGGACCACCCCTTGGACTTTAAGGTGGTTTATGAAAAGGTATGTCTTTCTTGTGCAGTTCTACTTTACTTGAGGACCCCACTTTTGACATGCCAATGATAGGGTTATGATTGAGTCAACATGGAACAGATTTGAAATGAGAAAATCTTATGCTACAGAGTCTCTCATTCAACACAAAAATATGAATTATCATTATAAATCAATGTATTTAAAAGTTATATATGAAAAACTTTTTAGGAATGTGTTCCTTTTTAGGGGGGATTGGTGTCGCTATTGGTTGGTGTATGGGGGGTATAGAGACTTTTTTAAGATCATGGGTGCTGGAAAGGCGATTCACAAAATATAAAAGGAAAAATCATGGATTTTTTTGCCCCTGTTTTTTTGTATGTAGATGTTTTTTTATAGGCTTTTAAAAAACAGGGATGTATGACTTTTTGTTGTTTTATTCAATATCTATAATGGGGAAGCTAGTTTTTCTTTTGTGGGGCAAAACGATTTTTTGCAGAAGCAGCTAACATTTCTTTTCTTCTGAAATAGATGGCACGGCCACATCGCAAGGGAGGTTGCCCTTGCATAAGAATAATTTGTTCATCTTGACGCATTTCTTGAATAACCTCGTGGGGTAAAATGAGAGCTCTTTGTTGGTAATTGATATTGTAAGAGCTCTTTCCTAAAGATAAACCTCTTGATTTGCTTACTCCGGTGACTTCAACGGTCATTTGACCACAGCGTTCTGAAATCTCTTTCGCTGTTTGGAGGTCTTTAATGGCAGCATAACTGACAAAGGAGCAGCTTTCAAACCATGAACGTGCCCCTGATTCACCAAAGTGATTGACCAACTGACCCGTGGATTGATAAAAGAGCATTAAGGATGTGCCGTATTTACGTCCACGATCACGAGCTTCTTCTAAAATATTCATATAGCCTAGAAGATCAACTTCATCTAAGACAAATAAAACACGCTTTTTATAGTTACCGTCTGCTGTAACCATAGCATTGAGAAAGGCACCAATAATTACACGTCCTATCGCTGGATAGCTGTTTAAAATGCTGGCGGGGAGATTGAGAAAAACATCTATATTACCATTGGCAATATCTGAGGAGGAAAAATCATCACCGCAGACAAGATCTGCGTAATTAGACAAAGAAAGCCATTGGGTGTCTTTTGAGGCAGTTGTATAGACTCCTGAAAAAGTTTGTTCTGCCATTTCTGTAAAAATACCCACCATTTCACGAATAAAAGGAGAAGGGGTTGTTTCTTGAATCATGCGTAATTGATTGATAATAGCTGTTTCTGATTGAGAGAGAATTCCACGCAATGTTTTTAAGTTGCGCTCATGGTCTTCATATTCATCAGAAAATATCACATGAGCAAGAAGAGCCGTTAAAAGATTATGGGCTTGTGTCGAGAAATATTCCGCCGAAGAATTGTCTGATTTTTTATCCGTGAGAAGCAATTTGGAAAAGCTAACAATATTTGCTTCACGTTGTGTGCGGGGTACACTGTCGTCTAAAAGCCAATCGATGACATTAAAACTTTTTGTTAAAAGTGAATTAGGATCAAGAATAATAACATTTCTATTGCCCATCTTTTGACGAGCAAATTTGACGATTGGGGCAACTTCTGTTGAAGGATCAAGACAAATAATAGACCCTGGATAGGTTAAACACGTAGGAATTACTGTACTTGTGGTTTTATAACCACCAGAACCAGCAAAAAAGATCATATGGGTTGAACCAAAATCAAGATTAAAGGTTAGCAAAGGTACTGCTCCACCTTTCCCCCATGTTGTTTTATTGCCAGGTGCAAATGGAATTTTGCATACATTATCTTGATCAACACGGTATCTTTCCCCCACAACAATTTGCCCATCGGCAGGAAAGATTTTTGCTGCTTCTCTTAAATCCATCCATGCCGCTCCCCCAAAAACCTCTTTTTTGGCACGCTTGACCTTATTTTTAGGTGGAGAGGTTGTAATGAATTGAATGAGAGAAAAAAAAGTACCAATGATGATGCCAAAGACAACCATAGGATCCATAAATTGAAGCGCATAACTCCACGTTATTCCTTGTTGACCAACATAGGGACTTAAGCGTTTTATTTCACTCCCAACATAGTAAAGAGCAATGGTTCCAAAAAAGACAACGGAGACAAAAGTAATTGTTTTACGTAGGTGTAGTTTTTGAGAGAGACTGTATAACAATGAAATAGCAGCTGTTAGTACTAAGATTAATAAAGGCTCTGAACGAAGAGTCCAATAAATTTGATTACTCTTTAGTCCATTTGTTATCAACAACAAAAAATGAGGGACAAGGAATATCGTTAAAGTACCTAAAGCAATAGGGATTAAAATAAGGACCATTTGTGTCTTGGTATATTTCATTGTATTTTGCTTTCAATTCTCTTTAGAATTTGCTGTGAAATGCTCTTTTTTTCAGATGTGTAATACTTCTTTTGCAAAGGCGTAGATAAGAATAACTCGTTTTTGTTTATGCGCGCTTCTCTTCAAAGGAAGGTTTTATCTGTTCTTAGCTGGCTATAGCGAGTACATTTGAATGGTTAACTGTGCGCGTGCAGGCTTGCTGGTGTACTTCTTTGGCTTGCTTAACGGTTTGTGTAATTTGCTTGGCTTTATTTTCTGAGACACCAATACTTTGAGCCAATGTTTCGTAATCATTATTTTTGACAGCTTTATGTTCAGTTGCTGAGAGGCGGCTATTGATGTTTTTTACAAGATTGCTCAGCTCTTTTTGAAGTCCAAGATTTTTTGCTAAAGATTCTTGCTGTAATTCTTTTGGCAAGGTGAAGAGATCTTGCAAGCTTTTACTGGGCATTTCTACTGTGGTTGCACGGCGTTTCTGTTCTGTTGCATGTTCTTGCGTAATTTCTTTCTCCGCATGTTTGACAGCATGCGCGAAATTTGCAACAGCACTACAGAGCATCTCAAGATGATTTTTAGCGTTTGCACGTGCCTGATTTTGGAGTCCACATAAACTGAAACCGGCAAGATGAGCAACAGAGTCGGGTGACCTCTCAATCTGCTCTGCAAGTTGCTGACCTAAGGCTGGATTTTTAATAATCGCAACCATCTTTTTGTCTAATGTTTTTGCGTTGTCATAAACAGTTTTTGACAATCGTTGGATTTGGTTTCGAGCGGTGTGGACACAGGCATCTTTTGCAATCATTTCAGCTTTTTCAGTTTTTGATAAAGGCGCTAATGTTTCTTTAGGAATGAGAATATTTTTTAACTCTTGGGTTTGTGAGGCAGTGAAGGTAAATTTATCACCAGGCTTTAATGTTTTGAGTTGTTCTGGTGTGAGATCTTCTTTATCACCGATGATGTAAGCGCCATTCACATTGAAAGCAAGGCTATCATGACCAGCCCCCCTATAGGTGCCCGTGTAAGTTTCACCTTCCTTTGTGACCATAACAGAACGATCATTAATATCGCGTCCAAGTTCTTTCATATTGCTCATGAATTCTTTTAAAAGATGAATTTTTTGGGGATTGGAGATATCTTCAAACAGATGTTGCATCGGTTCTAGATTGTCATTTTGTATTGCTGCAACACTAGCAACCAGCATGCGTTCTTTTGTAACAAGTGAAAAATCAAGCTGATGCTCTGCTGCTTGAGCAAGCTTTTCAAAAAAGAGGTGTATTGTATGTTCATTCCCATTTATGAATGGACGTATATTTTTGAGAGAGACAAAGAGTGGTACGGCTTCTGAAATAAAATCTTCGCGCGTTAAGCTTCTCAAAGCGTTTTTTTCTGCAAGTGTTTTATTTAATGTTTGTAAACCTTCTTCAATCTCATCATCATTCGCAAAAACATTGTTCCATTCCGCCCTTTTCATCTCTGGCATGGCGGTAACGCTTTCGTCTAAAAATGTAAAGGGAACATTGCGGGGCTGTCCTGCCCATTCAAAGGTATTTTTAAACAATTGATGGTGAATAGAGCATAGATAGGAGCTATCAAATTTTTCTGGTAGGGGGGCTTCACGCAGGTTAACTATGGCTTTTGCTGTATCATGCGTATATTTTGCAGTAAAAGCGTCAAAGTTTGTTATTCCATATTTATTTTTGAGTGTTGTGGTGTTCGGATAGACATAATGATGAGGAGAAGATGTCTCTATATTTTTGGTTTTTTCTTTGGCTTTTGGCATTGTCATCTCCTTATAATCTAGCGTTGTCCATAAGAGTGTTAAATTCCTCGAGTGAAATATTCCCTTTTGCATATTTTTCTAAAATTTTGAGCGTTGTGGAATGAAGCTTTATTCCCTCTATCGCATGGGTGTTGATGGCGGCATCAACGGTTTGGCGGCGTTGTTTTAATTCTTCTGCTGACATTGATAAAAGGTTTTCTCTGTTTTCTGTTGTTTTGGTTTTCATGTATTTTTCCTTTTATGGACAATCATTGCTTTAAAAGAGCCTTCAACCGATATGATCTTGTCTTAGTCACCGCCAAAAATGTTACGTTGCTTGAAGGGATCATAATAAATTTCTGTGACCTTAAATTTTCCTTCAACCCGTTTGCATTGGATGATAATATCAATCATTGAAATCAATAAACCTCGAATATCATCACGCTCTAAATCCCCCCCTCCTTCACTTTCTTTGACCAAAAGGGTCATTTGTTCAAAGGCTGCAAGGGCTGTTGATGCATGAACGGTCGTAATGGAACCTGGGTGGCCTGAATTGACATTGCGGATATAATAAAAGGCTGTACCATCTCGAAGCTCTTGCAAAAGAATACGATCAGGACGCATCCGTAAAGATGATTCAAGTAATTCTTTGGGACCAACAGAAGCTAAGCCTTGTCCATCTTTTGAATAGATCATCGAGACATGGTTAGGGTGCGGTATCACCAATTCCTGTGTGTCTTCAATGGTGATAATACGCTCGTCTTGAGGAATTTTTGCAATTAATGCCTTTGATAATGTTGTTTTACCCGAACCAGTTTTTCCTGCAATCAGAATATTTTTTTGGCATTTTACAGCCTGATTTAAAAAGGAAACAAAGTCTTTATTGCAGTAGGCATTGGCTAGATTATGCTCGATGATTTTGAGTTCGTTAAAACGCGCATGATAATCATTCAATGGTGTGAAAGAGACCTGCTCACATAATGAGAAGAGACCTTTATTGGCAAGCTCTTCGAGAGAAAAACTCTGCGACGATGGTTTACGAATTGTCATACTAATTGTGTCTTTTTCGACAGCGGGTGGAATGACAATTTGAATGCGCTCATTGCCTGGGAGAGTCGCTGATAATATTGGATTCCTATCTGATATATTTTGCTTAGAATAGGACGCGACAACTTTCGCAATTCCCATCAGTTCATTAAAAGAGAGAGCAGGTGCTTCTATCGTTTTCCACCCATCAATTCCTTCCGTCATCACTTGATAGGGACGATTGATAACAATTTCAAAAAGACCCTCATCTCTCAAAAAAGTACTGATAGGTTCAAGTTTTGTGAGAACAATCGCGACTGCTTCATCATTCATGGTGCGTAAATTTGGATTCATTTTAAAGGTATCGCAGAATTCTTGTAAAAGTTTCTTGAAACAGCCCGATTGATGATCTGCTTTTTGTTTTCGATGACTTTCAATTTATAAACGCTGGAAAAATCTAAATCGCGGGCAACAAAAACATTCACCATTTCACCTTGGTTTTTGGATAAAGTTGGAGGAATATTCGCGTAATTTTCGACAATAATATTTGCAATGTTTTGCCCTGAAGAGATTGTTTCATTCTCTTCTTTGTCTTGCTTTTTTGATAAACGTTTATTGGCATAGCTTGTTGCATCTTTTATGAGGGATACAAGAAGTGCAGATCCAATCCTCTCTAACCAATGATTATCAATATCACCGTCAATACCAGAACGCCCTAAACTGTCTGTTGCCGGTGAAGCTAAGGATATAATGATACCATTGGGGGTTTTTGCTCTATTCCATAGCACAAAGAGACGTTTTTGGCCTTTTTTCAAACCGGCGCGATATTCACCAACAATTTGGGTACCTTTATCAAGAAGAACAACGCGACCATTGTCTGATAAAATATCTCTGGAAACGATACAACTGGCAAACCCTTGTTGATCACTATTGATGGCGGTTTCTAAGATACAAGGGATAGAAGTTCCCATCGTGATGATATAATTTCGATTGCCAAGGGTTGAAGCACGAATACCTTCAAGCACTGTAGGTTTGAGAAGATGATTGAAGCGCTGTGTTGTCTCATCAGGCTTGCTTTCAAGTTGATGTGGCAAAGTGCCGTTATTTGCTTGTGAATTTGTTTTGCCTTGTTGTGTATTCGCGTAAGCTAATACAGGAGCACGTTGTGCTGCTTCCAACAGGGGATCATCAGAATTTAATTGATTGATGTTGGGGGTTGGTAGCTCGACTTTGGGTAACAGAGCGTTCTTTCTGTGAGCCGGTTCAACGGAGGGAGGAGCAGGCTGGGCAGGACGAAAAAGTTCTGTTTGTTTAATAACTTTACCTTCTTTTGATGCTTCTTTTGAAGATTCAATCGGTTGTTTTTTGTCTGTAACAAGCGTTGAATAGGCTAAATAAAGACAGACACTGAAAAGAATAACAAGAGCGATTGCTTTGCCTACATTGCTTTGTTGACTTTTTCCTTGAGCATTTTTTATTGTATCGCGATCGTTAATATTTTTTTCATCCACGTTGTTATTCATGGCTGTTTCCTATGTTCACTTTACGTTTTACAGATGGTGATGTTGTCCCTGTTTCAGGGTTAATTCCTTCTGGGACGAACCTTTTATTAAAGATGCACAAGACTTCATTACCACGCCGTAGCGTGAATTGTGCCGCTGTCGCATGAACAATAACCTGGTTGCCTTTAATTGATTTAGGAATGAGGGATTCTTGTCCATCAGGCGTTACAAGGTAAATGGTTGGGATTTCAACATTGCCTAAAAAGGTAAAGGTTGTTGTTTTTCCATTATCATAGACAGAAGTAGGTTCAATGAGGGTTGAGCCTTGGGCTTCATAAGCCCAATTGCGCGGTCCAAAATCTTCATGGATATTTAAAATATCATTGACAAAGTTTTCTTCACGTTGTTCGGCTTTTGCAGCTTCGGCTAATTTCTTACGCAAGGCTTCATCTTCTGGATAGCGAAACTTTACCAAGAAATAGGTCTCATTGCCGGCGGAAACATCGCCTTCACGGATTTGCAACTCAAATTGATAAGAGCGTTTTGTTCCATCTTGGCGGCTTGTGACGATTTGTAAATTAGTTACAGGTTGAACTTCACGCGGTTTGAGAAAAACAAAGTGGCCAGCTGGCGCAACTTGCCAAGCAACGGAATTTCCAATTCCTACATAGGTTACTTCTTCATCATCGGCAAATTCCAGTTGAACTGAAGAGCGAATGGAGCCAATGATTTGTACGACGTTGTAGGGGTCATAATTGATAAATCTGATGCGGTTATCTTTACGTGCACTGACAGGCGCTGTTTCCGCAAACGAGAGGACCGTATGAAAGCCGAGAGTGATCATAAAAGTTAAAAAGATTATTTGTAAAAGTCTGATCATTTTATCACCTCTGGATCAGATCTATATTCCGATACTTGAAAACCAAGGGGGTTGATGAGACGGTCAGAGGTTGAAATGTGTGCGTTAACATAAGAAAAATTTAAGATTGAAACCCAATGGGAAATAGTTTCTTTTTCACTAAAGTCTCTGACCGTTTTATAGTAACGAACTTGGATAAGATCTTTGCTTATAAAAGAGATTGATTTGATTGTGACTGTAGCAATCATGTTATGATAAATATTTTGTGGACTTTCTGGATTATTGCCCGCGTACCATTTTGCAAAACGATTTTGTTCTTTTGGAGAAGATAAAAGAGAGACTAAGCGAAAACTGTTTTCTGCCTCTGATGCTTGAAAACCTTCACGAGCACGAACATATTGGCTAGCAAAATAACGCGTTATCGCTTCATCATAGTCGCTAGGGGATTCTTTTAGGGCACTTACAGTATCGATGATGCCTGTTGAGTTATCAACGCGGATAACAAAAGGTTCTACAGTTTTCAAGGGCGTCAAAGCTGCGACAGCCAAAGCGAGCGCAATTGTCATCAATCCAAAAAGCACTGTTAAAGCCATGGAAATTTTCATCCGCACGCGCATGCCATGCATGCGATCAATGTCAAATGAGCGTGCTTCTTTTATATATTCTTCAAGGGCATCACTTTTCACGCGTAACCTCCACAGTTTTATCAAATTGTGCTTCATGAATAACCGGCTTTAATAAAGCTGGATGAAGTGTTAGGTTGGCTGTTTCTTTTTCACTATCTAAAGTATTGAGAATGATGGGTGAGGTAACAGGTTTTACAGCCTTTTCTTGCAGGACAATATTTTTATTGTTCCAATCCCACTTATCTTTATTTAAAGCACGCGTATGTTTGCCATTACAGCGTGGTGGTTTTTTAGGTCCACTCAAAGAAGCACAGCCGGTAAGGGCGATTGTTAGGATCATAACAAAAGTTATTTTTCGTTTCATTTTTTGAACTCACAAATATCTTGGAATGCAATGCATAAGAGCTTTTATTCCTGAACACTTTTATAAATTTATGTGATGTAATATTGTGATTGATTTTGTTGTAAGACCTAGGATTTTAGGTCTTTCATGGAACAGGATCACGGTGCGTGCGCCAAAGGGCGCACGCAAGGCAAAAACAAAAATGCTCATTCTTTTAAGGAGGTGCTTTATCTTAAAACCGACCACGACCACCTCCAAATTTGCCTGCTTTTGCCGCTGCACCTTTAGCGGCATTACCGGCAGCCCCTGAGACTTGTAAAGCGGCACTCTTTACGGCATTGCCACTTGATCTTGCACCATTGGCAATCATCGTGAAAATCTGACCTCCTGAAGAGACACCAGCGCTAAAGTATGGTCCGCCAGAGGCGAGTGCTGTTGCAATACCGGGAAGCGCGCGGAAGATAATAACCCCTATGATCGAAATGACGATGACAGGAGGGAAAAGAACATAGATTGAATCATATGAAACTTTGAGAACTTGCAAGATAACTTGACATATAATGGTTCCAAGCATAATCACAAGAACTTGTAAAATGGTAAAATTGATCAAAGTTGTAATCCATGCATCGGAGTATTTTCGTGTTGCATTGAACAAATATAAACTAATGAACAGAGGTCCAAGACCTATAATCATCACGAGTGCAACTTGTGCAAACATTTGAACAATAAAACCACCTATACAAAAGAGAATAACAGCGAGAAGCATTATAGAACCAAGAAGCCCCACAACGATCTTTTCAAAAAACCAAGCATTGTATAAGACGTCTTGATAGCGTTTACTTGCTTTTAACAAAATATAATCAAAAACATTGGAGTTTGCAGGATTGCTGTTTAGCGCGTTTCCAATAGCATTGGATAAATCATTGAAGAAAATATCTTTGACATATGTATTAAACGTCTCCGCATTCGTTGCCATTGTTGTCACAACGACAATTTTAACAACGTTGTTAAGAAGACTATGCATGGAAAGCGCAACGCGACCTGTCATAACATTATAGCCATAAAGGAAGATAAAAATGATTGCGGCAAGATTTAAGGGGGCTGAAATAGCAGAAGATAACCCACTCACCGTTGTGTCCATCACATTGTCGAGAGGTTTCAAAATATACCCAGAAATGCTTTCAAAGGGAGAGAAACTATAGTCTGACATCTGTATGCGCACTTTCAATTTTTTCTTTTAATTTTTTTTCTTTTTCGTCTAATGTTGCTTCAAGTTTTTTATGCTTTTCTTTCTCCTTTTCTTCACGGAGTTCATCTTTTGTCTTCGTATCTCTTGCTTGAATCATATCAAGAGACTGAAGTTTTAAAGAACTCGCTTGAAGACTTGCTTGAAGAAGAGAAAGATTCACTTGAAGATCTTGCCGAAGAGCTTGTAATTCTTCAGGTTTTGCCTCTGCTTTTGATTGAATGTTTTCAAGCTGGCTTTTGATTTCTTTGATTTTATTTGCAGTTTCAGTCGCGCTTTTATAAATACTTTCAGCCGTTTCTGATTTTGCAGCATCTAATTTTTGTGTGTTTTCAAGTGCTTGTTTATAATATTCATCAGCATCTGGTGCCATTTGTGCTATTGCATGAGAAATAAAAGAAAAAGATAATAGTGTCACTAAGCCATATTTTTTCATTGATTTTTTCTCCTTTGATAAAATATGGGCAGCCATTTTTCAGGATCTGTTCCATATTCGTTTATAATTTCATTCATGAGTTCAATATTTTTAGTTGTGCCGCTTAAAACGGCGATCTCATCGTTCATTCCACGTAAGTTAAGTTCTGCAACAACAGAGCTTTGTCCTTGCTTGACGAGAAAACGACGGGATTCTCTGCTTAATTCTGACTGTATCAGTTCAAATTCGCGCTCAGTGAGTTTAAAAGCCTCGACATAATCATTGTAATTTGCTTTTTGATTGGGAAAAAATATTTGAGTGGGGCATTGCTCAATAATTGTGTGCGCAATTGTGGAGTTTAGAGCATCTCTGGGGCTTTGTGTCGCAAAGAGCATTAAGCCGTTTTGTTTACGAATTGTTTTAAGCCGATCTTGCGCAAAAGCTTTGAATGAATCATCTTCCAAAGCTTTCCAGAACTCATCAACGACAATAATGATGCGTCGTCCATCAATCAGATCAAGAATGCGGTGAAAGAGATACATCATTAAGGGACGCCGAATTTCTTCGTTGTCTAAGAAATCGGTCATGTCATAGCCAATGAATTGTGCATTTAAGTTGAGATCATCTTGATCATTATCAAAAACCCATCCTAAATCATTGCCTCTAATCCAGCGTTGTAACCGCATGGCAATTCCTTCTTTGGATGTGTTGTCAAAAAACAGCTGAAGGGCACCAAGAGAGCGTTGTGTTGGGGGTAAGTTTTCTAAGGAATCAATGGCTTTGGCAATATCTTGTCGCTCTTCTTCGGTCACCGTTTGCCCTTCAGGGGTCACAAGCTTTAAGATCCAATTACGAAGAAAGATTTTATTTTTTTCATTGTATTCCATGCCCTTTAAGGGAGCAATACCGGTGGGCTGTCCATTTTTTAAAGGCTTATATTTTCCACCGCCAGCGCGTACAAAAATCTCTGCTCCTTGATCTTTGTCAAAAAAAACCATTCTTGGATTGTGTTTTTGTAATTGTGCAAGAAGAAAATTAACAATCACTGTTTTACCAGAGCCTGACGGACCACAAACAAAAGTATTCCCGAGATCACCATAATGAAAATTAAAATAATAAGGTGAACCAGCCTGTGTTTTTAGCAACGCGACAGCAGCGCCCCAAACATTATCGTTTAATTTGCCAACGGGAAAAGAATGGAAGGGTGATAAAGCGGCAAAGTTTCTACTGGTGATGGCGCCTGAACGCGCACGATAGCTAAAGTTTCCAGGAAGTTGTGCCCACCATGCGGCTTCCAATCCTAAATCTTCTCTAGCAATTACAGCTCCCCCATTGGTTAAATGGGAACGTGCTTTTGATAAGTTTTCAGTCAATATTCTTGGATGATCTGCAAAAACGGCTAAAGAAATGTGATGTTCGCCTAAAACAAAACGGTTTGATTCCAAATCATCGAGGGCTTCATCCAGTGCGTCAATTTGTGAGCTCGCACGATCGGCCGCATTAATCATTTGATTTTGTTTGCGGCTCATAATGGCACTAGCAGCCGCTTTACTTTTAAAAACAAAGGATTGTGTTAAGATGAATTCAAATGGTACCGTAAGCAAACCATCGGTCATCCCTGGGCGTGTTTTAGAAGGGTATTCCTTCCATCCAAACATGCCAACGAACCGTTCATTGCTCTCATGACGAATTTCGATAATTTCTTTCCCAAAAATAACACGATCTGAGTAAATCGTTGAGGCAATGGTGCCAAATGTAAGAGGAATACGTTCACGTCTTCCACCCACCAGCTGGTGGAGAAATTCACTTTGTTCGGAAAATAAAAGTCCTTCGTGCTCATAGATTGATAGGAGACGAACTTTATATTCTTCCAAACCTTGCATGAGATCTTGGCTTAGCTCTTCGAGTTTACGAATGGCTTCCTCATCGGGTTCAGATTGTGTTTTTTTTGCTTTGCTCAAGCGCTGAAAAAATGCAACCAATCGTTCTGTTTTATCTGCTGCGGGATTCCAAAGCAGTGAAATAAATAGATCATTTCGATACAGCTCTTGCGAAACCATTTTCTTTTTATATTTTTCATCTAATTTTGTTGCAAAAGATGAAAGAAAATGGCCTTCTGGATAAATCGTTTCACGACGGCGGATGATGTGAGAATATAAAGCAACCCGCTCGTCTGCAATATTTTTAAAAAGAGTGTTTAATTGGTTGTGTAAAGAATTTAATTGATCAATATCTGCAGTGTCAAAATTTACACCTTCAACGGCCAACACAACCATCAAACAGCGTGAACTTAAAGCAATGACATGCTGGTTAATGTGGCGTATATAGGGAATATATTCTTCAGGCAAAGTTTCCCGTTTCATCATTGACATCTGTTTCACCGGTTTCGTTCCTTCAGCTTAGTTCCTTATACGTGCGGACAAGGCGTAAAGGGGAGGTTGAACCTCCTCCCCATCGGTTGAGGTTTTTTTGTTTTCCTCGTGTATTGAGCCATGCAAATAATACGCGAAATTGGTTGTGGTCATACCTTGTCACTTCTCGCAAAATAAAATGCATCCCAATCCCAAGACCAAACATGGTAAAATCACTGGTCAAAATGAAAAGAACGGATGTCGCCATGACATTGAGCGCCATCGCTTCCATTGTAACACCAGCAAACATGGCTGGGCGCGTGCAGGCAAGGAAAAGAGTATCTTCGTTCATTTATGTTGTGCCCGCTAATTTAGTGACGAGAGTAGGGGCACCAAACACAATAGCAATTCCTAGAACACAGTAAGCTGCTTTGCGTAAATCAATAAAGCCGTACATCCAGCCAATCCCCACAGCAGCAACACATATAATAGCAATGAGCCTTGCCGTTCCACCCGTCATCATTGTGACAATGTTGCCTAAAACACCATCAAGATTTCCCAGACCACCTCCATTTGCAGCAGGAGCAGCATAAGAAAAATCAGATATAAACACTGCCGTAAAAAGCAGCATGGTCACGATAAAAATGATGTTTTGGAATCTATTATCTGTCATTTTACCTCTCTTTAACAAACAATATTTGTTCATCTGTCGACATTCCATTGCCTCTAACAACTGGAGAATTCTGTTATTTTATGACAGTCTAAACTCCTCGTTTTTTTGTTTTAAAAGTCCTGATAGTAGATCTCTTCACTCTCAAACTTTTCTTCTTAAAGAGACAGAAGTCTTTTCAAATTGAGATTGTGTTATATGAAAATGGCAATTTTAAGTTGTATCTTTTGGTAAAAATAACAATATTAAAACAAGGCAAGAAAGAATATTATTCTTTACAAAATGTAGTTAATCTGCGACACTTATATTTGGATTTTTTCTTTAAAAACAAGGGGATTGCTGGTAAATGATCTGACAAGGATAGGAAAACAATGAATTTTTTGAGCGAGCGTGTTAAGAGATGCTATTTAAAGTGATTGTTATTATTTACATTATGGGGTCCATAGTGTGGGGATTAAGCCAATATAAAGATAAAATAGATTTCAGCATTCTTGAAACATTGAAGATGCAAGATATTGTCGATCTCTATCAAGAAGAAAAAAAATTGAGTCAATCGATCACTCAACAACCATTAGAAAAAAATGAACCAGCACTCGATCTGCAGAAGAGTGTTGCATCAAACGATATTGCTAATAATGCTGTTGTTTTTCATGGTAGGGCATCTGTTACAAGTGGGGTTACATTTAAATTACTAACACCTTCTGCACAATCTTGGCGATCCCGTATTACCCGTGATATTCATCTTTATGGTGTGGACACATGCGCACCACGCCAAAAAGCAAAATTAAAGGATCAAGAATGGCCCTGTGGTGCAGTTACAATGGCTTGGCTTGTTACAAAAACACTTGGTCAGGATTTATCTTGTAAGCAGGCTTTTATGCACAATGGTGTTTATTATGCGCAATGTTTTGTTCAAGGGGTTGATTTGGCGGAAGCCGGTCTTGCAGAAGGTATGTTGGTCCTTTCAAAGGAGGGTAAAAATCCTATTCCAACACAGTATCATCATGCGGAAGAAAAAGCACGTGACAACAAGATTGGTCTTTGGTCAAGTCATTTCACTGAACCTTTAAAATGGCGGCGTGATAATGGATCTTACAATCCGTTTGAAGGTCCATGATCGGTTTTATTGATTTTTCTTGATGTTTATTGCAAAAGTGTATGAGATCGGGAAAAACTTTACTTATAAGTCTCATGAAATGCTGTTCTTTGAGATAGAAAGCAGATTAATAAAGTATAGAAACTATTTAAAACGTTTTAATTCTGATCAGAAATTAATTTTAAAATGGTTTTCTGTTTGACAGAGGTCAGGACTCTAAAGCTTTTTAAAAGCAAAAATTCTTCTTTGCTTGATGCAATTTCTTCATGAGGGTACGAGGTGTTTTCGTTTGTGATGATATCCGTGTAAAAAAAGAAAACCGGAACATTCAAAATATCGGAAATTTCCTTTAACCGCCCTGCGCTTACACGATTTAAGCCTTTTTCATACTTTTGAATTTGTTGAAAACTTACCCCTAAAGCGTCTCCTAAGGTTTTTTGAGACATTCCTAATATTTTTCGCTTCAAGCGAATTTTTTTGCCAACAAAAAGATCAATATTAAGGTTCTGAGCTTGCATTTGCCCCCTCCGGTTGCGAGCGCCCTCGCATTGGTATTCCGGGAGTCTAAAACTGAAGCTAAATCAGCATTTTGCTTTTAGTGCTTACAGCACTTGGACAGTGCAAAATCTCCCGGAATTCCGGGATATCCGCAAAGCGGAGTAAATTTTTATTTTAGCTTTCGGGTTTTAGAGCCCTATTGGTTGCTGCGTATGCGACAAAAACACCTCCATTCATAAAGTAATTTTTCTTGAAACGGATAGCTTTTTTAATAAAAGGCTTGTTTGCCTTTCAATTTTTTTAAGATTTGCTCAGCAAAATTATGTCCTCAGCCCTGAATTTGGCGAAGAAAGCAAGAGAAACCCGTGGGTTTAATTAAGCCCCTAGGGGCGCTTAGTGAGGTCCTTGTCTCTAAGCAAAATGGTTTGTTGTTATGCGGCTGAGATATCATAATGAGAGGGAAAAGCTTTCATCAGTGAACATCCCTCATGCAAAAAAATAAAAACAGAATAGATCGGATTGTTCGGATATTTACGAGTTTGTTTTAAAGGAACATTTCTCAATGCTCGAGATCATTTCATAACGGCACTTCTTGAAGAGTATAAAGTAAAAGCTTCTATGGATAGAATAAAAGCTATACTTCTATCTTTACTGAAAAAAGATGTACGACGGCATATACTCTACATACTCTTTGATCGTCCAAAATATTACGACAGTTTTTACATTTGAGAGAGATTATTAAGAGGTGTTTTATTTCTTTCTTCAAGTGTTTTTATCTATACGTTCAGCCCACTTATAATGTGCAAGAAAATAGTTTTTGATTAATTCAATATAAACAGATTTGAAATGAAAAAAGATATTCGGGTTTTCATTATTCGTGAGTAATAAATTATTGTTATAAATCAATTTGTTATCTTGAAGAAAGCGATTTTTAAAGGGGAACGTTATTCGTTTATTTTCCAAGTAAAAAACTTGAGTGTTTTCACTAAAAAACTGTATTAACGCGGTTGTTATTAGAATTGAAATTTTTATGAGAAAAATGAGTGTTTGAGAATGATAAGCTTTTACGATCAAGCGTTTTAGAATTTTGCACAATTTAATGATAACTTATTTATTTTATCATTTCTTATGATCTCTATAGACGATAAAAAGTTGGGATATGGTTTGAGAAAGCAGATGACAGGACTCTTATCTTTCGATAAGTAGTTTTGAAGTAAAAGACAGCTTGATCAATGACAAAGAGAGATAGGTGCACCATGAATGAACTGACCCATATTGAGACTGTTATAGCGCATTATGATGCTGTTTTTTGTGATGTGTGGGGTGTTGTGCATAACGGTGTGCAGGCATTTGAGCCAGCGTTGGAAGCATTATATAAAATTCGACAAATGGAAAAAAGTGTCATTTTATTGACCAATTCTCCTCGACTACAGGGAGATGTTGCGGACCAATTACAAAGCATGAATATTCATAGTGATTATTATGATGCCATTATCACTTCAGGAGATGTAACACGTGATCTCATTTGTGCTGGGCCGCGTAAAGTTTTTTTCATTGGTCCACAACGTGATTTGGTGCTGTTTGAAGGGTTAGCGTGTGAATTTGTTGAAGAATGGGAAGCTTCTGTGGTCGTTTGTAGCGGTTTTCTTGAAGATTTTGATGAAGAACCCTCGGCTTATGAGGAGATGTTTCGTCGTATGCGCGTGCGGAATTTACCTTTTATTTGTGCTAATCCTGATGTGATTGTCCATTATGGAAATAAGGAATTTTGGTGCGCTGGTGCATTGGCGCGTCTTTACCAACAATTAGGAGGGGAAGTTCGCATTGCTGGAAAACCTCATGTGCCTATTTATGAATGTGCCTTTGAAAAACTTCAAAAAATACGTGGGACAGTAGAAAAAAGTCAAATTTTAGCTATTGGTGATGGTCTTTTGACGGATATTAAGGGGGCGGCTCATTTTGGTCTTGATGCCCTTTATATTATGGGGGGGATTCATCGTTATGATTATATGCAAAATGATGTGGTGGATAAGCAAGCTTTGCATTCTTTTCTAGAACGTCATGGTTATAGGCCACAAGCAATCATGTGGGCACTTCAGTAATGGTTAATTTTTTGCGTCTTCAGGGAACCCATATGTTTCCCTCGGCTTGGCGGGGAGTTGTGTTGGCACTTGGAAATTTTGATGGTGTTCATCGTGGGCATCAGGTGGTGTTGCAAAAAGCGCTTGATTTCGCGCGGATAAAAAACAAACCCGCTGTTGTTTTAACTTTTGAACCTCATCCAAGAAGTTTTTTTCAACATTCAGCTCCTGTCTATCGTTTGACAGAGGCGGTTGAAAAAGCTGAAATTTTTAAAATTCTTGGCTTTGATGGCGTGATTGAACAGCCGTTTGATGCACAGTTTGCCGCTCTTTCAGCAGATGAATTTATCAAGTCGATTTTAAAGGAAGCCTTTGATGTTTCCGTTGTGGTGACAGGCGAAAATTTTCAATTTGGTCATCAGAAAAGTGGAAACGTCCATCTTCTTTGCCAAAGAGGAAAAGAAGATGGATTTCAGGTTGTGCAAGTTTCTTGCGTTTCTGATCCATCCGTTTCTCGTCATCAAGATTCACAACCGTTGATCATTTCTTCTAGTTTTATTCGGCAACTTCTCTCTCAAGGGGAAGTGGACAAAGCAGCCCATTTGTTAGGGTATCACTATCGGGTGTGCTCCAATATTATTCAAGGCGACAAACTTGGACGCCTTTTGGGATTTCCTACCGCTAATCAGATGTTGCCTCCTCAAGTTCGTTTGGCACATGGCATTTATGCGGTACGCCTGCGTCGTGCAGACGGTGTTTTGTATGATGGGGTTGCAAGCTTTGGGTGTCGTCCAACGGTTGTTAAAGATGGAGCGCCACTTTTGGAAACTTATTTGTTTGATTTTAACGACGACCTTTATGGGGAAAGCTGTACCGTTTCTTTTTTCCAGTTTTTGCGCGGACAAGAAAAATTTGATGGGCTTGAACCTTTGATTGCACAAATGCACCGTGATGAAAAAAAAGCAAAAGAAATTTTAAAGACAGTACAACCATTATCACAGTTAGATAGGCTGCTTACTTTTAAAAATATACTCTAAGTTTATCTGAAAAAGAAAGAAAAGCTGTAAAAATAGCACTTAAAGTGATGATAATCACAAAGATATATTCCAAAACATCATGGAATATACGTTTTTCACGTTGTTGAGAGGGAGAATCGAATATCTGAAGATCTGATTTAAGCATTATCTTTTTCAAAGTTAATTTTATGGCTTTTGTTATCATTTAAGATTTTACTGCTTGTTTCTTTCTGATCCGTTAAAATCCATGATGAAAAGTACATGAATAAACACACAGCGTATTTGAAAAAAATCGATGAGAAGAAGAGAAAATACAGTTTTTAAGATTTTTTGCGCTTTAACTTTAGAATTTCACAAAATTTGAAATCGATATTTTTTTTATTTTAAAAGTTTATCGTTTTATCAATTTGCATGCGTTTTTATGGTTTCAGGAGTGGATATTTGTTGTATCTTTAAGAGAAAATTGCTTATCGACTTGTATGAAGTGTCCACCATGAAGGGAGAAGTTCAAGTGGAAGGTGTGAGACTAAAATTATTGACCGACTCTTGTTTACAGATTGGTGTGAATTAAAAATTTTTTGTCTTTTAGAGTGTGTGAGGAGCGTATGAAATCTATAGACGTGCTAAACGATAAAGATGCAGCGAACGCGTTCCATGATAGCAGTAAGCGAGAAGAGGGAGAGACGCTGTTTTTAAAATTGTTTTCATGGTTTCAACATCTGCTTTTTCTATGGTCGGAGGAGAAATGGGAATGTAATAGGCTTGTATGCCATAGTCGTTTGCAACCGCTTTAATGCTTGAAAAATCAGGTTGATGAGGTCCCTCGTGATCGGGACGGTTACAGATGATTGTTTTAAAACCAGCTTCTGCCAATGTTTTGATATCTTCTATGCTAATTTGGGGGCCGATAAAAATATCAGGGTCAATTTGTTGTAAATTCATTTTTGTTTATTCCCAATTGCACGATTTTTACGATACCCTTAAGTTTATAAAAGAACATGATGAAGGTAAGATCTTTCAATGGCATCTTAACAAAAATATTCTTTTTGTCGAGAAGACTGCCTTGGAAAAACGCACTGTAAGATGCAAAGCTTCTCAACGCCGCAATATGTTTACTATTCGATCTTGTACAATGAATTGATTTCTAATGATAATTGAGCATTTCTTAACTTGAATTAGACCTCTGAAATGCGTAAAATTCTCTTGTTTTAAGTTTGTTTCATTTTGCATCAATCAAGATCCCTTGTTTGCACGTTATAAGTGGGAACCTCAATAAGTGGAACCTCATGCGGAGTGAAACTATACAAGATAAGGACAAAAAATATTTTTTCATGAATCGTTGCGAAGACCAAGATCCTGTGTAACATCACGAGATGGCAAGAGTGTGTGATGGGGGCGGTTTGCTCCTTCTCTCAAGCGGAAAGATATAGGGGTGTTCAATAAATTTACCATTATGAAAGGTAATGCTCTCTATGAATTACTTATTGTTCTCACGAAGTGTAGAACATCCTATTGTGTTGCTTGTTTATGCGTAGAGCTATTCTTATTTGTCTCCAAGCTTATTTTACTCTTTTTACTCTGTTGCGCATAAAGAGTATAAAATTCATTGTATATGCCCCTCTTTAGTTCAAGAAAAGGGACAAGCCTGCATTATCATACCTTCCTCACTATCAATGCTGCCAACAGTTCTTAATATTTAAGACATTTCATAAGAAGTGTTTTTATTCCTTTTTTTCAGTGTTTATTCTCATATGTCAGCTCTACTTGTGATGGTAGACGACAAGCGATTTTAATTGATTGAATATAAGAGAGAAAAAACGAGAGAATTTTATGGACTTCTGTTCTCTCATTCAACCTGTAAAACCATGAATTCTCCTTGCTAATTTGCTATCTATTCAGGGCAGAGCTTATTTGTCGAGTCCTATGTAGTGAAACCCTATGAAGGGTAGCCCCAAGAAGTAAAGATTATGGAGAGACCATTATTTATAGGTTAGCGCAGATTTAAGAAATTTTCATTTTAAGGCGGGGAAAGAAGCCCCTATTTCTTGTTTCAATTTATCTTTTATTCGCAAGAACACTCCCTTCATAATATTTGGGGCTCATGCTAAAAGAGTATTATAAAGATAAAATTGGGGGCTTTTGTTTTTATCATAAAAATTAAGACAAATGGTTGTTTTTCAGGTGTTGTATGCTTGCTTCTTTTATTATTTTCAGTATAATCGCAAAAACGATAATACTGAAAGACGTAATGAATGATCATTGGACTTTTGAATCAAAAAGGGGGTGTCGGAAAAACCACTTTGAGCGTGAATCTTGCAGCCAGTTTTGCACGTACCGGTGCACGGGTATTGCTTATTGATGTTGACCCACAGGGGAGCGCATTGGATTGGGCTGCTGCGCGTGAAGAGGAGCCTTTATTTTCAGTTATTGGTTTACCACGTGCAACAGTTCACAAAGAGATTACACAGATTGGTCATGGTTATGATCATATTATTATTGATAGTCCTCCGCGTGTGACTGATCTTGCGCGTAGTGCTCTTATGGCTTCGGATTTTGTGCTTATACCTGTTTTGCCTAGTCCCTATGATATTTGGGCTGCTGATGGAATTGTAAAGCTGATTGACGAAGCACGCGTTTATAAAGAAAATCTCAAATCTGCTTTTGTTATTAATCGTAAAATAGTCAATACAGCAATAGGGCGTGATGTGAATGAAGCTCTTAGCATATATCCCGTGCATGTTCTTTCTTCGAGCATTGCGCAACGTGTGATTTTTGCTGAAGCTGCTGCACAGGGCAAGGCTGTTTACGAAGTGGATAAGCAAGGACAAGCAACCGCAGAGATTGAAGCTGTTGCAGCCGAAATCAAGGAGTTAGCGTGATGAATAAAAAAATTAAAATTGGCACGAAACCAACCAATAAATCCATTCCTTTAACCGCTGATGCATGGGTGGAAAATAATAAAGGCAGTGTGGATGGCGGTATGAAGCGTCTCACAATTGATGTGCCGGAAAATTTGCATCGGTTAATTAAGGTTAGTTGTGCAAGTCGTGGAACTAAAATGGCCGATGAGGTGCGCGAATTGCTTTCAAAAAAATACGGAAAATAAAAGATAATATACGATAATAAGTGTGCGTTGGTTTGAGTGTTTTTAAAAAGATGATATTGGTCGCTTTTCCATGAGGTTAATTGTTATAAAAGCGTCCATTTTTTATGGGGGGGGGCATCTCGTAAAATAGTTATGAACCTATGAAAAATTCTTCGTTTCAACTTTTCTCCTATGGATGAGATCATCATCATCCCCCTTGCTATTTGTATCGTCGCTGGATAGGTAAGTTTATTTTTCCGTAAAAATTGTCTTGATCATGATTTTAAATGTGAAGTTATTTTTTTATTTTACTGAATACTTTGTTTATTTTACTAAATACAGGGTAAATAATGTAAATTAACAGTAGCGTTGCTTATTTTTTTCTGCTATGTGACACTTTCTTTTTGAAATTATATTCATGTTTATAAGGGGGGATAAAATCAATAAAATTGATTGATAGAGGTGTGCTATAAGTTTTCCTCATAACAAAAAGAAATCATTGAGCATGATATGGAAAGTATTTCTTTCATTTACATGATTTTATAGTCTAAGTATTGAATGCTACTTGATGGTAGGCAAGGAATAATCTTTTTTTGTGCTACCGGGATGTATAAGATTGCTTTATTAGAATTTCTATTGGCATTTAAAAAGTGTAGGGGGGAGTTAAGTTTTTTTCTTTCTCGGCAGATGAAGAAATAAGTAAGAGCGCAATCAGATTATTAAAAGATATATCGTTTCGTTTGCAGAAAATTTGCAATGGATATGGGCATGATGAATTTTTGATAAGAATTCGTGCTGCTTTTCATGATGAGCTGGTTTTTGAAGGAAAGCTCTTGAAAGAAAAGAAGAGATTAAAAAGCCTCTTGAAAATGTCAAGATATCAAAATTTCTGCTGAAGTTTTAACAATTCAAATACTCAAGAGCAGCTGTATCGATAACGTTACAAATGCAAGTCTGATAATAAAGTGGCTCTCATGATTCAACCTATTGGCGTTAAAAGTGTACGTATTTGTCCAAGGAAAGTTATACGTAAAAGCACGATACAAGGATTTTGTGAATCCAACGACATCGTTATTAAAGTATAAAACAAAGAGAGGGGTAAAACCATGAATAAGGCTATTATAACAGCGCTGTTGCTTTGCACAGGGCTTGTCACTGTTGGTTGTGAGAAAAACTACAGTGTTGAGGAATTTAAGAAAGATAAGAAGTTGATGCAAGAATGGGGAAAGAAATGCGATAAAATGGGACTCTCTGCTTTTTCTACGAAAAATTGTCAAAATGCCATGCAAGCCGATATGGAACTTTTTCAAGAGCATTATAGAAATCTTGCAAAGGAACTTCGTGAAAATAGCAAAAATGGGAACGAAACTGAAAAACAGAAGAATAACAATTAAATTACAAAAAATATTGATCGCAGTATTTTTCTTTGTACGCAATTTATCGTTACAAGTTGCGAAGAATTGCTTCCAGAGGTCGATTTTAAGATTTTTGAAAATGCACACTGAACCTAATGTGCAATTTTAAGGGGATATTCAATTGTATCTCAAATTTTGTAAATCCGAAAGAAGGGGAATTTATTGATGAAGAAAGTCATTATCCCAGCATTGCTGCTTTGTACTGGACTTGCTGTTGCTGGTTGCGAAAAAACTTATAGCGTAGAAGAATTTAAGAAAGATAAAGAATTACGCCTCGAATGGCAAAAGAAATGTTATTTAGGTGGGGCCTCTATGCATAAATCTAAAAATTGTGAGAATGCAGTAATAGCAGAGAGGCAACTTCTTTTTGGAGGTTAAAAACCGTGCTCAGACTTTGTAAATCTGGGGAAAAAAGATAGTTGAGAAAGGTATGGTATGTGGAGAAGTAAGCCGGCACCATCACACTATGTGCCAGCTCGTGGGTGTTGCGACAGCCCTTGCATTTGAGAGCGTTCATAAGAGCCATTTTTACTCCTTTCTTATACAAATTTTATCCACACGCTAATCCCGCTGTAATGTGCAAGCAAGTGATATTGATTCAAGATAAACAGATTTTAAATAAGAGAATCTTACGTTATTAGGGGTCTAACTCAATATGAATAACGATAAATTATCATTATAAATCAATATCTTGTTTGTATAAACAAAAGTAATTGTGACAACAGCGCTTTTTTCTTCCTTTCAAGAGAGAGCGCATTTTTTCTTAAATATCACGATATATGCCAACAGATTGGGATTGATTATGTTTTTATAGTTTTCATTCTAGTTTAGCAAATTGGCTAGCAGAAACAACCAATCCCCTTTGATGCAGAAACTTAGGATGAAAGAAGCAGAATAAATCTTTATCATACAGCTTCTTTAAAGACTATTGTGTTTAGATCGACATACGGATTTTACAGTATTTACGCGTGAAAATAGAGTTATATTTAAACTATGCGTACAGGTGCATGAGACGCATGCACTTCATGAAAAGCCAACAAAGTTTTGGGGGGATTCTACTAATAGAATGTCGAAGAGGATAAGGTTATTTTTAAAAGGATCATCATGCTTCAAAGGGGAATAAAAATGTTGAGTCTGATGGTAAAAAATGCTGAGACAAAGAATAAAGAATAGTTAGATGCAGCAGCTGAATTGGTATATGATTAATCTGCAGTGTTCAATTCTCTTTTGGGATCTTAAATTTGAGACGCTTCTCTGGAGATTTTATCAAAAAGCTAAGAGATTATGCTTAGTATAGCTCTATGATGAGCGCTAAAATAACAACAAAAGCATTGATAGTGATAATTAAGGTTGAATAAAGCATTGCGGCTTTTACAAGATCAGCCATAAGAACCTCTTTCTGCTCTTTTGGAGGTGATTTTATGAATAACAATATGTTACAGCCTGTAATATATGCTGATACAACATATTCGACAAGCTTAAAATCTTTTCTTTTTTATAAAGGCGTTGGAGCATTGTGAGGCATAAACAAGGAAAGCTTTAAAGTAAATATTGATTGATTTTATAGATTTTGTATTGTGGTAAACTCTTTGTATCCTGTTATGCCATAAAACACGGTGATTTATGGCGGTAATATAAGGCATGTAAGCTTTCTTGAAATGTGTAAGTGTCTTTTGGTGTGCGATGAATATTTGTAGGCTTATTTGTTAGGTCTTTTGTTTAAGTGATTCACATACGGAGGCAGCTAAGAGGAGCTCGCTTGACAAAAATTCGGGTTGTATACAGAGCAGATTGAGCTAAGGTTTTTGTCCTTTAAGGCGTGGGGAGGAAGTCAAACATGCTTTCTAATCGATTTTATCTTATACAAAATTTGTTAATGCTGCTTTTGGGTATAGACTTGCAGGAAAAAAGGAATGTTCCAAACGGAATATACTTATTTTCATGTTGATCGCTTGCTTTAAAAGAAGCATCTCTTAAAGTAAGCCCATTTCGCATCGGTCCTATGAAGGGTATAACGGTAAAGCCTCCATGGAAATAATATAAAATTTAGATGATATAAAAGCTATAGAGCCCTACTATCTTTACGCTTAATAAAAGAGGAAGCAGGCACTATTATATACTTGTTCTTAATGTTGACTAAAGCCCTCGGCTTTGTTTTTTATAGTCATTTTAGCGCTTTGAGGGGGGCATAAGAAGCTTTTTTCTTTCAGCGTATTTTATTGATATGTCAGGTTCTGATTGTGATGTGCAAGGAAGTGATTTTAATTGATTGAACCTAGAATAGATTTGAAATGTGATAATTCTACGATTTTTAAGTTTTTCATCGAACATACAAAATAATGATAAATATTTCAGTATGTTTATGAAAGAGAAAGTTCTCATTTAGAGGGGTGATGATGAGAAGGGGGCATCGTAGAAATTGTGCCTTTATTATAAAATGATTATTTCTATGTTTTTAGGCTAGGAGTGCATGTAAAGCTGCGATATTAAGAGCGTGTTGCGCGTTGTGGCGTGAAATAATTGACAGGAAGATGAGGGGAAATTTTGAAAATATCAAGGGGGGAGAGTTAAACGTTATTCCTTGATAATATTTTTATTTATAAGGATAGTTTAGCATTATTCAACTTAAATGAGAACCCTGAATACCATAAGATTCTCTTACTTAAAGTCTTTTTATCTTAAATCAACCAAAACCATGTTTCTTAAACATTACAAGCAGAGAGAGCTGTGCAGCGTGAAACTGTACAAGAAAGGCATACCTCTTATACCTTGTCTCAAGTGCCATGGGGGCAACATTGGGGGCTGAGTGTGTGATGGAGTTGGGCTTGCTCTTTTATAAAACCTAAAGATGGGGAGCTTAATGGATTTTATCCATTTCATGGGGGATTTATTGTTATACCATTCACGGGTGCCAGTGCGAAATGGGTGTGTGCGAAATGAACTTGTGCGAAATGGGTTTAGGAGCCCTTAAGAGATTATTTTTTTCAAAACAAGTGCGTGAATATGTGATTGAAGGCGTATCGAGCGGATGGGGTAAGAAATGCTTGAAAAGGTTCCAAAAATCTTATATAGTCGCTTATTGCAAAGAAAAGCGAATGATAGTTGAAAAAGGGAGATTGATGGCTATTTAGCTGTTTTAAGATGTCTTTTTTGAGAGTGCTGTATGGCTGATCTGTTCAAAAGAGCATTCTTTTTGCGTTTTGTGCAAAATACTGCATGTATGCAGAAAAAGCATAGCGCGAGGGGGTGTGTTTTGAGTGGATGCAAACTAATCTTGTAGGTGCTATCTTATGGAGGCGCCAGGGGGGTGTAAAGAGGGTGTGCAGGTTTAGGTGCAGGGAAAGCCATAAAGTTATGGAGGGTAAATGCTGCTATCGGTGAAATGCTGAAGTCCCTTAATGGGCTTAAGTCTTTAATATGCTGCGAATTTTTTTGGCAGGTGTTTTTTTATTGCCAAGGTTATCGGCAGGGTGTTGTTGTTTTCTGTTGAAGGCTTGGTGGTGATAAGATAGGCAAAGATAAAATAGGCAAGGCGAAATAGACAGAGTAAAGTTTCGAAGTTTCGATATTGCTGTGCAGAGGTTTAAGTTTATAGCGTTTTGTGAAGTATAGTAGCAATAATGGTTTTGGAGCAAAGCAAGAAAATATTTCAAAGAATGCGTTGAAAGTTGACGTGGTATACGCTTTTAGGATTGTCGTGCTGTTGTCTGAGCAATGTTCGCACCACGCGCGTGATTGAGTGTATCAGCATTGAAGAAAAACTGTTTAATCTCCCTCATTTGAAAGTGAAAGCTAGATTAAATAATTGTGATTGAAGGGGAAATAAAAATGTCTGTAGTGCAATATGGTGATGATAGTTTTGCGGCAAAAGCAAAAGTTCTTGATAATAATCTTATTGATCGTGATTGGGCGATGACAAAATTTGTCGCTGCTGTTAAAGGATTAGCTCAAGTGGTTGATTATGAAAGTAATATGCTAGAGAGCAGTGGTATTCCAGATTACGAAGAAATAAATTTATGTAAAATACGTGGTTTGCGTGATCTTAATAAATCCATGAGCGATGTGAGACGCTACATGAATCAAGATATTGAGCATGAGGTTGAAAGTTTGTTGTCTGATTTACAAGAAAAATTACAGCGTAATAGTGAATTGCTTCAAACGAATTTAAATGCAGTCAATGATCTTTCGCAAGCTATGCAATTATCTGGGCTTGCAAAAGAATTAGAGGAATAATTTAAATTTGATTCATATCGGCTGTTCTATGTGATTGTAATGATGAGGTAGAGCATTCATTGATTTGAATAGAGAGTGTGTTTGTTAAGTCTCTATATTTTAAGCATGTTTTTGTAAATTATCATTCTATTTTGCTGTGAAACAGAGTCTTTAAAACAGTCTCTTTTAAGGTGGCGTGAAGTAAGGTGATGTGAAGCGCACGCATCTATGGGGAGTCAAGTGGAAGCAGTCTGCTTTAAGAGAAGGCGGATTGTTTACAGAGCATTGAGATTATTTACAGAATATTGTTTTAAAGATTGGATTGATGGGGCGCGTCGTTTTTTCGTTCGAGGAAGGGGAAAAGAAGATATTGAGATCATCCCATGATGCCTTAATGGGATCACGACCCTCACGTAAAATAGAACGCCATTGATTTGCACATTCACGGGCTTGTTTAAAAAAAACATCTCTTAAGGCACCCAATCCCATTTCACGACGGCGTCCGTGAATGGTATAACGATAAAGCCATTGAGCACCTCCATCTTTACGCTTATGAAGAAGCAAGCCGGCACCATCACACTATTTGCCAGCCCCCAATGTTGCGACAGCCCTTGCATTTGAGAGCGTTCATAAGAGCCATTTTTAGTCCTTTCTTGTATAAATTTTACCCACACGCCAGCCCCGCTTTTGACGTGCAAGCAAGTGATGCTGCTTGATTCAAGATAAACTGATTTAAAATGAGAGAATCTTAGGTTATTCGGGACTCTCATTCAATATGAATAACGCTAGATTATCATTATAAATCAATGTTATGCCTTATGAAGCAGCCTCCTTTGAGGTGTAGTGATGCAAAGTTTTGCACATTAAATCTTTTTAGAGTATTTGATGCGTATTGCCTATAAACCTTATGAAACACTACTGTTTGAGGTGTGGTGATATGAACCGCACATTGTGGGAAGCCAAGTAGAAGCGGCTTTAAAGAAGGTGGATTGTTTACAGAGTAGGTTGTAGGGAGCTTCATTTTTTAGCTTGAGGAGGTTCTTAAGAGGATATTTAGACCAGTCCGTGATGCTTTATGAAAAAGCTTCCTGGTGATGTAAAGTTTTATACATTAAGCCTTTTTAGAGTATTTGATGAATATTGCTTATAATTTTCATGGAGTGCCGTTGTTTGAGATGTGATGATATGGAAGCGATTAGTCGCTGGAAGCTCTATGTTTGAGATAAAGATTAAGGTGGTTTAGTATTTTCTCTTCTGTTATAGCTTTTGTATGCCAGGGAGCGAGGGTATTTCTGTTGGGATTAATATTTGAAAAGGGGAGGCAGCTTCATTGGGAGGGAATTATAAAGCTGTAAAGGTGATATTTTTACCATCATTTTTTAGATTTACGGCTTTTAAAAGAATTTAAAGCACTGTCCTTTAAATAGTGAAGATGATACATTTCTTCATATTTTTGTTTATGGCGTTTTTTAATGGGATCATGCCTCTCATACAAAGCAGAACGATTCAAAAAAAATACACTTATTGTTTCTAATGTACGTGTTTGTTTTAAAGAAATATTTCTCAAAGCTCATCACACCCATTTCGTGACGGTGGTCTATGACGCGATGGCGCCCGTGAAGGTATAAAGCTCCCATGGAAATAATATAAAATTTACAGAATCCTCCCATCCTTATAAAGAAGCAAGTTGGCATGGTCATGCACTTTGCTAGCATTCAATGTTGCGATAGCTTTTGGTATTTTAGACAGTTCATTATAGGTATTTTTAGGCAATTTTTAAATGTTTTTATTTAATATTCTTGCTTGTGATGTGTAAGCAAATGGTTTTTATTGATAGAACATGGAGTAGATGTGGAATGAGAAAATCCTAAGATATTAGGGACTTTCATTTGAGATGAAAAAATAAATTATCCTTATGAATCAATTTGATGCGACTTAGTAGAAAACGGATTGTTTACAGATTGGTTTGGGGAAAGCATCTTTGTTCTTTGAGAAGAGAAGAAAATTATCATAATTGGTAAAATTTGATTTTTGTATTGCAAAAAATCTGTTTCTTACAAAGAGGGGCGTTGAAGAGAGAAGGTGTGTGTATTTTTATTTTGTTAAGGTGTTTTCTCTATCTTTAAAATGAGAAAATAACCCTATTGGGAGAGAATTATAAAGTTGTAAAGGTGATATCGTTACCGTCTCTTTTTTGTTTAAAGTTATGATTTTCAAAAATATCTAAAGCATTGTCTTTAAATAATGAAGATATTGCTTTATGCTTTTGTTTATTGCGTTTTTTAACGGGATTACGCTCTCATGCAAAGCGGAACGCTTCAAAAAGAATACACTTATTGTTTCCAATGTAGGTGCTGTTTTAAAGAAATATTTCTCAAGGTAAGCCCACCATTTCACAATAGCGCCTATTTGGGGGACTGCGGCTGTAATGTGACTTTTAATGGGGGCACATCCTTTACGCAAAATAGAATACTTCAAACGGAATGTACTTGGGTTGTCAATTCACGTGCTATTTTAAAGAAATATTTCTCAAGGTAAGCCCATTTCACAACAGCGCTTGTAATGCGACGGCGTTTGTGATGCGACGGCGCCTATAGTATTATAATGATAAAACTCCCATGGAATAATATAAAATCTATAAAGTACAACCATCTTTATGCTTAATGAAGGAGAAAATTGGCATTGTCATATTTCTCAGCAACGTCATGCACTTTTTCAGTTTCCAATGTTGCGATAGCTTTTGGCACTTGAGATTCTTGGGACATTTTTATTCTTTTTTACCCATCCCCTTGCCTGTGTGCGTAAACAAGTGATTTTGATTGATTTATCAATATGAGAGAATTCTACACTATTCGGTATTAAAGTTGAAAAAGATAATTTATCACGATAAATCAATATGTTAATTATTAAGAAAATGATAAGTGAAGATACGTTTAGGAGATACAGTTGTAGGAGTGGTCAGCAGTAAAAATCCACTAGATAAGAATTTGGATCGTTTATAGATCTAAGAGGGAGTTAAGGAGAAAAAAGAACGCTATTGTCATGGTGCATTTTAAGACATTTTCAGGAATATTTATGAAGAGCATAAAACATATAAGGAGAAACTGTCGGGCTCCATATCATATGAAATCAGCCAAGTAAGATTTTCTAAAAACTAAGTTATTTACAGATTGCAGTGCTTGGTTATTTCAGGGTAGGATCAAGAATAGTAAAGTATAGAGATCGTTTAAAACATTTTAATCTTGATCAGAAATTAATTTTAAAATGGCTTTTTGTTTGACAGAGGTCAGAACTCTAAAACTTTTTAAAAGCAAAAATTCCTCTTTGCTTGATGCAATTTCTTCATGAGGGTATGGGGTGTTTTCTTTTGTGATAATATCCGCATAAAAAAAAGGAAACCGGAACTTTTAGGATATCGGAAATTTCCTTTAAACGTCCTGCGCTTACACGATTTAAGCCTTTTTCATATTTCTGGATTTATTGAAAACTTACCCCTAAAGCATCTCCTAATGTTTTTTGAGACATTCCCAACATTTTTCGCTTCAAGCGAATTTTTTTGCCGACAAAAAGATCAATATTAAGGTTCTGAGTTTGCATTTGCCCCCTCCGGTTGCGAGCGCCCTCGCATGAGTATTCCGGGAGTTAAAAGCACTGAACTCAAATCAGCATTTTGCTTTTAGTGCTGAGATGCACTTGGACATAGCAAAATCTCCCGGAATTCCGGGATACCCGCAAAGCGGGATAAATTCATGTTTGAGTCTTCAGGCTTTTAATCCCTATTGGTCGTTGCGTATACGACCAAAACACCCTTTAATGTGTAAAGTAATTTTAGGAGATTGGCAATAAAAATAGTTTTTCTTAAGACGGGTAAATTTTTTTAATGAGAAGCTGTTTGCCTTTCAAATTTTAAATATTCGCTTGTCAAAATCATGACATCAGATCTGCTTTATGCAAAGGGAGCAACAAGCCTTAGTTTTTAAAGTTAAGGAACCTCTTATAGTTTGGCTTTATGGCGTCCTTGACGAATACCCCAAAAGGATTGTTTTGTCCTTTTGACACGGTTGGGGCATCATGATGATAGGAAAGAGCTTTCATGAGGGAATACGCTTCATACAAAACAAAATATTTAAAACAGAATAGGTTTGTTGTTGCCAATTTATGTGTTTGTTTTAAAGAGAACTTTCTCAAAGCTCACATTCATTTCAGAATAGTACTCATGAATAGTATAGGATGCTTTGTGAAGTGTATAAAGCCTCTATGAGTGGTGCAAAAGAATGGTACAAAGGCTGCTATTTTTTGCCTATGAAGGAAGCAAGCAGGTTATTATTATTCACTTTGCCAATTTTTAATATTCCTTTTGTTGTTATGGTTCGTAAGAAGTTTTTTTTACGCTTTTCTTAAATAATTTTTATCTATACATCAACGTCTCTGCTTGCGATGTGCAAGTGAAGAGTTCTGATTGTTTCAAGGGGCATAGGTTGGAAATGTAGAGAATGCGATGGTATTCAGTTTTTTATTCAATAGGTAAAAATACTATAAATCAATATATTATTTGATGAAATCATGACTTTTGAGAATTTTAAAAATATACGTTTAAATAAAAAAGCAGCACATTGTACTGCCCTTTTATTTTATTTAAGTTAAAAGCGCTTTTGCTTTAAAAACGATACCGTATTCCGCCAGAAACATTGGTGCCGGTTACACCGGCTTTTTGCAGTTTTTGTCGATAGCTAATATCGCCATTCAGCACAATACTTTGAGAAAGATAGGCATTTACACCTATACCGCCCTCAATTGAAGAGCCGGTAGGATCAAGATGAAAAGTATCAGCAATTTTTATTGTTTTACCATCACCAAAAGTTCTGATAACATTCATTTTTCCATAGAAGGAAACAGCTTTGTTTTCTTCAGTAGCCATTATCGTTTTTGTTAGACGTCCACCAAAACGGATCAACCATTGATGTGGATTTTCCATGTCTACTTTTAAGCCATTGGCATCTGACAAAATATCAAACATGAGATTTTGATAAATAAATTGCACTTGCGGTTCAAAGACCAGCCCTTTTGTATCAGTTGCTAATTTCTGACCAAGGGTCGCAGATATATTAAGGATCTCGGTACCATCCAATTTTGCGGCATTTCCAACAAGAGCTGTGGTAATATTCCCTTTTAAGGTTCCGTAAGAAAGAAGAGCGTTGACATATAGACCATTGCTATGCTGGACGCCGCTATAAGCGGTAAGTGACCATTTATCAAGCATTGTCTTTTCAGAATCTTGCATTTCTTTTGGCGTAAAGGCAAGCTTTCCGTACGTTCCTAAAAGACCAAAATGTGTGCTTATGTCGTTGCTTTCTAAGGCGGCTAATATGATCCCCAATTGTAAAGCGCCATAATTTACATCAGCATCATAACCATAGTGCAGTGGACCACGGCTGGAAGATAAAGTGACTTTCTCACCGTAGGAAGAGAAAAAGAGATTATTCTTTTTATTATCATTTGCTCCAAATACCGTTGATCGCATAGCGTCGAGTAACGTATTTTGATTGTTTACATCAGCAAATCCAGCAGAAAATAAAGCATTCGGCAGGGTTAAATAGTTTGCCACCTGTGGTAAAAGAGCTCGAACTTTTTTATCGTTATCAATATAGGCATTCTGTAAGCGGAAATCCCAGAAATTACTATCGTTGCCCAAAAGGCTTTGACTCTCATGAGATGTTCCAGGTTTATAGCCTTTGAGTACATATTTATAAGGTTGTCCACCTATGGTCATATAGTTTCCTGCTAAGGTGAAGGAATTTTCGTTTGCTTGTCCGGAAACTTGAATGATTGAAATGCCATGTGTCCCTAAAGGAAGTGATGCCATGTGTTCTCCCCAAACAGCAGAGTTATCGGTCATTTTTTTATCTGTTTCTTGGAGAGTGATGTGAACAACAGTACTCCCTAAGACATCACCATTAATCACAACACGATCGGTTTTCTGTTCCGTGATAGGAGAATGTTTGTCCCATTGCGTGTTAACATAAATCTCTGCAACACCTGTTGCACTATAAACTGCCGCCGTAGGAGCTGTTTTATTTCCTTGTGAAAGGTTAGGTCCTATCAACAAGGTTTGGTAAAGTCCCTCCACTGGTTTATCAAACACGATAGCACTGTCTGTAAGGTGCAATACAGAAAGATTAGAGAATGATTCTTCATCAAGACCAAACTGTCTGTAGTCATCTAAAATATTATCATCATCCGAGACTCTATCATTATTTACGGCGTTTTTATTTGGCTTTAAGAGCCATTTCGTCTCTTCTTTTAGATCAAAAATTGTTCTATTATCTTTAGAAGTTTTTACTTGACCTTCTAAAGAAGAGTGATCCGTAACCAGTGTAAGAGTGTTTGTGGATTCATTCTCATTTTTGATATTTTTTAATAAAACATCAGCATGAATTTTTGAATTTTTAAGGCTGACAACACCGTTTGTGTTTCTTCCATAAAGGTTGATACCAACCCCATGATCAACAAAAAGATTTGTATTCTCTAGATTTACTTTACCAGCAATTTCTTGTTTTTTTACGGCATTGGTATTTCTTTCAGCATTGCGTGTATATCGTTTTTGAGGGGCACGATACGGATTATTTCGGAAAATAATACCATTTGCTTCATAATTTCCTGTGACATGGACGCTTGAATCTTTAAGATTAATTGTACCCTCTATGTTGGCCAAACCAGTTGTTTCTGATGTTACCGTAATATCTGTGGCATCAATTTCTCCACCATTGGATACACTCAGTGCAACAAAACCAGCATCAACGGTTCCCCCGTTCATTAGAATTTTTGAGTTATTTCCATCTGCATGTACAGCAAAACCTCTGTCTTGAATTTTTTTGTTATGCAAAGTTACAGTCTTACCGTTTTGAATCTCAACTCCAGCACTTATATTTTCGATTTGTGCAGGCTTTTCAGACTGTTTTATGGGGGATATTGGTTGCACCGGTGCTGGTTTTAAAGATTCTGATGTTTCCTGTGATGTTAGTTTTCCAGCTGCTGGTCTGACAGATATTGCTGAGAGCTCTGATACATTAGACGTTGATGATTGCTCTACTGTTGGTCTTGTAGATTCTGGCTTTTGAGGTTCAGAGTTTTTAGATACTTTTTGTGTATCCGCTTCTGGCCTTAAAAGTATTCGCTGCCTGGTTTCTGATTCTTTAGGCGTTGACAATAGTTTTGTCGTTGTTTTTTCAGAAACCGGTTTTGTAGGTTTAGATTTTTCAGATACTTCTTGTGTAGATGCAGATTGCACGGGCGCTGGTTTTACAGATATTGACTGTGTGAGTTCTGATTCTTGAGGTGCCGGTGATTGCCCTGTTGTTGGTCTTGTAAGTATCGATCCTGTAGATTCAGAGTTTGCAGATGTTGACTGTAAATTTGGTGAAGATTGTGTTGCTTCTGATTGTAAAGAAATAGCAGAATTCGAAGATGTTTTTTCACTGGAAGAATCTGTAGAAGAGGTGGAAACACCTGAACGTCTTCTGGATTTTACTTCCATTTCTGTTGTTGGAGCTGTCCCTGTTGTTGAAGCCATTTCTGTTGGTGAAGATTGTGTAATAGGCGTGTTTTGTGTGGTTGTAGTATGAGATTGCACACCTTCTGTTTCTTGAGCATGATCGGGCTTTTGACTCGGGGAAGAAGTTGTATTTCCAGTCGTTAATCTTGAGGAGCTAGGTGCTGTAGAGGGAGTGGGAACATTAGCTTCTGAAGATGAATGAGGGGGGTGAGATGGACGACGTTCTCCCATTCCATCGCATAGATCATTATATGGATTAAAAACTCCAGATGTATTTGTGGGACACTCAGCATGAACAGGGCGTGAAGAAGAAGAATCCATTGTTGGTGGCGTCACGCTACGAAGAGCATAAGACAAACTGGTGGAAGAATAAAATAGAACTCCAGAAACGGTGTATAGTAAGAAGCTTTTTTTCATATAGATGTATTCCTAAATATTCCCCCTCTCTCATAAAATATAAAAATTTGACCTCATTATGTCTCTTTTGTAAGCGACAAAACGAAACATAATGAGGGCTCTTTATATTTCAAGATAGGATACAAGTATTTTTAAAAGTGATAGCGCATTCCAGCGGAAATATTTATTCCAGAGATGCCAACTTTTTTGAACTTATGTTGATAGCTGAGATCACTATGTAGTTCGATATTTTGCGATAAGTGTGCGTGAATACCAAAACCACCTTCAACTAAAGATCCCATAGCAGCGAGCTGAAAATTTTTACTAAAAGTTTTGATCATGTTCAGTTTGCCATAGAAGGAAAGGGCATGGCCTTTATTTTGCGTTAAACGCCCGCCAATACGGAGCAACCATTGATCAGGTTTGCTTATGTTTATTTTAGAGGTATCCTCATCTGAGGGAGAGCTATCATCTGAAGAAGAGTTGTTATCTGAGGAAGAGCCAAGCATGAGACGCTGATAAACAAGCTGTGCTTGTGGTTCTAGGATGACACCTTCAAAACTGGTTAATAGCTTTTGACCAACAGTTGCAGCAGCCCCTAATATTTTACTATTATTCATTTTTGGGGTATCTTTGATGAAATTGTTATCCATATTTTCTTTAAAAATTCCATAAGAGAGAAATGCACTTGCATAGATGCCACTGTCATGCTGAATGTTTCCATATGCGGTGAGTGACCATTTATCAAACATATTCTTATGAGAGCTTTCTGCATTTTTAGGAGCAAAAGACAATTTCCCATAGGTGCCGAAAAAACCAAAATTGGTGCTGATATTCTGGTGCTCTAACGCTACTAATATTGCCCCTGCTTGTAATGCAGCATAGCGAATATCGGCATGAACGCTCTCCTGTTTTGTTTGAACATCTTCTTGTTTTTCTTGAGTTTCATCTCGTTCTGCTTGAACTTCAACTTGTTCTGTTTGAACACTATCTTGTTCTGTCTGAGCGCTATCTTGTTCTGTTTGAATGCGGGAGAAAAACGTATTCTTATTGCCATAAGTCGATAAGAAAATGCTTTTCTCTGGATAATTTTTGGGTTCAAACATTGTTATTTGCATATTGTCTAACAAGATATTTTGATTGTTGGCATCAGAAATCCCAACAGCAAACATCGCGATAGGCATGATTAGAGAGTTTTCTATTTGTGATGTAAGCGTTTTGCTGTCTACTGCTTCATCGAGAAAAGAAGAAGCTTCTGATGCTTTACCATCTGTAAGTTTATACGTGCTCTCGGCATTAGCGGTGGGGATGCTATCAATCTTTGTGGGCAATTTCACATGAGTTTCTGTGGACGTGTTAAGAGCCGTTTTCAATGTTGAGGAAGCAGTGTTCGTCTTGGGCTCCATATCAGATTGCGCATTTTTGTTTATTTCAGGCTGTGTAATTTCATAACCTGTTCTTAAGGATGAATTGTCCTTGTGTTGTGAAACAACATTAGCGGATGGTAATAGATTACTACTACGTTTTTGTCTTGTGCTGGAATCAATAACAGGGTGTTTATCCTCTTTATGAGTAAGAGAGGATCCTTTTCTCTCTACGTTGGTTATTCCATTGGTGTTTGAAGTATTTTGGTGGCGTATGTTAAGAGAGGATGCATTGGCATAGCGATATTGTTGAGGTAATTTGATAATTTCTTCAAGAGCATGGCGTGTTTCAGGGGTTAGGCCAGAGGCAGTACTGGTAGATGTGAAGGTAAAAGAAGAAAAAAACAAAGCACAAGCGGCTGTACATAACAAAAGATTCTTATGCATAGAGATATTCCTTAAGATATTTTCTTTGTTTTGATAAAAAAGTGAACCACTCTTTGACACATCACGGTTTTTCGTAATGTGCCAAAATAAGCAGCACTGCTTACATTTCAGCGCTGCTTATGTGTCAAAAAAGAAAACTAAGACTTCTAAAAGCGATAACGCACTCCACCAGAAATATTTACTCCAGAGAATCCAGCTCTTTGGAGTTTATGTTGGTAATTAACATCAGCATGAAGTGCAATATTTTTGGAAAGCTGCGCGTTAATGCCAAGTCCTCCTTCAAGGGAAGAGCCCATAGAATCGAGATGGAAAGATTCAACAATATCAATCGTGTTTTTCTCACTAAAAGCTTTGATAATGTTCAATTTACCATAAAAGGAAAGAACACGATCATTTTCAATAGGCAGCATTGTTTTCGTTAAACGCCCTCCAATACGGACCAACCATTGATGGGAGGGCTTTATATTAACGTGGAATCCATCAACATCTGAAAGCGTGCCAAACGCAATATGTTGATAAATCAGTTGCGCTTGTGGTTCAAAGGCTAATCCTTCAACACCAGTTGCTAGTTTCTGTCCAACGGTTGCCGATATATTCAATGTATCCGTATCTTTTAACTCTGTGGTGTTATCGATAAGGGCTGTTGTAATATGTCCGTTAAAAATGCCGTAAGAGAAAAGTGCATTAATATAGAGGCCATTGTCATGGTGGAGATTCCCATAGGTTGTCAAGGACCATTTATCCAGTGTGCTTTTATCAGAACCGTCCATATCTTTTGGCGTAAAAGAAAGCTTTCCATAGGTGCCTAAAAGACCAAAATTCGCAGTAATGTTTTGATTTTCTAACGTTGCTAACGTTATGCCTGCTTGTAAAGCAGCATAACGAACATCCGCACCATAACCATACTCTAATGGACTACGACTGGAAGATAACGTCACCTTGTTGCCATAAGTCGATAAGAAGATCCCTTTCTTTTTATGACCTTCTAATCCAAAAACTGTTGAGTGCATATTATCTAACTGTGTATTTTGATTGCTTACATCAGAAAGTCCAGAAGAGAATAGTGCGTTAGACATGACCAAATAGCTTGCCATTTGGGGAACAAGAGCTTTGATTTTTCCTTCTTCATCGAGAGTCGCACTTTGCAAGCGGAAATCCCAGAAATTCTCATTTTCTTCCAAGGGAGCTTGCCTGTTGTTTTCTTTTCCAGGGGATGATGCATTGGTATTTTGCACATCTTTCTGTTGTGATTCTTGTGATATTCCGCTTAAATGACTTTGTGCCCTATCGGCTTTTCCACGGCTGGATGTTGGTCCATAGCCATTGAGTATATATTTATAAGGTAAGCCCCCCAATGTGGTATAGCCATGGGAAAGTTTGAAGGAATCCTCATTGGCTTGTCCAGAAACTTGAATGAGTGAGAGCCCACGCACATTCAAAGGAATAGATTTTTTTTCTTTTGATTCCTCATTAGATGATACACGCTTTGAAAGATTGTTAAAGTAGATCGTTGTTATACCTGAGACGTCACCATGAACGAGAACACGGTCAGTTTTTTGTTGTTCTTTTTTAAGACCATCACTCCATTCTGTATTAAAGTAAATCCTTGCGTTGCCTGTTGCATTGTAAACTGCTGTTGCATTGGAGCTTCTGTTTTGTTCTTCTTTTTGTGGGTATTTTCCTACATGCAAGGTTTGATAATGACCGTGTACTAGTTCATGTGGCGCATCAAATATGATAGAGCTATTGTTAAGGTTTAGGACTGAAACAACGGATTGTGCTCGTTGCTTAAGATCAAGAAGCTTGTAATCAAATATACTAAAACTATTTTCCAATTCAAATAGACTAATTTTTAAATGCCACTTGCTGTTATTGTTCAGGGTGAAGACCGTTGTATTTTGAGGAAGCGTTTTGGCTCTTCCTTCCATAATTGAATTGTCAGCGTCTAATGTAAAAGTAGTCGGTCCAATTGTGGTGAACGGTGAGCCTTCGTTTTTTAATAACATATCAGAACGAATTTCTGAGTTTTTAAGGGATACCGCATTAGCAACAGCTTTGGAATAATAAGGTCCGAAAATACCTACACCATCCTTTACAAGAAGTTTTGTATTATTAAGAATGGCTTTGTTTACAACTTCTTCTCCTTCTTTTATTGTGGAGCTTAGAATATAACCAAAATTGATACCATAGACTTTGCTGTGACCTATGACATTTATGATTGAATCTTCAACATGGATTATGCCGTTTGTGAGTGACAAACCACGCTCTTTAGCTGTTCCCACGATTCCTTTAGCATTAATTTGACCACCTGACGTTGCAGAAAGCAAAGTAAAATCTGAGCGCATTATTGAGTTTGTAATGGTAATGTGGCCTTTCTTAGCAACTGCCGCATCATACTTACCACGAACAAAAACGTTATTAAGGCCCTTTTCTTCTCCATTAGCTACTTGGACCGTAGGAATTTCAGGAGGTTGTGTATTTGCATAAGTTGGAGCAAAATAAGAAAAAATGAAAGTTCCAGCAATTGTACATAACAAAAAATTTTTTTTATAAATATATTTCTTACACATAGATATGCCTTTAGTATTTGGTATGCTTTGATGCTTACTTCATTCCCCTGATGGCGCAAGTACCCGATCGTCTTTTATATCATTATGTATTTATTGTAAATAACAAAACGAAATATTGTGTTTTGTTATTTATCTTTTAAAAAATTGGTCTTGGAAGAGATTCTGAAATAGAAAATGCAATCCAGCGATGATGAATTTCAAAAAATCTAGCTTGATAAGTATTTTTGTTTTAAGCGCTAACAATCAAAACATTTTGCAAGGATGCTTATTGCTTAAGAGCTGTTATCATAAAAACTCTACAAAGTTTTTGGAGAAAATTTGTCATGCGTTTGCAGAAAGCTTAGTTGGTTTTCTTGCATATAGAATTATTCACGATGAATTTTTTGATGTAAAAAAGCCAAAATATTTTGTATTTTTTATTGAATCCATGCGATTTTTATACCTCAAAAAGGCTGCTCTTTTGAAAACTCAACAATCGTTAAGAGATAAAGGGTTTTGTGGCATTTGGTTTGGATGAAATTAATCCTTTCAAGAAGGGGGGATAGAAAGGACCATTATTGATGGCTTTTGCCGAAAGATTGCAAAAAAAAAGCAGTACATTCGTACTGCTTTTTGTTAAAATAAATAGATTATAAGTTGTTTTTTTCTTTTTCTTAAAACTGATAACGTATTCCGCCTGAAAAGCTTGTTCCAGATATACCCGTTTTTTGAAGTTTCTGTTGATAATGAACATCAGCATGAAGGGCGATATTTTGTGATAATTGTGCATTCACACCAAGCCCACCTTCAAGGGAAGCTCCCATAGCATCAAGATGGAACGATTCACCAATCTGTATGGTGGCATTATTAGAAAAAGCTTTAACAATATTCAATTTACCATAGAAAGAAAAAATACTGCTGTTTTCAGTCGGAACTGTTGTTTGCATTAAGCGTCCACCAATACGCACCAACCATTGATGAGGATTGCCCATATTCACATCAAAACCATCAACATCTGAGAACGTGTCAATCATAAGACGTTGATAAATAACTTGTGCTTGTGGTTCAAAGACCAATCCTTTCGTGCTGGTTTCGAACTTTTGTCCAATGGTTGCCGATGCACTGAATGTATCAGCGCTTGTCAATTCTGCAGTCTTTCCTATGAGAGCTGTGGTGATATTCCCCTTGAGCATTCCATAGGAGAAGAGTGCATGGACATATGTCCCATTATTATGACGCAGGCCACTATATGCAGTCAGTGACCATTTATCGAGTGTACTCTTGTCAGCACCTTCCATACCTTTTGGAGTGAAAGCTAATTTCCCATATGTCCCTAAAAGACCAAAATTGGTGGTCATGTTTTGATCTTCTAGAGCTGCTAATGTAATGCCTGCTTGTAAAGCAGCATAGTGAATATCGGCACCATAGCCATATTGTAATGGCGTACGGTGAGAGGATAATGTCATCTTATTGCCATAAGCCGAGAAAAGGATTCCTTTGTTTTTATGATTTTTTGTCTCAAAGCTTGTTTCTTGCATCGTGTTCAGTAAAGTGTTTTGATTGTTTACATCAGCCAATCCAGCTGAGAATAGAGCGGTAGGCATGACTAAATAGCTTGCCACTTGAGGAACAAGAGCTCTGATCCTTCCTTCATCATCGAGCGTTGCACTTTGCAAGCGGAAATCCCAGAAATTCTGATTTTCTCTCAAATGGCTTTGTATGCTTTCTGCTTGCTCAGAACTTGATGTTGATTCACTTTTTATATTATTCTCAATTCCTAAAACCATTCCTCCTAATACAACGGGGGGTGTATCGGTTTTTGAATCCTTTTCTTTTGATTGTTGAGATACTTCTCCTAAATGGCTTTGCGCACGCTCTGCTTTCCCAAGACTCGATGTTGGTCCATAGGCATTTAAGACATATTTATAAGGCAAAGCACCCATTGTGACGTAGCCATTTGCTAGTTTGAAGGAATTTTTATCTGCTTTTCCAGATACTTGAATGAGTGACAGACCACGCATATTCGCGGGAATAGAAGCGTCTGCTTCTGATGGCTCACCTTTTGAAAGACCATTGAAATTAATTGTTGTGGTACCTGATACATCTCCGTGGACAAGAAGGCGATCTGTTTTTTGTTGTCCTTTTTCTAAGCCATCACTCCATTCTGTATTAAAATAAATCCTTGCATTGCCTGTTGCATTGTAAACGGTTTCTCTAGTGGAGTCCCTGTTTGCTTGTGAATTAGGAACCTCAATGGTTCGTCCTACACTCAAAGTTTGATATTGACCCCTTGCCAGTGTATGTGGCGCATTAAACACTATAGAGCTATTACGAAGATTCAGTACTGAAACGGTAGACAGTGCTCGTTGCTTAATGTCATGGAGTGCAAAATTCAATGTACTAAAATCATTATTTACGTCGTATTGACTTACATTTAAATACCATTTGCTATTGTTGTTTAAATTAAAAATAGTTGTATTTACTTCTAAGGTTCTTGCTCTTCCTTCCATAATTGAATTATCGGCAGTCAATACAAAACTAACGGGGTGAGGATCTGAATCTGTTTTCTTTTTTACACTATTTTTTAATAATACATCAGAACGAATTTCTGAATTTCTAAGTTGAACTTCGGCAACAGACTTTGAAGATGATGGCCCCCAAATACCAACACCATCTCTCACAAGGAGTTTTGTATTGGTAAGAATGGCCTTATTGACAACTTCTTCACCCTCTTTCAGAAAAGCATCTAAAATAGTATGAAAAATAATACCAGACTGTCTTTTGGTTTCTATGACTGAATCCTCAATATTAATGATACCGTTTGAAATTGATAGACCAGTATACAAGGCATTGACTTTCATGCCTTTAGCATTAACACGTCCACCTTTTGATACAGCAAATGCAAATGAAGCTGAATGTATTGTCGAGTTCGTAATTGTGGCAATTGCTTTTTCAGAGGCGTACACTGCGCTCAATCCATTGCGAATGAAAACATTATTAAGAGTCTTTTCCTCTCCTTTCTCAAGTTTAAACTCATCAATAATCTCAGGAGGTTGTGTATTTGCATAAGTTGGAGCAAAATAAGAAAAAATGAAAGTTCCAGCAATTGTACATAACAAAAAATTTTTTTTATAAATATATTTCTTACACATAGATATGCCTTTAGTATTTGGTATGCTTTGATGCTTACTTCATTCCCCTGATGGCGCAAGTACCCGATCGTCTTTTATATCATTATGTATTTATTGTAAATAACAAAACAAATTATATTGTGGTGTTCTCTATAATTTGAAGTTTTGCTTCAGAAAAGCTTTTTTTATGATCATAAAAAGCAATGAAACAATGGATTTCATAAGATCTAACTTGGTAAGTTTTTGCTAAAACCACGATGAAGCACGCTATTAAAAAAAGCAGGCTATTTAAAAATTGTCACTTCAGGATAATCGTTATAAAAGCTTTATAGCGTTGAGATGAATTGTTTTAGGCACTCAGAAAAATTTCAGTCAATCTTCTCTGTTATAGGAGAAGATCTGCTATAAGAAGAAGAGATAAGGGGACGGGGTTTTCTCAAAGAGATAAGGCGCTAAAGCTCATTTTCCTAAGGCAGTATAACTCATTTCGCGACGGCGGCCCATGAATGATATAATGGTAAAACCATTGAGCCCTCCATCTTTATGCTTGTGAAGGAGCAAGTTGGCGGCCTTGACACTTGATAAAACAGTAAGCCCATTGCATATTTTACCAGTTTCTAATGTTGCGACAGCTCTTGATTCTTGAAATGGTTCATAAAAAGGCATGTATAATTTTTTTCATACGCCAGGCTTCGTTTGTGACGTGCAAGAGACAGGGGGAATTGATTCAACATGGAGAATCTTACGGTATTGGGGACTCTCATTTAACATGCAAACATTGAATACTCTTTATAAATTAATAAGTTGACTCATACTTATAATAGTTATGCTCTCCAGGAATTCGATTTCTCTGTTGGCGCCTTCAGTTTTACAGTCGTAGAAACAGTTTTAGGAACAGCGATTTGTATTTCTCTTCTCTTGTTATTGTTCAATATTCGTCGATAAGCTTTTATCATTTTTTGCATGAAGTCTCTCATAAGTTTCGTTAGATATGTTTTTTTGTACTCAAAATTGCAAGAGATTTAGTTTTTTAGATTATAGGTTTAAAATAGTAAAATTTTTTACAGATACTGTGTGCAATAGAATATTTTTTAACTACCGATATTTCTTATTTTCTATTTGTGATTAAAAAATAAATAATTATATTTAGTATATTTTAATATATTAATTATATAAGAAAAATTATTTAAAGATGCTACTATTTTATAAACTTGTATATTCTTATGGCTTAATAAATTATTATGAAAATAGCGCTTCTTGTTAAAAAATAAGGAAAATAGAATAAATAGATATTTTTTTCATGGTATCATCTCTAAATTGGTAAGCATTCTATTGCGCTAAAAAAATCATTTCTATGATACGAATTTTTATGGCTTTTCCATCGTTCTATTTTTCTTTCAGTGAGATGAGCTTGGCTATGAGAGGTATGAGCTTTCTCAAAATTGTTTACCTAAAACGATACAGGAAAGTGTCAATGAAGCCTTATAGAGGGTGTAATAAGCTCGTTGATTGAAAGAATGGGGGGGTATAAACATAGCAGGGTGCAAAGAAAGAGCTTTTTATTATTATCTTTTTAAATATTGTTATCTGTTTATTGTCTAAAATGCACTTTTCTTAGCTTTATGGATAAATTCGCTAATAGAATATATGCTCCGGGACTCGTGTGAAAAGGCAGAAAATCCTATTTAAAGTGGAAAAACGCAATTCATAAAGAGCCTCATGTTGAAAGCTTTGAAGTGAATGATGATTTGGTTCATAAAATTCCACTTTTTTAGAAATTGTGCTTTTATTAAAAGGTCTCCGCTTTCATTATTTTGGGCTTTTGACATATTCTCGATAAAAATACTTGACATTTTTTCTTGAGAAAAAGGGTAGGGGATTTTATGAAGCAAACGAGATTTATCAATAACATCTGGATTGAGCATAGTCATCTCTAGGTGTTTTTTTCTGAGAGTTTTTCTTTCACTTGGAGATGAAGTGCTTTGCGATATTTTGTTTGAGAGAGATGAACGCATTTAATCTGATATGTTTCAAACAAAATATTCAACCTTGTAAATTAATAAATCTTGATGGACATGACTTTAAAGGAATAAAGAACAATGTTATTCGAGTGATCTTTTAATGAAAGAGTATCAAGAATAAAAAAGGCAGCGTATTGTGCTGCCTTTTTGGTTTGATGAAGTGTACAGAATAACAATATACCTGTTTTTTACATCCTTGATTTAAAACTGATAGCGTATGCCGCCTGAAAAGCTTGCACCACTTATACCTGTTTTTTGCAGTTTTTGTTGATAACTCACATCACCGTGAAGGGAGAAATTGTGAGACAGTTGTGCATTGATGCCAACGCCGCCTTCAATTGCAGGTCCCATAGGATCTAGCTCAAAGTCTCTTCCAATATGAATGCTACCATCATCACCAAAGGTTTTGATCAAGTTTACTTTTCCATAGAAAGACATAGGACGATTGTTTTCAGTAGAAATGGTTTTTGTCAAACGTCCGCCAACACGGATCAACCATTGAGAAGGATTTTTCATATCAATGGTAAAGTTATCAGCATCTTCAATGGTGTTAAACATCAAGTGTTGATAAGCAACTTGTGCTTGTGGCTCGAAGGTTAAGCCTTCTACTCCGGTTGCAAATTCTTTGCCAACGGTGGTGGAGATACTGAACATTTTGGCATTATTCAACTTTGCAGTTTTTCCAATAAGAGCGTTAGCGATATGTCCTTTTAGGATACCATAGGACAAGAGTGTATCAATATAGAAACCGCTGCTATGTTGTATGCTACCGTAAGCTGTCAGTGCCCATTTATCCAACGTGCTCTTTCCAGCATCTGCGATATTTTTCGGGGTGAAAGACAGTTGTCCATAGGTGCCTACGAAACCCAGATGTGTTGAGGTGTTTTGTCCTTCAATTGCTGCCAATGTAACACCGGCTTGTAGAGCCGCATAACGGATATCAGCGCCATAACCGTATTTGAGAGGCCCACGCTCAGAAGATAAGGTTGCTGTGTTACCGTAAGTGTATAGGAAGAAACCTGTTTGTTTTTCTTCTTCTTTTCCCAAGACAGATGTTCTCATAGTGGCTAAAAGTGCATTTTGTTTAGCTATATCGGTTAAACCAGCGTGAAAGAGAGCATTTGGCATAACCAAATAGCTTGCTGTTTGTGGGACAGGGGCGATCACACTTGGACTAGAACCAGAGCCAGTTCCAGAACCAGAACCGGAATCAGTTCCAAGAAGTTCTGGTTGCAAACGGAAATCCCAGAAATTTTCGTTCTTTTCATCAAAGAGGTTTTGTTCAATATTGGCTTGTCCATGGCTTGACTCTGGTCCATAGGCACGTAGTGTATATTTATCAGGTAAACCATCTCTTGTGGTATAGCCATTTACCAGTTTAAAAGAGTCTTCGGTTGCTTTTCCTGAAACTTGGATGAGTGAAAGACCACGTATATTAGAGGCAGTAGAGATATTTTGTTTAACATTATTGTCTTCTAAGCGCCCTGTAACATAAACTGCTGTAGTTCCTGCCACGTTCCCATTGATCAAAAGTCTATCAGTTTTTTGATCGGCTATTGCAACACCATCACTCCATTCAGCGTTGAAGTAAATCTTTGCATCGCCTGTTGCATTATAGACTTCTTGGGTGTCTGGTTTTCCCGAACCTATATGCAATGTGTGATAATGATCTTCTGTTGGCTCTTTAAAAACGACAGAGCTGTTTTCGAGACTCAGAACAGAAATATCAGAGCGTGATCTTTGAGCGATATCAAGCAGATTACCATCAGTATCTTTTTCTTGTGTGCTGTTTTTTAAGAACCATTGTGTACCGTTTGTTAGGTTGAAGCTTACATTTCTCTCTTTTGCAATGTTTGCTCTGCCTTCTAAAGTAGAATGATCTGCATTTAAGGTGAAGCTACCGTTGGCTATCTCCTTAACTTCTTTCCCATCCCACATATTTTTATCTTGCCAAGAAATTTTGTTCCAAAAAATACCATCATCTAATAAGATATCGGCATGGATTTCTGAATCTTTAAGATTGAGTGTACCGATTGATAAAGCAGGACTATTTTCAATGCTTTTTTCAACAATAGCTCCAATGAGGATTCCTCTACCATTGTCAATGTTAAAAATTGCATGGTTTAAATTGATTTCATTGCTACGGTATTTTTGTGGATCATTATGTTCATGTGGGTCATTATCAGTAGAATTTGCAAACTGTAAGCCGCCAATTTCTGCTGTTGCAGAAAGATTTGTGAGATCCATATGACCGCCATTTACTACGGCTAAGACATTTTTTTTTGCTTTTATCTCATTTTTAGTGCCATTCTTCATTTTAATTGTAGCATCTTCAATTGCCCCAAGACCAATATCAGTATTTTGAATAGTTGTGTTACCATTTAATTCAATTTTGCTTTCAGATTCCCAAGTGCTTACACCAATGGTTGCTTTTTTGGATTCGCCACCGATTATTGTTAAATCACCACTGACAATTTTACCTCCACTGTCTGCATAAAGACCTTCATCAAAATGGCGAATGGTTGTTGTACCTGTTAAATTAATTTCACCGGATTCTCCTACCCATACAGCTGACTGTACTTCGGGGGTTTCGAGATTGATAGCTTTTCCACCGGTGATCGTTAAATTTTCGCTGGTGATTTTGCCTCCAACGCTTGCTCCAAGACCGTTAAAAGTATTGTTAATCGTTGTATTGCCATGCAATTCAATTGTGCTCTTCTCACCATGTGCAAATGCACCAGTTCCTCTACCATCTGTTGTCAGCGTAACATCTGTGGCAGCGATTTTTCCGCCTTTTTCTGCAAATAATGCATTTTGTTTCCCACTGATAGTTCCTCCCGTCTTTGTGATTTTGGCTTCTGAGCCTTCTGCATGAATTCCATTGCCTTCAGATGATGTGACTGTTGTTTTTTCGTCTAAAATGATGGAGCTACCTTGTTTCGCATATACACCATTAGTTTTTCCATCAAATGACCCTTCGGATACTGTTATTGTGGAGTCGTCATTTGCAAATATACCTGTGTTTGCGTTTGTGACGGTTACCTTATTTAAAGTCACAGTGCTTTTTTCGGCATTTATTCCCTTATCCATCAAGGGATTACCTTTTCCACTTGATATCGTCACATTTTCCAGCTTGTTTTCGTTACTCTTACTAGCATTGAAAACAGCACCAATTTGAGAGGCTGTAATAGAGCCATCGGTCATCTTGATTGTAGCACCATTTTCTATCTCAAGCCCATTTGCAACTTTTTCAATGGTTGTTTTGCCTTTTAATGTAATCACGCTGTCAGTGCCATCTGCTTTAGCACCAGTTCCTTTGCCATCTGTTGTTGTTAAAGCAACATCTGTGACATCGATTTTTCCGCCTTTTTCTGCAAATAATGCATTTTGTTTCCCACTGACAGTTCCTCCCGTCTTTGTGATTTTGGCTTCTGAACCTTCTGCATGAATTCCATTGCCTTCAGATGATGTGACTGTTGTTTTTTCGTCTAAAGTGATGGAGCTACCTTGTTTCGCATATACTCCATTAGTTTTTCCATCGAATGACCCTTCGGATACTGTTATTGTGGAGTCGTCATTTGCAAATATACCTGTGTTTGCATTTGTGACGGTTACCTTATTTAAAGTCACAGTGCTTTTTTCGGCATTTATTCCCTTGTCAATAAAGCGTCCACTTTGGCCACTTGATATCGTTACATTTTCCAGTTTGTTTTCATTTTCATTACTCTTACTGTCAGAGAAAACAGCACCAATTATAGACGCTGTAATAGAGCCATCGGTCATCTTGATGGTACCGCCGTTTGCTTGAAGACCAATAAAAGCATCTTTAATCGTGGTATTTTTATGTAATTCGACCGTGCTATTAGAACCATCGGCTTTTGCACCGGTTCCGGTACCATTTGCTGTTAGAGTGATATTTGAGACATCGATTTTTCCGCCTTTTTCTGCAAATAATGCATTTTGTTTCCCACTCACAGTTCCTTCCACCATTGTGACTTTGGCTCCTGAATCTTCTGTATGAATTCCATTGCCTTCAGATGATGTGACTGTTGTTTTTCCATCTAAAGTGATGGAGCTACCTTGTTTTGCATATACTCCATTAGTTTTTCCATTAAATACTCCGCTAGAGACTTTTATTGCCGAGTGATCTTCTGCAAATATACCGTTGTTTGCTAAAGAAACAGTTGTGTCTTTCAAAGTGAGGTTGCTGTGGGTAGCATTTATTCCTTTGTCAATAAAGTGATCATCTTTACCGCTTATAATTACAGTTGTTAGCTCGTTTTCACTACGACTATTTTCAAAAGAAGCACCGCTTTCAATAGCTGTAATGCGTCCTCCTGTCATTTTAATTTTAGCTCCATCTTTGGCTTTAATACCTAAGTGAATATCAGAATCGTTATCATTACTTTTAATGGTCGAACCAGTTAATGTAATTTCACTGTTATCGCCTTCAGCTTTTACAACATAGGTATCTTTGTTCGTGTCTTTATTTCCGGTTATTGTTAACTTTTCACCAGTAATTTTTCCACCTGGTTTTGCATGAATAGTCTCATAAGTTTTTTGGGATATTTTTTCTACTTTCCCATCAGCGACTTCAAGATTTTCAGCATATGCGTTGAAATGGGTGCCAAACAGCGTAACAGCTATAGCCGCTGTACAGAGTAACAGAGATTTTTTATACATTGATTTTTCCTTAACTTATAAGCCCCATACATTCCTCCCCCGCTTATAAGAAGGACATTAAATGAATGGTTTTCTGCTGTGAGACGAATAGATTGTTTTTATTTTCATGTAAAGTATAATTATAAATTTTATAATAAAATACATAATGATTTATTACACATCCAATAATATTACTTATTATCAAATAAATATAAAAATAAATTATTAAATAAAAGTTCTTAATATAAGGAGGCATATGCCTTCATTTTTCATTGTAAATAATGGTTAGGTTGGATTTTTTGTAGTTGTTGAGGGTTCTTTTTTAGCCTCGATTTGATGTTTTAAATGCAATTTTAAAGAGGCAAGGTAAGCTCTATTTCTTCGCTATCGTTGATGTTTTGAATAAGCTCTTGCACTTTTCTATAAGTTTCGTCGCGAATTTCGCTATATTTTCAGAAGAGGGGGTTATTTTTGCATCATGATAGGTTCGTATAGATTATTTATCCAAGTTTTTTCATGAGATCAGTAGGAATGGTAGGTGTTTTTAAATCCGTTGCTTTTCCCATGTCTGTAAACATTTCTTTTTTAGCAGAGAGAATCCAATGTAACTCTACACTATAAATTGTGTAATAGGAAATTATGATAGAGGTGAATGGTTCACTTACACCGAGCTCATAATTTGCAAGTGTTTTTTGCAAATTACGCAATGTCTTTAAGCTTAATCAAGCAGGTATTGAAGATCTAGGGGATGCGATCAATCATCTCTCTAACCACATGGCAGCAAAGGCAAGTGAGGTGTCTGATTTTACCAATCGTGCCACCGGTGCGGCAACCATGTTTAAGCTGACTGCGCGTGAAACAGCAGCCTTTGGTACGGCGATGATTTCTGCTGGTATTGTACCAGAGAGTGCAGCGCGTGGGTTTAATGCGATGAGTGCGCGTATTCAAGCAGGGGGCAAACATATTGAAGATGCCTTTAGCAATATTGGTCTTTCCCGCGAAAAATTTATAGAAGATTTGGAGAAAGATGCCACCGGTACCTTGGTGCGCTTTTTTAATGTGTTGGGTCAATCCGAACAGGGAATGCGCTCTCTGATTGCCATTGCAGGGCGGGATTTTACCGGTGATTTTGCCAAATTGGTGGGGAACCCCCAATTGTTAGGGCAAGCTTTAGATTATGTGAAAGATCCACAAGTCTTTAAAGGTTCTGTAGAACAAGAGGCTGACAAACAAGCAACCGGTGCCATGCGGCAATTTGAACTGTTGCAAAACCGTATTGTAGCTCTGGGTATCACCATTGGTGAAGTGCTCCTGCCCCATGTGAACAGTCTCATGGAAAGTGTTGGGGGATTTGTCAATGGTTTGATGGCGTGGGCTAATGAACACCCTGTTTTAACCGGTGTGATCATCAAAACCATTGCCGCCCTGATGGCTTTTAATATTGCTTTGCGGGTTGTACGTTTTACCCTGGCGGGAACCCGCCTTGGGCTTCTTCAATTGATGGGCTCTTTTATCAAGATGAGGGTTGTGAGCCGCACGCTGAAGGCAAGTTGGCGCGGATTAGTCGCTTCAGGGCGCTCATTGGGTTTAATGGCAGCAGGGCTTGGTGGGAGTGCGCTGCGTCTTCTTCACCCCATGACTTTACTGGTGGGGGCTTTACGAGGGATAGCCGTTTCAGGGGCGGCATTTTCTGCCTCTTTTGGCTTTATTGGGACAGTCATCGAAGTGGTTGGGGCAGCTATTGCCTCTGTTGTGGGGGGGATTTTTACCCCAATAGGGGCTCTCATTGCTGCTGTTGTGGCTGTCATTCTTGTTGCTGGTTTTGCTTTGTGGAAATATTGGGATCGTTTTTCTTCTTTTGTCAAAGGTTTTGCACGGGGGATAACACGGGCTTGGGGCCAAGCCTTTGAAGCCGTCATGCGCTTTTTTGGTGCCGATACGGCAACCATCACCAAATGGAAAAATATCATTGCTGCTGCTTTTGATCTCTCTTCCCATTGGCAAAAGTTTAAACAAGGACTTTCCTCTGTTTCTCAAAGCTTTGCTGGTTTGTGGGAGGGTGTTAAACAAAGCTTTTCCAACTTTTGGCAATGGTTGGGAAGCTTTTTTGTCCGCGAAAAGCTCACAGAGAGTGCCAAGGTTGGTATGGAACAAGCCGGTGAAGATTTAGCGAGTTGGATTGTTGATGGTTTTATGTCGTCCATCTCACAATTGATGGATTATTGTAAATCTTTACCTCACCGCATAAAGGGGTGGATTGGGTCGATTGATGTAAGAGAGTTTTTGCCAAGTTTTTTAGGAGGCAAAACGTCCATCCAACCCATAGTACAATTTGCGGGGGCTTCTCCTGTAAATTCATCTGCCAGAGAACCAAGAGACAAAGACCGTTCCCCCATCACCCACAATCAAAATGTCACAGTGCATGTTAATGGGGCGCGTGACCCCATGGCCACCGGTCGTGCGGTTGCTCATGCTTTGCAACGGGCACGCGCCAATGCGCTGCATGGTGGCACAGAATGATAAGGACGACAGAATAAGGGAAGAGACGACGTGCTGGAAGGGATACTCTCAATGAGGGGAGGGATGAAGTGCTAGGATGGCGCAATGGTAGGAGAGATGCAATGATACGTTTCGAAAGAAATGACGTGCTGGAAGGGATACAATCAATGGGAGGGCGTCTATGAGAGATCCTTTGCTGATGTTAGGTCCACATCTCTTTTATGTAGACTGGCTTAATTTCCAATCGTTTGAGGAAGAGTTCTCTGCCTCCTGGGTTTGCCTAGAGCGTTTTGGAGAGGCGCCCGGTTTGCAATTTACCGGTTATGGCAATGATCCCAAGACCATTCACGGGGTGTTGTTTCCAGAAGAGTTTGGGGACCGGGTAGCGATAGATGCTATCACCAGAACCATTCGTGCAGCCAAGCCCGTTCAGATGATTCGTTGGATGAGTGACAACGGCTATAGTGCCATTCTCCATGGATCTGTAGTGATCACCAGTGTGACGAAAGACCATGATTACATCAGTCGCTCTGGTCAATCGGGGCGTATTCGCTATGCCATTAGCTTGTTACCGTTTTTCGATGGTGGAAAACCACAAGGTCAATATCAGGTGGGACAATATCAAGAGGGATATGATCAATATTCCCAAGGAGGAGAAACGCCATGAAGATACCAGAAAAGCATCTCGTGGTAGAGCTAGAGGATATGAGTCTTGATCTAATCTGCTTTCAACATGCTATGGCTGTGTTAGGGGATCGTTTTCAAGTTGGAGCGATCAAAGGGTATTGTGAGGCTACTTTGCAAGCCAATCCAGGTATTGCAGGGTATGGTGCTCTGTTGCCGCGGGGCTTAAAGGTCATTCTGCCTGAATTTGTATCATGTGAAAAGAACAGCGTGGTCAAAAGGCTATGGGATTAATGCGCACACATCCTTTTATTGAGGTGAGGGTGGGGGAGAATCTTGTCCATGAGGTTTTTTACCAGCGTCTTTTAACGGCAACCATTACGGACCATGCGGGCAATGAAGCCGATACATTTGAAGCGGAGTTTGATGATAGTGGCAATGATTTAGAGATTCCCTCCAGTAACAGCGCACTCCATGTCACCTTTGGCTATCAAAACAGCATCCGAGCCTTTATGGGGCGTTTTGTTGTTGAGTCGGTGGTGAGTATTGGGGGCAGTGATGGAGAGATTTTACGGCTTTGTGGCAAAAGTGCTTCGATGCGTAAAGAACTTAAAGAACAAGCGAGTGAACATTTTGACCACAAAACCATTGCTGAGATTGTTGAGGCCCTTGCCAAACGCCATGGTTATCAAGCAAAGGTCAGTCCACAATTTACCAAACAAACCTTGCCTTATGTGGTGCGCACCGATCAATCGGCGGTTGACTTTTTAACCCGCCTTGCCGACCGCATGCGGGCACGTTTTTTAATCAAGGACAATAAGTTTTTATTTTTAAGCGGTGACAATTTACCAGCCCTCACCCTCCATAAGCATGACTGTTCCAGCTGGGAATTTACCCTAGAGCCGCGCACCCAATACGGCACCATTGAAACTTCTTATTTTGATCGCTCAACAGGGCAACAATGCCAAGTCAAGCATCAAACAGGTTTTAGCGGTCCCGTACGTCGTCTGCGCAGTTGTTATCCAAGTCAAGAAGAAGCACAAGCGGCGGCGGCTTCCGAGTCGGATCGCTTATGCCGTGCTGTAGGCAGTGGCTCCTTAACTCTTGCGGGACGCCCTGAAATCATGGCGGATCAACCGTTGCTGCTTCAAGGGTTCCGTAAAGAAATTAATGGGTCATGGAAAGCCGCTACCGTCACCCACCGCTATGAAAAGCAAAGCGGTTACACAACAGAAATTACCTTTGAGGCACCGATCGAGGGAAAAGAAACATGGAAAAAGGAAACCGACTAAAAATGGAAAATCCAAAAGACGGCTTCTCCCCTTCTGTTCGCCAACTCCCGCATAATATAGAAGCCGAACAAGCATTGCTTGGAGCAATTCTGATTAATAATGATGCACTTGAGAGCGTTTCTGATTTTCTCAAAGCAGAACATTTTTTTGAAACTCTCCATCAAAAGATCTTTTCTACTATTTTGCATATGATCAAAAAAGGTAAAGTTGCAAACCCTGTTACCCTTAAATCCTTTATTCCAGCCGAAGAAAAAATTGGCGATATCACCATCTTCCATTACGTTGTTCGTTTAGCCAAAGAAGCGGTGACAATCATTAATGCTGAAGATTATGGGCAGGTCATCTATGATCTTTTTATCCGACGCTCTTTGATTAATCTTGGCAATCAAGTTGTCAATACAGCCTTTGAGGCTCCCTTAGAGCTTACACCAACACAACAAATTGAAACGATTGAACATCAATTGTTTGAACTCGCCGACAAAGGCAAATATGGGGGTGGGTTTGAAAACTTTGATACAGCCATTGCAAAAGCACTGGACATGGCAAGTGCTGCCAAAAAGCGTTCCTCACAGCTTTCAGGGTTAGCGACCCATATAAACACATTGGATGAAAAAATGGGAGGGTTGCAGCCATCCGATTTGATTATTCTAGCGGGGCGCCCTAGTATGGGAAAAACCGCACTGGCTACCAATATTGCCTTTAACATCGCCAATGCTTGCAAGCGTGATACCAATACACAACAAAATGAAGGAGGAATCATTGGCTTTTTCTCATTAGAAATGTCATCCGAACAACTTGCAACCCGCATTATCTCTGAACAAACAGAGGTTTCTTCCTCTGATATTCGACGAGGAAATCTCTCAGAAGAACAATTTGCAAAAATTATCCATACAACGCATCAGTTACAAACCGCCCCCCTTTACATCGATCAAACGGGGGGATATCCCTTGCCCAATTAGCCGCTCGTGCAAGGCGTCTCAAACGACAACATGGTCTAGATGTTTTGATTATTGATTATATTCAACTCATGACAAGCGGTTCAAAGCATTCTTCAGAGAACCGCGTTCAAGAAATGACAGCGATTACCATGGGGCTTAAAGCTTTGGCCAAAGAACTTAATATTCCCATCATTGCTCTTTCACAACTCTCACGCCAAGTTGAAAACCGAACAGATAAACGTCCACAGCTCTCCGATCTACGAGAATCAGGTTCCATTGAACAAGATGCCGATATTGTGCTTTTTGTTTATCGTGAAGAATATTATCTCAAAAAGGAAGAACCAAAAGAAGGCAGTGCTGAGTATAGCAGATGGCAAGAGACAATGGAGAAAGCCAAGGGCAAAGCTGTGGTTATTATAGCTAAACAACGCCATGGTTCAACAGGAATAGTTCCTCTTGCCTTTCAAGCCGATTTTACACGCTTTAGCGATCTAGAAGACAATGGGAGCGTCTTAGAGAATACGCGTGATTATCATGCTTTGTAGGATAAAAGATGTAGAGGCGTAAAATCCCATAGATTCACATTCAAAATTACGAATCTTAAAACAGCCTTTGAAAGGTCTTTGAAACCCCTTTGAGAACCTCTTAAAAATCCTTTGAAAAAAAATAAATTGATGCAAAACCTGCTGTCAAATTGTGCAAAACCCGATGACAAGCTACATACATACACATACAATTCTGAAAAAATGGTAGCGAAGGAGGGATTTGAACCCCCGACACAAGGATTATGATTCCTCTGCTCTAACCTACTGAGCTACTCCGCCAAAATAAAATTATAATTGCAAATAATTACATCTTCTGCGGATATAAGGGGTAGAATAGTGAGATGTCAAGCATCGTTTTTAAGCTTTTCTCTTGTCATTCTATTTTATCCTCGATATGTAAAAGTGTAATTTTATAGATCAAAGTAAGGTAAGGCATAAAAATGGTGCCACGTGTAGCGGTTTTAGGATGCGGCCATTGGGGTGGAAATCATATAAAGACACTCCATTCTCTTGGGGCTTTAGCAGCAGTTTCTGATATTGATAGCGATCGTGCTGTTCGTTTTGCCACGATGTATGATGTAGAGGTTGTTGCACCAGATGATCTTTTTGCTCAGCAAGATATTGATGCGCTAGTGCTAGCGTTGCCTCCACAATTTCATACACAAAATGTGCTGCGTGCTGTTAAAAATGGTAAAGATGTTTTGGTGGAAAAGCCAATAGCTCTAAATGTTGCTGATGCTAAACGCCAGGTTCAGGAAGCAGATGCCTATGGGCGGATTTTTATGGTGGGCCATATTTTACGGTTTCATCCGACTTTTGAAAAAATGTATGAATTGGTGAAAAAGGGGGAATTGGGGGAGGTGCGATATATTTATTCTCATCGGTTAGGCTTTGGAAAATTTCATACACACAGTGATGCTTTATGGGATCTTGCCCCTCATGATCTCTCAATGATTTTGGCATTGACAGGATGTGAACCCTCCAAAATTCTCGGTGAGGGGGCTGCTGTCGTTGATCAGATTTCCGATTTTTCCCATATTCATATGACTTTTCCAAATGGTGTACAGAGTCATCTTTTTGCTTCACGCTTGAGTCCTTATCGTGAAAGGCGTTTAACTGTTGTTGGAACAAAGGCTATGCTCGTTTTTGATGATATGGAACCGTGGAGCCGTAAATTGGCAATGCACCACTTTGCCATTTGGAAAGAGAATCAAGAGTGGGCTTTTAGCATGGATGAGCTGAATTACATTGATGTTTGTGAAGATTTGCCGCTTACTCGCGAATTACGGCACTTTCTTCATTGTATTGAAACGCGTCAATCACCTTGTACAAATGGTGGTGATGCTATTGCGATTTTACGGATTTTAACAGCTGCTGGTGTCAATTATGATAGATAAAAGAGACAGGTAGCGTTTTTGCACTCTTGTGATAATCAATGGAGCTAATATGCAATTCATCGACCTTGGGGCGCAGCGTGCGCGTATTGAAGATAAAATTAATTCTGCAATTGCGCATGTGGTCGCGAGTGGTAAGTATATTTTGGGGCCGAAGGTAACAGAATTTGAAGAGAAATTGGCAGAGTATCTTGGTGTTAAACATGTGATTGCATGTGCTAATGGAACGGATGCTTTGAAGATGCCTCTCATGGCTAAAAATATTGGTCCAGGGGATGCTGTGTTTTGTCCTAGCTTTACATTTTCGGCAACGGCCGAAGTGGTTGCTTTGGTGGGGGCTGAGCCTGTTTTTGTTGATGTTTTACCCAATACATTTAATATTGATGTTGAAAAACTTTCTCACGCTATCAAAATGGTTAAAAAAGAGGGACGGCTAAAGCCAAAGGCTATTATTGCTGTTGATTTATTTGGGCTTTCTGCTGACTATGGGCAAATTGCTCAAGTCGCCGCAAAGGAAAATCTTTTTGTCATTGAAGATGCTGCTCAATCTATGGGTGGAAGAAGTGGTAATACTATGTGCGGTGCTTTTGGTGATGTGGCCGCCACAAGTTTTTATCCTGCAAAACCATTAGGCTGTTATGGTGATGGAGGCGCTATGATGACCAATGATGATTATTTGGCAGAACTTTTACGCTCTATTTTGTTTCATGGTAAAGGTGAAACACAATATGATAATGTACGGATTGGTATGAATTCGCGTCTTGATAGTATTCAGGCTGCAATTTTACTCGAAAAGTTTGTGATTTTTGAAGATGAAATGGAAAAGCGTGTAAAAATTGCTCAACGTTATTCCAATGGTTTAAGAGATGTTGTTACAGTTCCAGAAATAGGAGAAAATATTCGTTCTGCTTATGCACAATATACGATTAAGGTCAAAGAGCGTGATAAATTAAAAGATTTTTTACAAAAAAATTCTGTCCCTACAATGATTTATTATAAAACACCTTTACATCAACAGCCCGCTTATAAACACTTTTCTTATGTGAAAGATTCCCTTACCGTTTCAGAGTCTTTAGGGGAGTGTGTTTTAAGTTTGCCAATGCATCCTTATTTGACGCAAACAGATCAGGATATGATTATCCAAAAAATAAGAGATTTTTATCATTCTTGAGCATGTGCTTTTATCTTTAAAACTTATGGTAAAAGCTTTGTAGTTGATCTATCTTAGAAGATATTTTTTGTTAAAGTGTGTGATGCATATATTTGCTTCTAGGATTCAGGGGATGCTGTCCTTTAGGGCGTCGATATGACAAGCAAATGGAATCGCTAGATAAGAAGATGGATTTTTTCAAATCGGTTTAGGATAAGAAATCTTTTCTTTAACTGAACAAGAAAGTTACATTTAATAAAAATTATTTGAGTTATAAAAGTTACAATAAAGCTTTTTTGATTTTAAAGTTTTTTTGAAATACAACTTATTTAAGGGGGAGGTTGGAGAGACAAGTTATTTTTTTGCGAATACGTGATGCTAGGTCATTTTTATTTTTTGAGTTTTGAATGAGGGTGTTGATAGGGGATATATTTCCCTCTTCTAGCGCTATTTGAGCGGCTAATGTTGCGGCAAGTTCTTTTGTTTCTTCACGCAGTTCTTCCAGCAGTTGCTGTTTAGCATTTGTGTCAAGCCCATGCGTTTGGATTTTTTGTAAACATTGCTGATAGTGTGTGATTTTTTCACGCATCATTTTGCTTTTCCTTGAAGGTGTTTGTTGCGACGATATTTTGTTTGATTGTGACTGTTTCTTTGGGAAAAGTATTTTGTGCTGAGAGATATAGCTGATAAACTTGTTCTTTTAATTGGCTTAGGTGTATTTTCTGTTGGGCGTATTTTTTTTGCAAAGATTCGTATTTTTGTTGGTTTTTTGCTAATTCTACAGCATGTTTTGCACGGATAAAATCATGGTTGGCTTGTATTTCCGTGAGTGATAATGGAATTTGCGCACAAACATTTTTATATGCAAAATAAACGGCTTTACGCCAAATAAAAGGAGATAAAAGCACCAGTAACCAAGAAATTGAGGCAACGCCAAGAATAAAAAAAAGAAACGATTGAATAAGCATAATACCCCTTTCAAATAAAAAACCGTTTAAAACGGATTCCATGTTGGTTTCGGTGTTAATTTTAAATACCCTATGTTGATACCAAGGCGCGCACCGATTCCTGTCCGTATTGGGATTAACAAGGTATCATGGTATTTAAGCACATGAAAACCAACACCTGCAATTAAATAGGCCGAACCTGAAACACCACCATAGCGCCTCCATAAATTATTTATGCTTTTAAGATTGTAAACCAAGATCATGAGACGGGAACCTTGTCCGCCAAAATCCCATCCTACCGATGGACCTTGCCAAAAAACTTTATGCTGACCATAATTTTTTGTAAAAACTTTTCCTTCGCCATAGGTTAAGCCAGCAAAAAAGGCACCAGAAGCTTCTTCTCCTAAAATATAGGCATTTGGATAACCGTATTTTGAAAAAATATTTTGAATGGCGATTGCCAGACCACTGGCTGTTTTTCCAAAAAAAATATGACCAGAATCAATAATTTCTTGAAGTGAATAATGGGGTTCGTTTTGCTCTATTGGTTTTAGTTGAGCATATGCAGTGTTTATGGTGACGAATAAAAGGAAAATTAAAGATATAATATTTTTGTACCAGTATTTTAGCAGAGAGAGAGCCATGGAGTTTTCTCCTTTTATTAGTGACAAACAAAAAGATAATATTAGAATTTTCATTCTATTCAAATAAAAATAAAATGTAAGGTTATTTAAATTCTTGAATTTATTTCTGAAAATTTTTAGCATGATTGTTAATGTTTTCTCTTATGCATTAGATGTTAAGAGTTTTTCTTTAAAATAAAGTTTGTTTTTTTTGAATTTAGGAGTTTTCAATCGTTATGACGTTCGCTGTTTCTTTGAAGCCTATGGATCTTGCTGCTTTGCTTTGTAGTCGTATTTGCCATGATTTGATTTCACCTGTGGGGGCTATTCAAAATGCAATGGAGCTTTATGACGATGGAGGTGCTGAAGAAGAGGCTTTGCAATTGGTGCGTTTATCTGTTGTGAGTGCTTCTGCGCGTCTACAGTTTGCGCGATTGGCTTTTGGTTTTGCTGGTGCAAGTGGAGGACAAATAGATACACGTGCAGCAGAGCAGGTTGCTCAACAATATATGCAGCAAGAAAAAGCAACTTTAAAATGGCAGGCTCCCTCCTTTTTGTTACAAAAAGATGAAGTTAAACTTTTGCTTAATTTGTTATTGATTGCAAATGCAACAGTTTCTCGTGGTGGTGAAATTGTTTTTATGATTGTACAACAGGAAAATAAACGTTCTTTTCGATTTGAGATTTTCGGTAAAACTCTTCGTATACCTCCTCATTTTCTTGCGTTATATCATGGAGAAGTTAAAGAAGAGCTTATTGATGCACATGTCATCCAATTTTATTACACAATGTTACTTTCTCAGAGGACAGAGATGAAAATCAATATTGATGAAAAGGATCATTGTATTGTTTTAGAAAGCGTGAAAAAGCTTTGAATAAGAGAGAAGCGCTTAAGGTCGGTGTTGGGGAAAAAAACTTCGATCAAATTTACGAGCGATAAGATTATATTTGTGAATAGGGTGTGGTTATTTCTTAAGATTTAAGCGCTTTCCATATGAGATTTTTTTATGTGAGTTTTTTATTTGTAACAAAAAAAATCTGGGAAAAATCTCGGCCCGCTACACCCCGAGATTTTACAATGTGTATTTTCACTGCTTAAGCGGTTTTTCTTACGTTTTCTTCAATTGGATCACGCAATACATAACCACGTCCCCAAACGGTATCAATGTAATTGACATTCGAAGAAACCGCTTCCAATTTTTTCCGTAATTTACAGATAAAAACATCGATAATTTTCAGTTCTGGCTCATCCATTCCACCATAGAGATGATTGAGAAACATTTCCTTGGTCAGTGTTGTGCCTTTGCGCAAAGAGAGAAGCTCTAGCATTTGGTACTCTTTACCTGTTAAGTGAACAGGGCGTCCTGCAACTTCGACGGTTTTTGCGTCAAGGTTAACGGTGAGATCACCGGTAACAATAACTGATTGTGCATGTCCTTTAGAACGACGAACAACTGCATGAATACGCGCAATAAGCTCATCTTTATGAAAAGGTTTTGTCATATAGTCGTCTGCCCCAGAGCCAAAACCACGGACCTTGTCCTCAATGGCATTCATACCGGAAAGGATAAGGACAGGTGTTTTTATTTTTGCCAACCTTAGAGTTTTCAAGACATCGTACCCTGACATATCGGGCAAATTCAGATCAAGCAAAATGATATCATAATCATAGAGTTTTCCTAAATCGATGCCTTCTTCACCTAGATCAGTGATATAAACATTAAAATTGGCTGACTTTAGCATCAACTCAATGCTTTGAGTAACCGCTCTATCATCTTCAATTAATAATACGCGCATTTTAGATCCCTCACTTCGCTCCTCTCCGAATCACAAGGAGCATTTCTATTTTATAAACAGTTGGTCAAACCACTGTTGATAAAAACAATTCATGAAATCAAACGCTTAGTAATAAAGCGTTTATGAATATTTCAGTAGTACGCGTAACAATCACTACCAAATTCCCCACTATCCATGATAGTGGTTAACAAAATATTGTTATTTTTGGAAGAGGCTATAAAATTATTTAAAAAAAATCCCATATTTTTTAACATAATAAGAAATGAAGGGCTTTTTCTATAAATTTTAAGCTAAAAAAATTTTTGTAAAAAAGCCTTATAAATTACTTTTTTACAATTTTAGTGTTTATTTACGGAGCTTTAAACCTCTTCATTTTATAGTGGGAGGGAAAAATAAAGAATATAGTTATGGCTCTTTAAAGAAGGTTGTGTTTGCAGATGCTTTAAGGAAGGGCGAAGTTATAGTCTTAAGTAAGGACTATTTTTTCGGCTAGACATATAACTAAACGATATGAATTGAGTATGAATGCGCGTTTTGAGTTGGCACAATCAAGGAGTAGTGAGTATGAAGCCACGGGAAAATATGGTGAGATTGAGGATGTTTCAAGTGCGCGGAAAGCGCCGCGAAATTGCGCAGCTTGAGATGATGATTGCAGAATTTGAACGAATGGTGTTAGAACTGGAAACACAGATTTCTCATGAAGAACGTAAATCCGGAAATAATAATGTTCACCATTTTGCTTATTCTGCTTTTGCGCGTGCAGCACGGCAAAGACGTGATAATCTGCTCAATTCCATTCGTGACTTACAGCTTCAAAAAACAAATGCTGAAATTGCTCTCCATGAAGCTAATAAAGAGTTGCAACATGCACAGCTTTTGGAGGCACGAGAAAAAAAGACGACCGCAGATGATGAAGATATCTTGATTCAATCTAATTCAATGGCTAGTTAATTCAGTGGTTGGGTGATCAAAAAATTATTGAAAAGTCAAATTAATTCTTTCAGATTTATCTTTTGAAAATATAATATAAAAACAGCTAGACTTTTATAAAGTTTAGCTGTTTTCATAAAGTGCTTTATGTTATCGAATCATAATCAATGGCAGCTTAATGCCTGTAGTGTTGAATCTTGGTCGTTCGTAACCCTGCTAAGCCGTGTTCATCGATCAAACTTTGCCATGAAAGAAATTCTTCCACAGTCAAAGTATAACGTTGACATGCTTCGTCAAGACTTAACAATCCGCCTCTGACAGCCGCAACAACTTCAGCTTTGCGACGTATCACCCAGCGTCGTGTTGTTTGTGGCGGTAGGTCGGCAATTGTAAGTGGACTTCCATCTGGCCCAATAACATATTTCATTTGTGTTTTTATCCAATTGGTCATTCGTATCCTCTACCTTTCGCCAAGGACTTGATTCGTTTATAAAGCATGAAATTTAAAAAAGAGCTAAGCGTGTTGAAAGGAAAAATTAATAAAGTTATTGAGCGTGTAAAAGAGTCTCGAGAAAACTGTTTAGAAGCGCCTTTTGCAACATTTTACTAGATTTTATTTTGCTAGATTTGAAACAAGAGAACAAAGTTTTTTTTAATGATTACTATTGTGCCTTATTTCTATCACTCTTTTTTATTTACAGCTGCTTTTAAGAAAGTGATGCTATGGTTGTGGAAAGGATAAAAAAACAATATAAAGACAATAGCACAAAAGTGGTGAAGAAGCGTGCATTAGGATGTTAACATATGGGTATCGATTAAGAGAGCACGAAATAGAGAATGAGTACATGTTTTTAAATAGTCTTGATTTACCAGGACAACCTGAGGATTCTCGCATTGTTGTTGCAATGTCGGGAGGTGTTGATTCATCGGTTGTTGCAGGCCTTTTGAAAAGGGAAGGGTATAATGTCATTGGCATTACATTGCAGCTTTATGATCATGGGGCTGCAACGCATCGGGTGGGAGCGTGTTGTGCAGGACAAGATATTGAAGATGCGCGCCGTGTTGCAGAAATGTTGGGAATACCGCATTATGTTCTTGATTATGAAAAACGCTTTCGCGAAGCTGTTATTGATCCTTTTGCAGAAAGTTATGCTCATGGAGAGACACCAGTGCCATGTATTGCGTGCAATCAGACGGTTAAGTTTGCTGATTTATTAGCAACAGCGCGTGAATTGGGGGCAGATGCTTTGGCAACGGGACATTATATTCGTTCGCGTTCTCATGGGGCACATCGAGCACTCTTTCGTCCTCTCGATAACGATCGTGATCAGAGTTATTTTCTCTTTGCAACGACACAAGAACAGATTGATTATTTGCGTTTTCCACTTGGCGACCTTCCAAAAGCGCGTGTTCGTGAAATAGCTGCAGAAATGGGACTTGTGGTTGCCAATAAGCATGATAGTCAGGATATTTGTTTTGTTCCACAAGGAAAATATTCAGATGTTATCGCAAAACTGCGTCCAGAAGCTGCTAATCCGGGCTTTATTGTCCATATCGATGGAAAGATTTTAGGTAAACATTCAGGAATTGTTAATTATACTGTTGGTCAACGTCGTGGTATTGGGGTGTCAACGGGTGAAGCGCTTTATGTGGTTTATCTCGATGTGGAAAATGCCCGTGTTATTGTTGGCCCGCGTGAAATGTTAGAAACGCATAAGCTTTTTTTACGTGATGTGAATTGGCTTGGTGATGAGTCGTTGGATAATTTCCCTTCTCAAGGTATTGAGGTGGCTGTAAAGGTGCGTTCAACGCGTCCTCCCCACCTTGCATGCTTGCATTATAAAGAAGGTGTTTTTTCTGTTGATCTGTTGGAATGTGAAAATGGTGTGGCACCAGGGCAAGCTTGCGTTCTTTATGATGGAAATGGTCATGAGGCGCGTATTCTGGGGGGCGGATTTGTAACGCATTCAGAACGTGCGGCTGACATTGAAGTGATGTTGAAGCGTGTTTTATGCAATCTTGAAACAAAAGATTCTGTTTCCTCTCAACTTAAAACAACGGCTTCATAAAGGGAAAGTGAATTAATTTATAATGATAACTTTTATTCTCCAACTTGAATGAGAGATTTCTGTAAGATTTTCTCATTGCAGATTTGTTTTATGATCAAATCCATTAAAACCATGTCTCTTACACACTATAAGTGGGATGATGGTGGGGGAACTAAAAAAATGTCTTTATATGCTCTCAAATGCTAGGGGATAGCAACCTTTGGGGTTGGTGAAGAACATATATCATCGGATATTTGTTGCAACTTAAAGGATTATCATCTTGAGTGGTCAAAGTCGGTAAAATGGACGAGAGCAATCCCTGAGGCTGTGGCAACATTGAGGCTGTCAAAGCCGTCAGTCATGGGAATTCGTAAGGCTGTTGATTGTTGTAGTACATGGGGTGGTAAGCCATCACCTTCTGTTCCAAAAATAAGTGCCGTTCTTTTGGTTTTGTGTGCTTGTCTGAGCGTGTGCGGGGCAGAAGGGGAGAGTGCGTAAAGATGAAAATTTTCATCGTGTAAAGCAGCTATAATGTCATTGATATCAGCGTTTTGCGTATAGGGCACTTTTAGAGCAGCACCGGCAGAAACCCTGATTGATTTGCGATAAAGTGGATCGCATGAGGTTTTATCAACAATAATGCCGTGACTGGCAAAGGCTGCTGCATTACGAAAAATTGATCCCATATTATCGTGATTCGAGATACCACATAAAACCAGAATCAAAGCTTTTTCTGGAAGATTTTTTAAAAAACTTTGTAATGATGGGAGCGTTTTGCGTTTACCGATACCCAGAATACCACGATGAACATGGAAACCGGTGATATCATCCATAACTTTTTGTGGAACGCAATAAATGGGACATGGAGGCTGTGTTTTTTCTAAAAGCGGTAGAAGTCCAGGGAGGCGTTTTGCGACAATAAGCAGCGAGAGAGCAGAGAACTCTTTCGAATGCAATAATGCGGACAATGTTATTTTACCTTCAGCAATAAATTGCTGTTGTCGTCCAACGAGATCTTTTTCACGGATATTATGATAGTCTCTCAGACGTGGGTCATTCGTTTCGTCGATTGTTATGATATTCAAATGCATGCGAGATTTTTAATGTTTTTTTCTTTCAATTTCCAGATGTTAGAATTTGCTTTAGTTTTAAGCTTTATTTTTAAAAAGAGAGATAAAAAATATTATTTTTTAAAACTTATGGTAGAATTTATGTTGACAACATATATTAATAGGTGTATTGTGCAAATACTGATGCGGGATAATAAGTGTTTTTTTCGTATCGGGTGCAGTATCTTGGGTCCCCGCTATTTCCCAAGTTCTGTATGCCCTTAAATTATTAAGGGAAAAGAATCTGGGTCCCCAATGCCCAGATTCTTTTTTGGGGCGTAAATCTTTTCTCGGTTTTTTAGCAATCATATTTTGAAATTTCCTTAAGCTGTGAGGTTACAGGAGAGCGCTCAGTCATTTTTTCTAAGGTGAAAAGATGTTTATAGATGGGTTGTAATGCACATCATAAGATGTGAAAAATAATGCATGATCATGATATATTTGAGCAAAAACCAAGCTTTTCGTTCATAAGATGTGAGACGGCTTTACGTTATTCAGAAAATGTTTAATAGAGGGGGATGTATTTGATTTCTGATCTGTATATTTCTCTCGGGAAAGCTGTTTGTTTATGACTTGTTTTCTTCATCCTTTATTGCTGATGTTCGTGTAACTTGAGCAGTTTCTGCGATAACAATGGTGAATTGAGACGTTTCGTGTATGATGAAGCTTTTGTAATATTGAGAAAATATTGGTGGTATGCCAAAAATATCATTATAGGGCTGAAGATATTATTCCTTGTTTTGTGAGGAAAAGGATGGGGTTCATGAATGTGAAAATCAATATAGAAAGCTTAACTTTATACTCTATTTTTATTGCGTGTATTGTTTTTGCTTTGAAATATTGGGCATATCACATTACAGGGTCGGTTGCTCTTTATTCTGATGCATTGGAATCAATCGTCAATATCCTTGCGTCATTGGCAGCATGGTGGGCTGTTAAAGTGAGTATGAAGCCAGCAGATGATGATCATCCCTTTGGACATCATAAAGCGGAATATTTTTCTGCGATTCTTGAAGGGATCCTCATTATTATTGCGGCAATTGTTATTTTAAGAGAAGCATGGATAGCGCTTTCTATTATTAAAGTATTGCAGAAACCTGGGATATGGCTTGTTATTCATCTTGTTGCAACTGTTATAAATTGCATGTGGGGAATGATTCTTATCGGGCAGGGAAAAAGCCATCGCTCCCCGGCTCTTAAAGCTGATGGTGTGCATTTCATAACGGATGTTTTTACCTCGCTTGCAATTTTAATTGGTCTGATTGCTGGTTTTGTAGGGGGATGGGGCGTTTTAGATCCTATTTTAGCGATAATCGTTGCTGTTAATATTCTCTTACAAGGCTGGAAGGTAATTAGGAATGCTGTTCAAGGCTTAATGGATGTTGGCGTTGAATTGAATGAAACTATGCGGATTCGGGAGTTGATTTCTGCAAATGCAGATGGTGCACTTGAGATCCATGATTTACGGACCCGTGTTGCTGGTAGGGTTACTTTTATAGAGTTTCATTTGGTTGTGCCGGCTGTCATGCAGGTCGGAGAAGCTCATAAAATTTGTGATAAAATTGAAGCTGTTCTTCAAAAAGAATTTGATAATGTGCGTATTTCTATTCATGTCGAGCCTGAAGATGAGGCCAAATTGCCTCCCGGTACAACGATGATACCTTTTATATAAAAAGATTTTTTCAAATTGGCTATCATGTTACAAACGCTAATCTTTTACGGTGAGGAAATTCATATTTCTTGAAAATACAATGATGCTCTTTCGTTGCTTTTATTTTTGCATCAATAAAGTCAAAGGTTAAACTGAGTATTCTCAGGCAAGATCTATTCTGTTGCTGTACACTGTCATTTAAGGTGTAGTGAGATAAGGCCTATAAAATTTGATCTATTAACTGTTTTTAGAGTGCGCGGTCAATATTGAGCAGTAAGGCTTGTCGATGAAGCTTAAGTAAATCACATGAAATAGTGAGCTGCTGAAATTAGCTTAAGAAGATGGACTGTTTATGGGGCTGTCAGGAATAGATCTCTTGTTTGTGAGAGCAAGGAAACATGAAGCGTAATTATAAATTTTATATAAAATACTTTGTGAGACAACACTCATAACATAACTGGCTTTACTTATTCTTAAAAAAAATCTTTCATATTCATAAAGATTAGAGTGGTGGTAGCCTATAGATAATTTTTGGCTTGAGAATATGAAAAGAAAGCGTGATACGGCAACAGAGTTTTTCTTGCTTTCAGCTTTCAGTTAGTAAAGTTAATTATAACCGTCATTTCTCCAAATATGATTTTATTCGTGTAGCCTATACGAAGTGGATGTTTATCTGAACAACTTTAGTACATCTATTAAGAATAGAAAGCTCTTTCATATCGCTATGATGTTATTCAATGTTATTTAAGGGCTCTTAAAACAATGATTCCTGGCGTTTTCATAACATAATCCATAAAAGGGGAATCGACGACTTTTTCATTTTCTTTTCGTGAAGAAGCATTTCGTAACATTGGTCCTTTATCGGTCATGATAAAGAAACCCACATGTGTCACATCCAATCCAGCAAGTTTTGTATAAATACCAATGAAATCCCCTGATTTTAAACGGCTTATAACCTCTTCATTAATAAAGTTACTTGGAATATACGTTATTGTGCGCTTCACAACTGGAAGTCCAAGAAGGTAGTTTCCACCATCAGCTTTTTTATTGAGATATTTTTCTATGCTGACTGCATGAGGACTTATTTCAGCAGTAATATCAGTGGCGAGTTTATATTCTCTATAAGCCCAGTCTGTAAAAAAATGTTTTCGATTTAAAAAATGAATATTACCCTTAATGTAACGCGTTTTTATGACGTTATTTATGAATTCTTTTGGGGATGTTGATTTGCGCAATGCTTCAACATAATCCAGATAAGTGAAGCAATCTAAGCCTCTAAAATCAATGATGAGTTTTTCTGGCGTCTTTTCTGAGCCATGTAACATATTTGCTTGGTAAGGTGTCCCTAAAAAAGCTTCAGAAAGAAAGCCAATCAAAGTTCCCTTTTCGTGATCATTTGTTTCTGAACGTTTTTTGAGAAGAGCATTTAATTTATTTAAAGTATAGGGATCTAGCTCTACGTTGGTTGTTTGTTGTGTTTCTATTTTATTCTTTAAAACACTCTCTTGTGAATCAGAATTTTGAACATCACATCCTGTTACGAACATTAAAGCGAGAATGAATAGGGATATTTTTTGCATTTTATACATCATTTTTGAATTTAACAGACCACACACAACCCTCACTAAAGGTGGTATTTTCTCATGCTTATTAGATCATTATTGGATTTCATAATAGCATATAATCATTGATGTCCTCAATAAATATGATCAGTTTTTACAGTGGTAAGCTATTCTGGTGATGCTTCTTGAACCTTATCGTATATTCTGAAGATGAAAAAAATTTTAAGAGCTTATCTTTTTAAAGGTTTTAATTATTATAGGATATTTGATGTATTCAATAGAATTGTTTTTTTTAAAAGTAGTGGTACGATAAATGACAATAATGTCTGATAAAATAAATCATAATTTCTCTAAAATTGTTGGAATGTTCTATATTCTATGAGAAATTATTCATGATTTATTTTCATAAATATTTGTTTATTTAATATAAAAAATAATTTTATATTTTTATATTGAATATTTTTGTAATTTTTATTTTGTTATTATTTTGTATGTGAAAATTATACGATATAGAGTACTTAAAAAAGATGGGAGGGTAAAAGAGAGCGGGGGCGTAACTGTGTATGTAAAATGAGTAACTGAGTGTAAAATAGTATGTATGTTATGCAAGATCACATGCTCAATCCGAAATTTCTTCGGCGGGGGCTTATTTTAGTGTTCATCACTTTATTGTTAGATATTCTTGGCATTGCAATTATTTGTCCTGTTTTGCCTGAATATTTTTCTCATTTAACTGGAAAAGATGTTAGTACATCTTTTGTAGAAAGAGGAAAATTACTTGCTGCTTATTCAGTGATGTAGTTTTTGTTTGCTCCTGTTATTGGTAATCTTTCTGATCGTTATGGTCGTCGTCCTATTTTGCTTGTCTCTATTATCTGCTTTGCTCTTGATAATCTAATATGTGCTATAGCATGGAGCTATTCTATGTTGTTTATCGGGCGTCTTTTGTCAGGGATAAGTGGTGCTAGTTTTGCAACTTGTACAGCTTATCTTGCTGATATATCGGATGAAAAAAATCGTACACGCAATTTTGGTCTATTAGAGGTTGCATCTGCATTAGGGTTTATTTTAGGCTCGTTTATTGGTGGTTTTTTAGGTTAGTTTGGTCCGCGTATTCCATTTTATTTTGCTGCTGGTTTTTCATTCATTAATTTTATTTTTGCTTGGGTTATGCTTCCTGAAACTCTTTCTTTATGGAATAGGCGCTTTTTTGATATTAAACGGGCAAATCCCTTAGGTGCTTTTTGGCAATTGAAGCAATATCCGATGGTTCTTTGGGTGTTGTTGGTCTTTTTTCTTTATTGGTTTGCGGAATCCATATGGCTAAGTATTTGGGCATTCATTGCGAAAGAATGCTATGATTGGAGTTCATTTTCTATTGGGCTATCCTATAGTGTTTTTGGGATAGGCCAATTTATTGTCGTTGTTCTTATTTTGCCTTATTTTTCTAAGCGATGGAGTGATTGGCGTATAACTATAGTGGGGCTTTTGTTTGCAGCCGTTGCTATGCTGGGTTATACATTCGCAACAAAGGGGTGGATGGTTTATATGGTTTGTTCGTGTACAATGCTTGAATATCTTGTTCATGCCCCTATCCGTGCTATTGCTTCAGCGCAGGTACCGACAAATGTACAAGGAGAGCTACAAGGAGCCATGACATCTGTTGTTTCATTGAGTTTGATATTTGGTTCTGTTTTTTATGTTTTTCTCTTTGAATGTTTTACAGATAAAAATGCACTGTTTTATTTTTCTGGTGCTCCTTTTGTTGGAGGTTTTTTGCTTCTTGTTGTTGCAATGGCTATTTTTGCTTTGCGGGTACGTTAATTGGTTGAAGAGGGCAGGTTAAGAATATCTTGTTCGAGAATGCACCAAAAATGACATTTGATAGGCAGAAAGTTTTTTTGTGATTTGTTTTATAAAATATCATATAAAATACCGATATATCCTTTTTATTTATTGCGAATATTGTTATACATCATAAAGCTCGTGTTTTTTTGCTTATCAACACCCCGTGTTCATGAAATAGTATGTTGAAAAAAATGCTTCAGTGTTAGATGCACTAGTGTTGTGCTAATAATTTCAGATTTTTTATACCCAAATTGGAAGTAAAATATTGCGTATGTTTATTTGCATCATTTCTGGAATCGAAAGAAAATCTCATTTGGGAAGAATATAAAGTTGTAAAGCCATTTTTAGGTTTTCCTTTTTCATTCGGCTTTACCGTTTTCAAAACTATTATTGACACTAATATTTTTTAAAGAGTACAGATTGGTTGCCTTGTTTCACACTTTTTATTTGTTTCGTCCTTTAATGGGAATGGTGCTTCTGATGCATAGTAGAATGCTCAGAACTACTATCTTGTGAATCAAGCACTTGTTTTGAGGGAATAGTTTTCAATGGGGTTGCCCCAATTTCGTGATAGTGCCGACGAAGAATAGAAGGGAACAATTTCTATAAATGGCATAAGATCCACAATACACACTTCTCTTTATTTATAAAGAGATGTAGCATTATCATTCACTTTGCCAGTTTCCAATGTTACTTACGATAGTGCTTAGTTAGGCATTCAAAATATTGACATACTCATTTTGCTTGGGGGGGCAGCCAGTAATTTTGATTGATATGGTATAATCCTAAAAGGAGGGGCATGAGAGAACGAACAAGGAGGAAAGTGAGAAAACTTGACGTTATTTAGCACTCTCATTTAAGTTACAAAATAATGAAAATAATATTTATTCCATAAGTTGTCGGGAACACTACCATTATGGGTAGGAAAATGATCTTCTTCAAAGAAAAGAGGCCAAAAGGTGAGGCATTTTGTCTTAAGATATTTTTTTGTGATTCATAATCAGATCACAGAAATGCTGAAAGAGGTAGTGGCTATCTTGTGGTCCAGGAGAGGCTTCGGGGTGATATTGAACAGAAAAAACTGGTTTTCCAATGATTCGAATACCACAGTTAGAGCCATCAAAGAGAGAGATATGGGTTTCTTGAACATGTTTTGGTAAGGTAGCAGCATCTACAGCAAAACCGTGATTCATCGATACAATTTCCACTTTTCCACTATTAAGGTCTTTAACGGGGTGGTTTGCACCATGATGTCCTTGGTGCATTTTTACGGTTTTTGCGCCAACAGCAAGAGCGAGAAGTTGATGGCCAAGACATATTCCAAAAATTGGTAAATTATGATCAATCAATGTGTTGATTGTTGGAATGGCATATTGAGCTGTCGCCGCAGGATCTCCTGGTCCATTAGAAAGAAAAACACCATCAGGGGTCATTGCTAAAATTTCTTTTGCTGTTGTGTGGGCAGGTACAACAGTAATGCGTGCTTTTTGTGTTGCCATAAGGCGAAGAATATTGCGTTTAATACCATAGTCAATGGCAACGATATGAAGATTGTGCACATTGTTTGTGCCATACCCTTTATTCCAGCACCATGGTTCTTCATCCCATTCTATTGATGATGGAGATGTCACTTCTTCCGTAAGGTCAAGATTAACGAGACCGTGCCATTTTTGCGCACGTTTTTTTAAAGAGGGAATATCAAAGTTTCCATCAGAATTATGCGCAATGACAGCATTTTGTGTACCCTTTTCACGAATAAGAATTGTAAGTGCGCGTGTATCAATACCACAAAGTGCAATAATTTTACGGGCTTTAAGCCATTGATGAAGGTTTTCACTGGCACGATAATTTGAAGGATGCGTAATATCGGCCTTAAAAATAGCGCCAACAGCACCGTGACAGCTGAGAGGTGTGAGAGATTCGATATCTTCACTATTTGCTCCTACATTTCCTATATGAGGAAAAGTAAAATTAACGATTTGTTGTGTGTATGATGGGTCGGTGAGGATTTCTTCATAGCCTGTGATGGCGGTATTAAAACACAATTCAGCTTCAGCAATACCCGTTGCACCGGCTCCTTTTCCTTCGATAACAGTTCCATCAGCTAAGACTAAGAGGGCTGTAGGGGTGTTGACACTCCAAGGTCTGCTCGATGAAATTGTTTGTATCATAGTGTGTATCCACAATTTATTTTCTGAAAGGTATAATGATTAAATTTACACAAAAATCATAGCTCTAACAGATGCTGTATCTATTATTCTCGTGATGTTTTTCCTAAAGCAGAAAGTATAAGGATATTCCATGAAGAGGTAAAGTCTTGTTTTTATCTTTTCTAAGATCGAGACTTCAATTATTTTTTTATCTTCCATTGCAAGATAGATAAAGATTAGTTAAAAGCATCTCCCGTTTGAACAAAATTGGATGAATTTATGGTGCGTGACCAGATTGATGGAGCTCTTAAAGCTGCTTTGAAAGTACAAGATAGTACACGTCTTGCTACACTTCGTTTAATGAATGCTGCGGTTAGAGATCGTTATATTCTTTATTGTGATGAAGGGAAGCGGGAAGTCGATGATCAGCAGATTCAGTCTGTTTTCACTAAAATGCTTCAACAGCGTGAAGCGTTAATGCGTGCCTATAAAGAGTCTGGTTGCTTGGAATTAGCAGAGAAAGAACAAGCCGAAATAGACGTTATTCGTGAATTTCTTCCCTATCAGCTTAAGGAGATGGAAGTAGAACAGGTTATTTGTGAAGCTTTGGAACAAACGAAAGCTGAAAAATTACGCGATATCGGTAAGGTGATGGCTTGGCTTAAAGAACGGTATGCGGGGCAAATGAATTTTTCTAAAGTCTGCAATAGTCTTCGTAAAAAATTGCAATAGATCTTATCCATTCAAAGGAATTGGAATTTTTTTTATTGTACGAGGGCTTTGTCCGTAAGCTGAATATTTGGTTAATGATATTTATCTTGTACATAAAGCTCTTATTAAAAAAATAATCCTTTGAAATGAACAAACCTGTTTTTTGAGGTTCATGGAGTAATAAAATATTTTTTCTATCTTATATTTTGTTGTTCTTCAAAGCTGTTACACCATTAGAAAAAAGATTATAGGAATTTTTACTTTTAAAAGGATTTATTATTTTCACTGTTAGAGATAAAAAATAGGATGATGAGAAAAAGCTAACTCATAAAAATTTCAAACTTTTTGTAGGCGTGTATTGTCATCTTTTTTGATGATTCAAAGCGTTTCTTTGATAGAGAATTGCCGTTATTTTTCAAGAGTGGTGATTATTCGGCAAGAAGTTTAAATGCAGATGATCTTATCAATATGGTGTGTCTCTGCTTAATTCAAGCATTGGTTTTCATGATTATGATAAGAAAAGCAGAACTTGAAAACGATTTTTTATGGGGAGTATTTTTAAAGCTGGGATAAAGAGATATTTCGAAAAGAAGCCTTTGTTTGTAATTTATTTTGAAACGATTTTGAAAATTATTTTCTCAGATACTTCTTTGAAAGTTATGAAAAATCTAGATATTATGCAGAATAAAATGAATATCCTCTATTTATGGTGGAGGTACAGTGGTGAATCTGGTAAAAAAAGTTCAGTTAGCAACAACGGCTTATCCCTTAGCCGCAAACGGGAACGGCGTGCCCATAGCACGCCTTGTTGACCGATATGAATGTAATCGCGGGTTAGTTTATCATTGTTAAATAAATAGTGTCCTAAGGGGGTCGTTCCTAGATGCATCAAGGACTGATTATGCAGAAGGGTTTCTTGTGGGATGACGGTGCGTCCGAGGAGCCAAGGTTTATTATCTCCCATCAATATGACTTCGCGTAGCCAATACCGCGCACTTTTGGGGAGATGTTCTGCTTCTTCTTTTAATTTATCTCGCATAATAAAACATTCGCGTTGTCGTTGAACTTGGAAGCAGGTGCAATATTTTTTTAATCGAAGCGTCATCGAGCCCGATTCCATGAGCCAATCGCGAATGTTTTCTGGTATGGGAGGATTTTGATCAAAGAGCCACTTCAAAGGTGGTAAGATGGAATCTTCAAGATCAGACATCGTTTTACTCCACATCTAAAATCCTATTCCATATGTTATGCTGAGTGGGCTAAAGAGATGGCTCTATTGTAATACAGGCATATAAAAGCAGCAAGATTTTAACAGGAAAATATCAAAGGGAAAATCGAAAGCAAAGATCTTTAAAAGAAGATAGATGGAAATAGATTATAGAGTTATTTTCATTAAAAGAGCAAAATTAATCTATTATGCTTTATCTAAAGAGCTTTCCCATAATGCGTTATAGAATCTTCTTGATAGTGCGAGGGGAATGGATGGGGTATTTCCAGCTTTAAACTTTTTTGTAACGCATACGAAAAAGGAATGAAGAATTCATCTATGTCAGATGGTATAAAGAGGAAATTTTAAGAGGAGCAAAACCCTTATATTATAATAACCCTTAATATTACAGCTTAGAAAGTGGGATACTCAAACCTTTTGAATAGAGATGGAAAAGTTGTCGTATTTTTTATAAGATAGACTTGTATAGGAATACATTTTGGGGAAAATAGCTTATATTATTTCGTTTATAGAATAATAAAACTATCTTATATTAACAGTATTTAGATATAATTATAAAATATAATAGTAGTTATTAATATGTTTTTTGTTAAAAATAAATGTAAAGTAATGTATTATCATTTAATATATTTATATTAAATGCTTTAAAAAATTTAATTTATAAAATATAAAAATAAAAATTTACTATATTTAAGTTATATTCTTTATTTTGTATGCTAGAAAATATTTTTATTATTTTGCACCTACTTCTTATCTTTATCTTTTAAGAATACAAAAGAATTCTTCGGTTTTTTTCAGTAAAATGGGCTTATTGATGAAGTGTATAGCATTAAGTGTTACGCGGTAGGATCTTTAATCATCATGATTGGTTTTGTAACCTTGTATATTGCTATGATAGTGCGATGAATTAGGTTTGCGCATTCGCTCCAAAATACGGTACAAAAATAAATTTGTATTTCATCAAAATAACGCGCTTACCCCTCCTGCTCTGTATAGAGTTATATCGATCCGGAAGGGGGTATTATAGAAGTCTTTATTCTTTTTCGGTTAAGATACATGATGGTGTATGCCAGAAATCGTAGTTTAAGCATCTCACCATCATACCAAAAATGGTATTAACGCGTTATGGGGAAATATTTAAAAATATTCCAGTTGTTTTATTGAACACCAAAAGGTGATTGAATCAATAAATGCCCTATGATCGAATTTTCCGTCCTATCCATATAAGAATACAGGCTCCTATAAAACCTGAAATAAGATAACCAAGCCAACCAGCAAAACTTACGCCTAAAAGACTAAAAAGGAAGCTCGCTAACGCAGCGCCAATAATTCCTAAGATAATATTTAACAATATCCCTGTTTGGCTTTTCATAATATATTGTGCAGCCCAACCTGCAATTCCGCCGATAATAATAGCCGCAATCCAACCGATGTTTGCATTTTCCATGATACTCTCCTTTGCCTGAATTTAGATTGTAACTAGAGTAAACTTTGTAAAGATCAAGGTTTATTCCTTTTTTACCCAGTGGAAAGGATATTTTTATTAGAGGTTTTACTTATTACTTTCCTATATATTAAAATAATATTCATATATATATCAGTATAATATATAATAATTTTTAATTTATATAAAGATTTTAAGTTATAAATAAATTATTTTTTGAAAAATATAAATTAAAAAAGAAAATATTTATAAAACTATTTTAAGAACGTATAAAGTATAATTATCATATTTTTTAAAACGAATATTTTCTCCCAAGTTTTGAAAAAAATAATTGTGACTAAAATAATACGTCAAATGGATATCTAGAGATTGGAAGCTTGCCAATCGATATCAATATTATTTGAAATGAGATTAAAACTATTTTGTTAATGCATTATAAAATGCTGTATAAGTTCAATCTCTACAGATATTGATATAAACGTTGCAATCAGGTGGAGTTTTGCATTTCTTATCGGATATTTCTTTATTTTTCTGGCACTGTTAAGTGGTAGCCTTTTTAAAAGATAAATTTAGGCTGGTAGTATCATACTTTTAGGTGTCTTCTTCTTATTGCTCTCTCTCTCAAGGTTTTCCCAAGCTTCATTTTTCAATGACGCCCGTGAGGGGTAGTCAATTCATTGAGCATCTCCGTCTTTAGGTTTCATAAAAAAGCAAGCTAATACCATTACACACTTGCCTAGAATGTTGCGACAAGTTCTTGGGTTTTCAGACGGTTCATAAGAGGTGTTTTTAAGTCCCTTCTTATATATTTCTTGTATAGTTTCACTCACGCAGGATTCTCTGCTCTTATCGTAAAAGCGAAGGGCTTTAATTGATTTAACATGGAACAGGTTTGGAATGAGAGAATCTTACGATATTCAGGGGGGTAATATAAATAAGTAAATTATCTTTATAAATCAATATGTTACCTTGAATTGCACACAGTTTTTTCTTTGAGATGGGGAGATATTTTTTCTTCAAGAGTTTTATTCTCTATGGCGAAACCGCTTGTAGAAGTGCAAGCGGATGGTTTTGAGAAATTCATTATGAATAGATTAAAAATGAAAGAAATTGACGCTATTGAAGAGAGTTCATTTAAATCATCCAATAATAAAGTATTTTATTAAATCAATATTTTACGCAAGATATTTAAATGTTCAAAATTAAATAATTGATGCGATGTATTTTTTATTTGATTTATTTTAAAAGTTTAAGGCTTTTCTGTCTATTCTTCAGCAGGATTGCGTAGGCGCGAACTTTGAAGAAGTCCCTGTTGTTCTAAAATAGGGTAGATCATTGAGGTCAACAGAGAGTTAATTTGTTTGAGGTCGCGGACAGTATCCAGATGAAGACTGGATGATTCTACATTTTTGAGATCCCCCTCACGTAAGCGTTTAAAATGTTTTAAACTCATCTCTTTTTCTAAGTTTCGTAGTTGATCCTTTTTTTGGACCAAGAGATGTGCAGTGTGGGTGTCACGGGAGACGAGAACATTAAATGCGATATGCGCGTTGGCCAGTACAATGGCATGGAAATGAAGGAGATCACTCCAGCCCTCACTGCTGAATTTTAGACCTTTTTGTTGTTTCTTTTTAACCAGCATCAGCATATTGTGAATAATGATATCGCCTGCTTGGTCTAATTTTATACAGGCATCTAGAAGTTCTTGCGTTTGAAGAGCTTCTTCATTCGATAATTTTTGTCCTGCTAATCGTGCAAGATAAAGTTTTATGGCGATATGTTTTTTGTCTAATATGGTATTTAGTTGATTGAGTTCAGCAATAATAGTGGGATCGGGTTTTTCATAAAGTCCCATGATTTTTTCTAGCATGATGTCGACAAGATCACAAATATGAATAACTTCACGCATGACATTCGAGAGCGCTAAAGCTGGGCGTTCAAGAACGCTATCATCAAGAGCTGTTTGATCCGATAAATTAAGCGTTTTATCGGCTTGCGTTTTTTTTGTACTCATATGAACGATTTGAGTGGTCAATTTTAAAACCCATTTTGAAAGCGGTATTCCAGCTAGGAGAATGAAAACATTAAAAACGATATGGGCGTTGATCACTTGCGTGGGGGCGTTATTGCCAAGCCATGTGATGGGTGGTTGAAAAAACAGAAATAAGATCAGCACAAGAATTGAACCGGCTCCACGCATGAGTAAATTCCCCAAGGGAACGAGGCGGGTATTCGGAGAAGCGTTGCGTGTTAAAAGGGGGGCTATCAGAGAAGAACCAAAGTTAACACCAAGAACCATGACAACACAAAGTTGTGTGTGGATAAGGTCGTAGTTGGCAAAATTAATCAGCAAAATGATTCCTGCAATGGATGAATGTAAGAAGTAGGTTAAAGCTGCAGCCAACAAAAAAGTTGAGACAGGATCGGTTGAAAGATAACGAATGATGCTCGGTAAAATTTCACTATCCCGTAAAGGTTCTGTTGCGGTACTTATCATTTGTAAAGACAAAATCAAAAGGCCAATACCAATGACAATACGTCCTATTTGGCGCCATTCACGTTTTTCCGTTGTCATGAAGATACAAGTGCCCATTAAAAGACAAAGGGGTACAACAAGTGTGAGATCGTAGGTGAGAATTTTAATAACGAGTGCTGATCCTAATTCTCCTCCACGTACTGCCATAAGCCCTGCTATTCCAGAGACAAAACCAGATTCAACGAAAGAACCAACGAGGAGCGTTACGGCTGTAGAGCTCTGTAAAATCATTGCTGTAAAAAGCCCAAAACTTACAGCAAACAATGGTTTTGAAATGACGTGGCGCATGTTATATTTAAGTCTGTCACCATAGGCGCGTTCAATTCCTGTGCGTACCATGCGTGTAGCCCAGAGAAGTAAAGAAACAGCGCCAGCAAGATGGAGGAGTACCAATGAACCATTCATGACACTTTTTCTTTCTCTTGTTTATGAATATGGTTAACTCAAAATTGATAAATTGAAGTTTATTGTTTTTACTTTGCTTTTACTTTTAATACTTGATTAAAATCATAACCGCTTGGGTTTTGAAAAACCTTTAGACCAAAAAAAGGAAGAATGGAATAAAGATGGTCAAAAATATCACCTTGAATTTGTTCATAGTCTATCCAAACGGTGGTGTTCGTAAAGCAATAGATTTCCAAGGGTAAACCATTTTCTGTAGGGGGTAATTGTCGGGCCATAAAGGTCATATTGGGATTGATGTTGAGATGCTGTTGTAGATAAGCAAAAACATAAGCACGAAAAGTTCCAATGTTGGTTAAACGGCGCGTATTGGCTACAACATCATGATTTTTATCTAATTGAGCGTTCCATTGATCGATTTCTGCTATTTTTTGTGTAAAATAATTTTCTAATAAATTAAATCGGGAAAGATATTTTTGTTCTTCTTCTGTGAGAAAATGGATACTGGATTGATCAATAAAAAGGGAGCGTTTGATGCGTCTGCCACCTGATTCTTGCATTCCACGCCAATTTTTAAAAGGGTCGGTCACAAGTTTACGGATAGGAACTGAGGTGATGGTGTTGTCGAAATTTTGAACTTTAACAGTATGAAGGGCAATTTCGATAACATCGCCATCAGCACCGAGATTGGGAATTTCAATCCAATCACCAACACGAACCATATCGGTGGATGAAATTTGAATACCGGCAACGAGAGAAAGAAGTGTATCTTGAAAAATTAACATGAGAACTGCGGCCATTGCACCAAGACCGGAGAAAAGAATAAGAGGGGAGCGGTCAATTAACGTGGCGACCATTAAAACTGCTGCAATGGCAAAAAGGGCAATTTTAGCAATTTGAATATACCCTTTTATTGGTTTTAGTCGTGCTGTTGGTCGTTGTTCGTAAAGGATGTTAATGATATTGAGGCAGGCAGAAATTGTCAGAACAACAAAAAAGATAATGAAGGCATTGGCGAGATTATTGATGACAGTTCCGAATGCATCGGGCAATGTGGATATAAAATTAACACCGACTGAAAGAATAAAAGCTGAAATGATATTCGCTAGGTATTGAATAGCATTGTGAATATCGGTCGTTGTATTTTTGGGGAGGAAAGAAGAGAGTTTTTTTGCTCCGTGAATGAGTAATTTTCGTCCTACAAAGTTGATTAAAAGGGCAAATATAGTGAGAATAATAAACCAAGAAATAACTTCTAACCACGGATATTGAACAATAAATTCGATCACTTTTTTGCTCTCCATTTCTGAAATGATAGGCAGTCGAGAGATTAAAATTTTACAACTGCTTTAAGAGGAAGTCTTGGAATTATGCTCTAAAGTCGTTAAATATGCAAAAAAGAATTTTCAAACTCTGTGAGAGATAATGCGTTTTCCGCCTGATTTCCTGAATGAACTGCGTAGCAGACTCCCAATTTCAACAGTGATTGGTCAACGGGTGGATTTTGACATGCGAAAAAGTAAACCTTCACGGGGAGATTTTTGGTGTTGTTGTCCATTTCACGGTGAGAAAACGCCCAGTTTTCATTGTGATGATCATAAAGGGCGTTATTATTGTTTTGGTTGTGGGGTAAGCGGAGATATTTTTACCTTCCTGTGCGAGCTTGATGGATTACACTTTTCAGAAAGTGTTGAGCGTTTGGCTGATTTTGCAGGAATGAAACTCCCTATTGAAGATCCTCAAAATCATCAACGTCAAATGGAAAAAGCTGACCTTTATGATGTGATGAAAATTGCAACAGACTTTTTTCAATATCATTTACGCGATAAAGGAGGGGCGCAGGCTCGTCGTTATCTGGAGGAGCGTGGTGTTACGCAAAAACTTATAGAGCGTTTTCGAATTGGTTTTGCGCCGGTAAAGCGTACAGCTTTGAAAGAAGCTTTGAGTACCCGCGGTATTTCAATAAAGCAAATGGAAGAATGTGGACTTCTCACAGTGCATGAGGAGAGTGTAGATTCTTATGACCGATTTAGAAATCGTATTATGTTTCCTATTGAAGATTTGCGTGGACGTGTGGTGGCTTTCGGAGGGCGTGCGTTAGAGAAAGAAACACGCGCAAAATATCTCAACAGCCCTGAAACAGTGCTATTTCATAAAGGAAATATACTTTATAACGCGGCAGCAGCGCGCAAAAATAGTCGCTTTGTTGGCGATGAAAAAATTCATTCACTTCTTGTTGTCGAGGGGTATATGGATGTCATTGCATTGACTAAAGTTGGTTTTGAGGGGGTTGTTGCGCCCTTAGGGACAGCATTAACGGAAGCACAAATTGAGCTTTTATGGCAGATGGGCAAGGAGCCCATTTTGTGTTTTGATGGAGATGATGCTGGTTTAAAGGCTGCCTTTCGCGTTGCTGATCGGGTGTTGCCTCTTTTAAAGGTTGGGGTTTGTGTCCGCTTTGTGTTGTTACCACAAGGAAAAGATCCTGATGAAATTGTTTGTGCTGGTGGTGCGCAGCTTTTTTCTTCTTTTTTGCAAAAAGCAATCCCATTGATTGAGCTTTTATGGTGGCGTGCTACTTATGGAAAGCAGTTTGAAACTCCAGAGGCACGAGCAGCACTAGAAAAACAACTCAAACAACAAATTTTTATGATTAAGGATGAAGATATCCGTCGTTATTATTTGCAAGATGTAAAAAAACGCCTTTTTGATTTTTTTCGTCCCCCTTTTTCAAAAAAGAAAGGGGGAGGGCGATATGGACAGACTTCACCCAATAGGATCTTTAAAGATCAATCCTTCTCTTTGTTAGCAAATTCTGAAATAGTACGAAATTCTTCGCAAGCTATTCCGTTGCGTGAAGCTGTAATTTTACTCACTTTAGCTTACTATCCTGAGTTATGGCATGAAAATTTTGAGATTCTCTCTGAATTAGAATTAAAAAATACACAATTGATCTGTTTTCACCAAACGATGTTGGAAATTCTTGGAGAGCAGACGCTCCATGATAAAGAGACAATGGTTGCGTTCTTAGAAAAAAGAGGGCAAAAGGCTCTATTAGAGCGTATGAAACATCTTGTGCGAAATATTGGTATGCGTATTATCTTTGGGGGAGCTTCTATCGAAGATGCACGTGCTATATTAAAACAAGCTGTCTACTTGCATCTTCAGGAACACCACCTACATAAGAGGTTACAGGATATTGAAGAGCAACTTGTAGAAAATCCTAAGAGTGAGGTTTTTGATCTGCTTCGGGAGATAAAAAATGAGCTGGAGCAGATGCAGGCAACAGAAGCATTAATTGAAGGGTTTGGAAGTTGGTTGGATGAAAAAATAGACGGGAATACACAAGATACGATAAAATGATTCGCTTTTTTAATGCGAATCAGTCACTTAAGTTTTAGATGAGGAAGTTTATGTAGAGTGACATTTTTATAAGGATAACGATTAATTCATAAAGATGACAATATAAATTTTAGGAAAAGCGGGAAATTGGTTCTTACGATAGGGTACAGAGATTATCTCAGAAGGGCTGAGAGGTGTCGGGGAAACTTCTGGAGTTTTCCCGCGTTTTTGTCTGGATGTCAGGTTTATAAGGATATCAGGGCATATACGAAATGTATTCTTTCCAATAGCAATCTCTTAAAAGGAAGTATATATGAGAAACTATTGGTTGATTATAAGTGAGAGCAAAAAAGCTGGTCACATGGAAACTATGATTACATGGAAACTATGAAGTGATCGAGTGGAGTTATGGTATGGCAACAAAGGTTAAACAGAAAGATAATGCGGAAGTAACAAGCCAAGCGAGTTTGGATGGTCCTCTTCTTGATTTTTCTGATGATGCCATCAAGAAAATGATTAAACTTGCCAAAAAAAATGGTTACGTAACGATGGATGAACTCAATGCTGTTCTTCCTTCCGACGAGGTTACATCTGAACAAATTGAAGATATCTTGGCGATGTTCTCTGAGATGGGGGTTAATGTTGTCGATGATGAGAATGAAGTTGAGTCTGAAAATTATGAAGAAGAAATTACGGTAGAGGGTGGAGACTTAGTCGAGGCTTCTAGCCACGCAATTGCAACGACAACGAATAAGCGCGAAGTAACAGATCGTACGGATGATCCGGTGCGTATGTATTTACGTGAGATGGGAGCTGTTGAGCTTCTTTCACGGGAAGGTGAAATTGCTATTGCCAAGCGTATTGAAGCAGGGCGTGAAACAATGATTGCAGGACTTTGTGAGAGTCCTTTGACTTTTCAGGCTCTGATTATCTGGCGTGATGAGTTAAAAGAACAGCGTATTCTTCTTCGTGAAATTATTGATCTCGAAACCACTTACGCTGGTCCAGAAGCAAAGCAGGCCCCTGTTATTGAGCGAAGTGAAGTTGATAAGATAAAAGGAGAAGATATATCTTCTGGTATACGTAATATAGGAGAAGATATAGGAGAAAGAGGCATTGAAGAAGATGATGAAGAAGACGATGATGATGTTAACTTATCTCTTGCTGCAATGGAAAATGAGCTTTGTCCTCAAGTTATGGAAACATTGGATTTTATTGCTCAAACCTATGTAAAATTACGCAAATTACAAGATCAACATGTTGAAAGCAGTTTGGCAGAGCGTAAAGAGGGAGCTCTTACAGCTTCTCAAAAGAAAAAATATATTCAATTAAAAGGCGAGTTGATTCAAGCGGTAAAATCTCTTTCTTTGAACCAAAATCGTATCGAAGCGTTGGTTGAACAGCTTTATGATATCAATAAGAGATTGATTCATAATGAAGGTAAGCTGAAACGAATCGCTAACAGTTATGGCATTGGTCATGACGATTTTTTAAGAGAATATCAAGGTCGTGAATTAGATGCAGATTGGATGAATTATATTGCCACTTTACCAGCTCCGGGTTGGAAAGAATTTTCAATGCGTGAAGCAAAAGAAATTCAAAAATTGCGGAGTGAAATACAAAATCTTGCGCAAGCAACGGCTATTTCGATTGGTGAGTTTCGCCGGATTGTTATGCAGGTGCAGAAAGGTGAACGCGAATCAACAATTGCAAAAAAAGAGATGGTCGAATCTAATTTACGTCTTGTTATTTCAATTGCCAAAAAATACACTAATCGTGGCTTGCAGTTTCTTGATCTTATTCAAGAGGGCAATATCGGTTTGATGAAGGCTGTAGATAAGTTTGAATATCGGCGTGGCTACAAATTTTCAACTTATGCAACATGGTGGATTCGTCAGGCCATTACGCGTTCAATTGCAGATCAGGCACGCACTATTCGTATCCCTGTTCATATGATTGAAACAATTAACAAAATTGTGCGTACCTCACGTCAGATTCTCCATGAAATTGGGCGAGAGCCAACACCAGAAGAATTGTCTAGCAAGCTTTCTATGCCGTTAGAAAAAGTGAGAAAGGTTCTTAAAATTGCAAAAGAACCTATTTCACTTGAAACGCCTGTTGGTGATGAAGATGATTCCCATTTGGGTGATTTTATTGAGGATAGGAATGCATTATTACCCATTGATGCAGCTATTCAGGCTAATCTTCGAGATACGACAACACGTGTTCTTGCTTCATTAACACCACGGGAAGAACGTGTTTTGCGGATGCGTTTTGGGATAGGGATGAATACTGATCACACCTTGGAAGAAGTGGGACAACAGTTCTCAGTTACAAGAGAACGTATTCGTCAAATTGAGGCAAAGGCACTTCGTAAATTAAAGCATCCTAGCCGCTCGCGAAAATTACGCAGTTTTCTCGATTCTTAAATAAGGGAATTGGTGTATTTTAATCGTTCTCTCTTTTTTCTTCATGGAGGAGGGCAGGGGGTGTGACCGTATACTTGGGTGGTTTTTTAAGAAAAATATGGAACACTTTGAATAATCTAAAAAGTTTACGGTATTTAACGTTTTTCGTAGCTTTGGAGCTTTGTATCTCTTTGTATTAAAAAATAAGGCATTGATTTATAATGATAATATAGCGTTATTCATATTGAATGAGAAACCCGAATACCGTAAGATTCTCTCATTTCAAATCTGCCTATCTTGCATCAATCAAAACCACTCATTTGCACTTCATAAGCAGGATGAGTGTGTGGATCAAATTTGTATAAGAAAGGACTAAAAATGGCTCTTATGAACGCTCTCAAATGCAAGATATGTCGCAACATTGAGAGCTGGCAAAGTGTGTGATGGCGCTGGCTTGTTACTTCACAAACGTAAAGATGGAGGTGCTCAATGGCTTTATCGTTATACCCTTCACGGGCTTCGTCGCGAAATGGGCTTGGGAGCGTTGCGAGATGTCTCTTTAAAACAAGCCCGTGAATTGGCAACTGGGTGGCGCTTTGTTTTACGCGAAGGTCGTGACCCCATTAAAGAACGCAACAAACAAAAGCGTGAGGCAATAAGCAATCTTCATTACTTAAAAGATATTGCCGTAGATGCTTTTGAAAGCCGTAAAGCTGAATTAAAAGATGATGGTAAGGCTTGTGATTGGTTTTTACCTTTACGTCTTCATATTCTCCCTAAATTAGGCTGTCTGCCCGTTTCAGAGATTACATAAACAAGAGATACGTAATGTTCTTGCTCCTATCTAGCATTCAAAAGCTTCAACAGCAGAGAAAGTACTGAATCGTCTTGATCTTTGTCTCAAGCATGCGGCAGCTTTGGGTCTGGATGTTGATTTACAAGCAACAACAAAAGCACAAGCTCTCTTAGGAAAACAACGCCATGAGATCACGAATAGATCAGTCATGGATTGGAAAGATGTGCCGGCTTTTTATAAAATACTTTGCGAAGCATCACCCCTAACACAACTAGCTTTGCGTTTACTTATCCTAGGGGGCCGTAGCAATCCTTTACGTCATATGCATAAAGATCAAGTCGATGGAGATATATGGACTATTCCTGCTGAAAATATGAAAGGAAGGCGTGATGCTACAACAGAATTTCGCGTCCCCTTATCATTAGAGGCATTAGAAATTTTGAAACAAGCGCGCTCGCTTTCTCTCGCAATGATTTCTTCTTTTCTGCAACCGGTCGGGGTCCTCTTGGTGAGAATTGCATGTCACAATATATGCAACAGATTGGACTTGATATGCAACAGATTGGACTTGAAGCACGTCCGCATGGTTTTCGTTCTAGTCTACGCAATTGGCTCGCTGAAACAACCAATGCCCCCTATGAGGTCGCTGAAACTATTTTAGCTCATACGGTCGGCGGTAAAGTAGAGCGTGCCTATCGTCGTACTGACTATCTAGAACAGCGCCGCGTTTTATATGGATAAACGGGCGGCTTATGAATCTTAAGATATGGGGTGCATAACCCCATGATCTGTGGATAACTTTAGCTCTCTCCTCTCTCATTCGCTCTCAATAAGACTCATAAATTATCACATTACAAATTATATGATAAAATATTGTTTTTTATAAATAAAATACCTTAAAAATGAACCAAAATGTGCTTAATAAATGCTTATGATTTGTTTCCATTTTTGAAAATGAAAGGATTTTATTATGACAGAAAATGATCTTCTTTTAACGGACCGTGAAAGTGCAAAATTGCTTCACATGAGTGTCTCAACATTCCGCCGCCATGTTACCAATGGCTCTCTCCCAAAACCTTTAAAATTTGGTTTTTTATCCCGTTGGTTACAATCGGATCTTTTGAATGTCATCGAACAAGCAAAACAGCAACGTCAAAGTGACGCGGCATAAAAAAAACTTGTCACGTAGGGATAGATATAGGGCAAAGAATGTTTATGGAGTAGAGGGGGCTTTCAAGAAATGAACGACAAAATATTATCTTGGCTAGAGCGATGCGTTTCTTAAGAGATAGGATATCTTAAGAAGATTTAATAGCACAGTGTGCTGTCTTTTTGATGAGAAAGGTGTATTTTTTGCAGAATATTTTATCTCTTTAGGTGACGCATTTCATTCTTTGTCCGTTCACAAAGGAATTTTTTAATAGGTTACGTTCATTTATTATATGCGCTATTTTTTGAATACGCCCTTTTTTAGATAAATTTTAAGAAAATTCTATGAAGTACGTATTGAGTTGAATTTTTTAAGAGACAGAAATAGATGGGATGATAGAAATTAAACTTTTAATTTTTTCTTTTTTTATCGATTGTCTTAATTAAAAAAGGTGTGTCCGAGTTTATGAGTGGAGAACTTCCTTTTTGGAAAGTAAAAAAATTAGAAGAGCTTTCCTTCTCAGAGTGGGAGAGCCTTTGTGATGGCTGTGGTCGTTGTTGTCTCCATAAAGTTGAGGATGATGATACGGGTGATCTGTACGCAACCAGTATTGCTTGTCGTCTTTTAGATGGGGAAACTTGCCAGTGTCGAGACTATGTTCATCGTAAATCAATTGTACCAGATTGTATATCGTTAGACATTACAACCGTTAAAACAGCGCGTTGGCTTCCAGAAAGTTGTGCTTATAAGTTAATTCATGAAGGAAAAGATCTTCCATGGTGGCATCCATTGGTATCAGGAGATTATCAAACGGTGCATAAAGTACACATTTCCGCACGCGGATATATAGAAATCTACGAAGATGAATTATCATCTGAAGAAGATTATCTCACTCATATTACTGGTCTTCTATGTGAAAGCCAGTAATATGAGTGCTTTATACAATGGTTGGTGCTTTAATCGATCGCAAAGACGACAGTGACAGTCACATTATAATTTAATTCACCCCCTGCAAAATTTGTGTCTGCGTAGCTTGCATCAGCTGCTCTACTCATGAGACGCGGTGTTGGGTGGTAGTAATCCTCTTTTTCATTAATTTTAATAATTTTCCCTAATTTTAAATCAGCCGCTTGTGCTATTGTTTGCGCTTTTTCAATGGCTTCAGTAATGGCTTTTTTACGTGCTTCTTGATAAAATGGCTTCGTATCTGCATTGGTAAAAGTAATGCCATTCACTGAATTAACCCCCAGTGTCATCGCTTGGTCAAAGATTTTACCAGCGTTGCTAAGATCACGAATGCGCACGGTTAAAGAATTTGAAACATGATAGAGTTTTTCATTACTCTTTTTTTCGTGATGTTTATCGGCATGAGATTGATAAATAGATAAGCCCGATGTTTGTAAATCATTTGCTTGGATGCCATTGCTTTTAAAGGCATTTACAATATCATTCATAGATTTATTATTCGCGGCTAATGCTTTTTGAGCAGTTTTATCATCAGTAACAACGGCGAGATTAATAATCGCCATATCCGGTGCAGCTTGACTTTCTCCGGTTGCAGTTACTGTAATCGTTGCATCTCTTTTATTGTCTTCAGCATAAGCACGCACACCCGCCAATGAAGCGGCTAAGAGTGTGAATGTTAATATGGCTATTTTAACCAAAGAACTCTTCAGTGGTTGAGTTTTCTTTTCTATCATATCTATTCCTTTACATTTGTCATCACTATTCTCTCATTTTTGAGAGTTCTTGTAAAGAAATTAGGGCGTTAGAAAAAAAACCAATAGAAAAGAGAAAAAGATGGGTTATAATTCGGGTCAGCTCTTGTATCATAGAGCATTTTAGTTTAGAGAAAGACCACCTATGTGGGGCCTGTAGCTCAATTGGTTAGAGCCAGCGGCTCATAACCGCTTGGTTGGGGGTTCGAGTCCCTCCGGGCCCACCAATGGGGAATTATCCAAGAGAAAAATGGATAGCTTCGTAAAAGTTTGGCGATTCTGTATCTTTCGTTCTTTTGATTTATTTCTCTGTTTATTCTGAATTCTTTTGTCGTTTTTTTGTTGCACTATTTTTCTATAAGTTACTTTAATATATGAAGTGATGATAGACTTTTCGGTCTCATAAAAGAAACGCTTTCATTTACAACATTGAAGCATCTGGATTAAGTTGATATGTGTTGCTTGTTCGCTTCCTTAATTTATATGCTGTTTTTTATTTTTTCTGTGTGATGTTCTTCAAAAGCGGGAGGTTAACACCTTTATGAGGTGAGTTATGCATGTTCTACAAATGGGTTTGATCCACAAAAACAATGCTGAATTTTGTGCTTGTTCATAAAAAAAGTCCTGAAAATAGAGAGTTCAAATCCGCTTTCTTTGAATGATCTTTACGTCTTTGAGATATTTGAATAATATCATCATGATAAAAGATTGTATATGAAAGGGTATGATAGAGGTTTATAGGAAGCATGGGAGTAGAGATGGTAATATTTGTTGATATTTTTTACCATTGTATGTTTTCTGTCTAATGCTCAAATTATAGTTTTTACGTCATTCAAGTTGTTATTGAAATCACAAGATCTTTTTTGATTTTACTCTTATAAGGTATTGGCAGTATTTCGGTAAACTTTGCTCTTTTTTATGTTGCTTAAAATCTTCTCGTATTGATTGTGAAGAGAGCTTTCTCTTTTCTGCAAAATGACTGGTAAGGGAGGTGATTTTTTGTTGGAAAAGTACCTTTCTTCTTCAAAGATCATCACTCTTCATTTACGTGAGAGAATTTCTTCTTTGTTGTAAATTCTACAATTTACGTACGGAGATCATGGGTGATGATTCATTGTATCTCTTTAACATTGTCATTTTTATTCATGATAGAGAATCAGTATTTAAACAGTGTTTGCAGAGGGGCGATTGCCTTGTAAATGCGTTAATCGTTTTTCTTTAGGTGGCGCGGCTGTCTATAAGAACTTATTCCTATAACATTGTTATATTCTTGCTTTGCAATATTGCTTAAAAAACATAGATGATGCTATGTAAAATAAAATTATGACTACATTTTTCTTTTAAAATAAGCTTTTTCGTGTCCTCTTATTAAAGCGTTCAGGATTATCTTCAGAGATATTTTCGTGTTAATTTGTTATTGGTTCGAATCATAAGATTTGCGTAACATTATTCGCGTTGTTGATAGATCATACCAATTTTCATAAGAAGGTCTGGATCAAGCGATGCTTTCTGTTTCACCATGGTATATAACGCATAGAATTTTATCTGATTTTATAAAATCGGTTTGTACACAATTGCTTCTATACTGCCTATTGCAAATATTTTTTTCTAAGGTATGAGATATTTTTAAACGCTTTAGCGTTATATAATTTGACAATACGGAGTATCACTATGAAGAATAATGAAAAATTTGAGACGGCTTTATCGGATATTATTGTGAAATGGGAGTCTTTATCGACATCTCAAAAGCAAGCGATATTGGATAGAGTAGAAAATTCTACAACTGCTTCTCATTCAACAGAACATTTAAAGCCTCAATCTTCTTTTTATCTCCAGACGAAATCAAAGCTATAAGTTTTAGGTCTTCATCGGAGATGTTGAAGCCAGTTATGACATATATGGCACTAGCATTTCCGAGTGTGTTGAGAATAGCCATAAGTTTATCGACTGAAGGTCGCTTTCCTCCTTTTATCATTTGTTGGACATAGTTTTGTCCACAGCCTGCTGCTCTGCTTATTTCGATCATCGTTCGTCCGTCACTTTTTATCAATTCAATTAAGCGTTGGAACCAATCTTTTTCAGTCTTTGTCATTTTTAGACCTTTACACATTTACGCTATAGCGTTAATATTGCGTCGCGAATCCAGAATATATGATACAAGGAGCGTGAAAATATCCATGCGTAGCTCTTCGCTAATGAAGCATATAGAGTTGTTTTTAACTAATAACAAAATGTCCCCATACACTTTTAGATTCGAATCAGTAAAAATGGTTCCTTAGTTCCACGGTTGTGAAGAAATCAGCACGTATACCGGAAACGGTGATACGCACGCGTATGTTCATGAGATTTCGCTATGATAGTATACGTAGCAGCATTATAAATCAAGATATACCCCAACATCAGCATTTGTAAAAAATTCTGTGTTAAGCCGGTATGTGAGCATATAACGAAGCTTTACAACATTAAGAGACAAGATCGTGATTGGAGAAAAAACATAAATTCATAGGTTTAAAAAGCCCATTTCTCTTTTATTGTAATAAATTAGGTCACTATCAAATGGTATGTCGTATGTGTGCGTTCAAAAACTTTGGAAATATCAAAAAAAGTGATTTTGGTGTTTTTATAGAACACAAAAATAATTTGAAGTATGAAGGTGGTCGTTTGGCACAATGTGATACACGCGATCAATGCTCTTATGAGGATGGGGGGGCTTTTGATGATGCGACAGTTTATAATAAAGTTTGTGTTTTTGAGGGTATTTTTGTTTATGACAATGCGCTAATGTATTGGTTGTCTAGGGAGGAGCCAAGAATTTGCATGTTTACGAAAGGGGGAACTTTATTGTCATTTGAATATGAGTAGAGAGGCATATGTTTACACGAATGTAGTCGTTTTAGGGCAAATTTTGAATACTCAATATATTGAAGTTTGTAGTAATACTCGTGATTATAGAAAGTCTCGTGTTTTTAGGGATGCTTTGGTTTGTGGTGATGTAAAGATTTGTGGGAAGGTAAAACTTTTACAGAAAAGCTGCGCTTTGTAAGACAGAAGATTTTTGTAATAATGAAAAAACTCCCACATACAGCCATATTCCATATAGTGTAAAAGAGGATAGGAACGTTTCGGGGAAGGTGGATATTGATTTTATCACGTTGTTCGTTTTGTTGGAAGTTTCTTATTTTTTATATTTTGGATCAATAAATATGTCGCAAATAATTGGTGAGAGCATCTAGACTTAGCTGCTTTCAGGGTGTTTTTTTGCGTCATTTATCAATGTTTTAATGGAGAAAATACGAATGCCGAGGGTGATTATTCGCACTTGGAGTATGTGTTTTATTGCCTTCTTTTTTGATGGAGGATGAAACAAAACAAATTGCTTACGTCACTTGAGCGGCAATGAGAGGAGATCAAAATGAATATAAACGAAATTTTATTGGGAGCAATGATGGTTGTTTTGTTGTTCAGCGGGATTATATTTCGATTTGCTTTATATTATCGCGGTCAAATTAAAGCTCTAAAAGAGGAATCCAGAAGGATAAAGCATGAGTTTTTAAGGGATTCTATGAAGATGACTGAAGAACGAGATAGAGTTCTTAGAGAGCAGAATATGGTGATTAAAAGACGCGAGCAAGCAATTGAAAAACTGAAAAAACAAATTAAGAAATATGAAGAAAATGAAAAAAAATATCAAAAAGGACCTAAATCTGAAAATGATAGAGAGTGATATGTATTCATATTGCGCATCAAATTTATGCATTAAAGGATTTCGAGATGAGTTAGAAGGATTGAAAATAATGAGAGAGAGACTTTTATGAAATCCATTACGATGCTTGTGGAGAGATTGTATTGAAAGGGAATATTCAAGTACTCTGATCTATAATTTATAAAATCATTAAAGTTGATAGAAAGGTAGCTGTTGGCAGCAAAATAAAAGTTTATGATTGTGCCCCAGTTTATCGCTATACTGGGGATATTTAAAAAGGGTATCTATACGATTCAGCAATTGTAGAAAACAATTTTGCGCGTTTCTTTTGTGTTTTAGCTATAATGTTGCGATAGTTTTAATTAATAGGCATAAAAAATTGCATGATAATAAAAGTAAGGAGATATTTGTTTTTTATGAAGATGAAGGGGGATAAGTCAGTCATGATTATCCGATACACAGAATAGGAAGGTGAACGTAAAAGATATTGATATCTAGGAACGCAATCACATTCCTAATTTATGATTCATTTTCTCTTCCTAGGTATTTTTATGAAAAGATACAAAACTTGAGGGGGGAGGCTTCATGATAAGGGTTATCAAAACTCACTTATGTTTAAAACAAACATATATCCCGCAAAAATTTAATTGTTATTTATATATGTTTAAAGTAACACAAAAACTTCTCTTTCATTGAGAAAAAACCAGTCATTTTATTATTTGCTACAAAAACGTAACCCCAAATCCCATTTATACAAATTAAATTCCTATCTTAATGGTAAAGAATGCTAAGATTGCAGTTCTCTAATAAGAGCTTTATGGGTAATTTCTTTGATTTGTTCAATATTCATGAGGATATCTTGTTTTGTTGGATACCCTTTACTAGAAAAAGCAACTTTTTGTGCATCTCCCGAGATTAAACGCCAATACCATTGATTGTGAACTCCTTGAAACACCTCAAAATACATGTTTCCCACCTCATAAAATAGCTGATAATTTTCAGGATAAATACTCGACTAACCCATTTACGAATACTAATGTATGTCTCTATAGGAAGTCGTCAACATATTCCCCTTAAATTTTCTGACCTTTAAAAATAATTTCTATGAGAGCTACTAACTTTTTAACAAGAAAAAAAAATTTGTCAATAAGATGTGGATGAGAATTTTATACTATAAAATTATTTCTTTTAATTTAATAGTACTATATGTTCATTTTCAATAGCAATATTTTTCTTTTATAGAGATAAATTTTATAGAACACACAACTTCTCACCAGCATGGATAAAGGAAAAATACTTCTCTCCATACTGGTTATACTTAGTCATTTCTTGTTTTTCTTTTAAAATGGACGTTTATTGATTCGCTATAACTTCTTTTTGGGATACGCTTCGAATGAGTAAATCAATAAATAAGCTAAGGGTATAAGAATTAGCCATTTTGGCTTTCATATCGATCAGAGAGGTTGCAGTTCTAGGGTTAGGGCCGTTTGATAAACCTTGTCTTGACAAATATTGCTGCAATTTTTCATAAGAGCTGTCGATTTTTTCCTGATTTGGTTTTTCATTACGATCGCACTTTGCAAGTGTTTCTTCTAGTCCCTCAATTTTTTTAATAAAATAATTCCAATCAAAATCACCTTTTGTATATTCGGCGTCAAACATTTTTCCTTGTCCGGTTAAAAGCCAATTAATGTTGACACCATATAACGTGCGGTATGTTTGTAAGACACTAAGATTGGGTTCTCTTTCTCCACGCTCATAAAAAGCAATAGAATTTTTTGTCATACTAAAACTTTTAGCTAAGGTTTCACGCGATGGATCGCCTAAAGCAAGACGTACATAACGTAAACGTTTTCCAAATATGGTTTTTGATTCAGTTTCAGGACGTGCCACGAATTATCTCCCTCAGTAAATCATCATGGTATAAATTATTAAATAATAAAAGCACACTATGTATTAATATTCTATCACATAATGTCAATATTTATTGTTTTAATTTTTCTTTATTTTTTTATTTTTATGGATAAAAAATAATCTCTCAACTCTATTGTATTGACGATTAATATTCATTTCAAAACAAAATTCTCTGTTTACAGGATTTATCTCTTGCTTTTTTTGAGAAAATTTTCATGTAACTTTACCATATATACTTTATACACCTCTGCATTAAGAGATGCAACTTTAAAGAGCTACAAACTTTCAATTTGCATTATGTGTATGCTGTAGACGAATGAGAAAATAAACATTGAGGAATGATCATGGCCCTATTACGCTATTTTGGGTTTGCTTTTTTTTTCACGATTATTGGTGTCTTTTTAGGAGGGGCTATTGGTTGGTTTGAAACGGGAAGTATTACTGGTTTTCTTAAATATTTTTTTATTTGCTGTGTTTTAGGGGTTTTGGAAATTTCTTTATCTTTTGATAATTCTATTATCAATGCACGTGTTCTTGGTCGAATGGATCCGTTATGGCGTCGTCGTTTTCTTATATGGGGTATTCTGATCGCTGTATTTGGAATGCGGATTGTTTTTCCATTATTGGTGGTTGTCGTTGCTGTTGGAATTAATCCAATTGCGGCAGTTAAATTAGCGATAGGAGAACCCCATCGATATGCCGAAGTCTTAACCGATGCGCATATGGGAATTGCCGCTTTTGGAGGAACTTTCCTTATGATGGTTGGCTTAAAATATTTTTTTGATTCTGAAAAAGAGGTGCATTGGCTTAGTGTTATAGAGAGATCTGCTCAAAAATTGGGGGCGCTTGTTGGGATTGATATTGCAATTGTTTTGATTTTGATTTTATTCGTGTCAGGGCAGATTGTTGCAGAGGATAGAGTCACTTTTTTATTAGCAGCCCTCTATGGGCTTTTGACTTTTATAGGTGTTGAAGCTGTCGGTCATCTCTTGGATGCTCCTAAAAAGACTTTGACGACAGTGGCTCAAGGGGGACTAGGGGCGTTCCTTTATTTAGAAGTTCTTGATGCGAGTTTTTCTTTCGATGGTGTGGTTGGTGCTTTTGCCTTTTCACATAACCTTTTTATTATCGCAATTGGTCTTGGTATTGGTGCATTTTACGTTCGTTCTATGACAATTATGTTGGTTGAATCAGGGACATTGTTGCATTATCGTTATTTGGAGCATGGTGCTTTTTATGCAATTTTAGTTCTTGCCGTGATTATGTATCTGCAAACAATTATACCGGTTCCTGAAGTTTTAACAGGACTTGTGGGAATTTGTATTATTGGAATAGCATTGTATTCTTCGATTCGTTTTAAGCATCGTCAATTGGAGAAACATGTTGTATCTTAAGTAATGGAGATTTCATGCTTTTGTTTATTGCATATTCCCAATAGAAGGGAACTTTCATGCAAAACAAAATGCTATCGTTTTTTTTGATTGACGTCTTTATTTTAGAGTTGAAGCCATGGCATGATTCTTCCCATGAAGGGAGTAATTTAAAATCTCTTGGATAACTTTGGCTTAAATACAAGGTGCGAAGGGATGCTATACTTTTTACCAGTTTTCAGTACGACGACAGCTTTTATATTTAACGATTCATAAGAAGTATTTTTTTTGCGTTCTTGAATGATTTTTACTTCTATATTTATCTTATTTATGCTGTGTAAGAGAATAATTTATTTCTTATAAATTAGTGCCTCATAATAGATAGTTAGAAATAATATTTAAGAATTCATTAACAGTTCGATACCAGCTTCGTTCATCGTTTTAAGCATTGTGTTCAGGGATTCGTTTACATCAATACCAGCGCAGGCATTTAATGAAACACTGACTTTAAAACCACATTGTATGGCGTGAAGAGCAGAAAATCCAACACAAAAATCTGTTGCTAAGCCGCACATAACAAGCTTGGTAAAACCGTGTTCTTTGAGATAAACTTGTAAACCTGTTGGTGTTTTTTGATCATTTTCAAGAAAAGCAGAATAGCTATCCATATTTTGATTATAGCCTTTTCTAAGGATAAGTTGTGCCTTTTCCACTCTGAGAGATGGATAAAACTCTGCTCCTTGTGTTCCTTGTATGCAATGATCAGGCCAAAGTATTTGAGCACCATAGTCAAGATCAATGGTATCATAGGGCTTTTTTTCAGGATAGGTGGAAGCAAAGCTGCAGTGGTTCTTGGGATGCCAATCTTGGGTTAAGATAACGTGGTCAAAATGATGGATAAGATTATTGACAGCAGGTAAAATAGTATCACCTTGTGGTACTGCAAGTGCTCCACCGGGTAAGAAGTCATTTTGAACATCAATGACGAGTAAGGCTTCTTTTTTCATAAATATATTCCTATAGGAGGTGAGCTTTTATCGTATTTTTAAAAAGCTATATTTCGTCTTGAAGTTTTGAAATGATTTGTTGGATATTGATCTTATTTTTGCAATTATCAAGCCAAAAGAGAGGAATGGATAAGTTTTTACAATTCATTTTATAGTTTTTTACGAAGTGTAACCACATACCAATGGGAAGTGCACTGTAGTCATTTGTTGCGACATGTTTGTGCAAAGCCTTCATGATCATTGGGCTTGGGACATCAGATCCCATAAGGCGGCGGTCGTTTTGTAAACGCAATTTAAGCCACATCAAGGCAAGAGGTGAAGTCCATTGTTTCCCGTAACAAAAAATTGATGAAAAAAGGGAAGGTTTTTTTACTGCGTAATATAAAGCCCATAAAGCAAAAAAAGAAGGTGCATAGAGAATTACTTTTCTTTTTGGTTCTATATTACATTGATAGGTTGGTTTAATACGGTAAAAGTGTAATGTGATATCTGGTATAGAAAAGAGAGGCAATGTTTGGTAACAGGTTTCAGGTACAGCTAAAAAGATTTGCTTTTTGCTTCTTGAGGAGATGTTTTTTTGCATTTAGGACCAGACTGGGGCTTGTGAGATTAGAAAAAATGTACCAATATTAAAGCGAAAAGCTTTTGAAATGGTGTAAGCTTTGTTTACTGTACAGTTTCAAAAAGCGAAAGCAGTTTTTTCAAAATCCTAATCTTTGATATCGCATAATATAAAGAGAAATTTATGGCACGTCAATTTATCTACCATATGGCTGGGCTCAACAAGTCTTACGGCAATAAAAAAATTTTAGAAAATATTCATTTGTCTTTTTATCCAGATGCGAAGATCGGTATTTTAGGACCAAATGGTGCAGGTAAATCAACTATTTTACGTATTATGGCTGGGCTCGATAAGGAATATACGGGAGAAGCATGGCTTTCTGAAGGAGCACGTTGTGGCTATCTCCCACAAGAGCCTGTGCTTGATGCAAGCAAAGATGTGCGTGCTAATGTGATGGAGGGTGTTGCAGATAAACAGGCCATTCTTGAGCGTTATAACGAATTGATGATGAATTATAGCGAGGAAACGGCTGATGAAAGTGCAAGGCTTCAGGATATTATTGACAGTCAGAATCTTTGGGATTTAGAAAGTCAAGTGGATATGGCAATGGCTGCTCTTGGTTGTCCACCAGCTGAGGGGGATGTGACAAAACTTTCGGGTGGTGAAAAGCGGCGTGTGGCGCTTTGTAAATTGCTTTTGTCAAAACCTGATTTGTTGCTTTTGGATGAACCGACAAACCATTTAGATGCTGAAACGACAGCTTGGCTTGAAAGGCATCTGCGTGAATATCCTGGTGCTGTGCTTTTGATAACCCATGATCGTTATTTTCTCGACAATGTCACAGGTTGGATTTTAGAATTAGATCGCGGTAGAAGTATCCCTTATGAGGGGAACTATTCCGCCTATTTGGGGGCTAAAGCCAAGCGTTTGGCTCAAGAGGGTCGTGAAGAGGCTGCGCGTCAACGTGCTTTATCACGTGAGCAAGAATGGATTGCTTCTAGTCCAAAAGGGCGACAGGCAAAGTCAAAAGCGCGGATTAAAGCTTATGATGAGTTGGTTCAGGCGGCACGTGAACGCCGTCCTGGAGAAGCGCAAATCATTATTCCTATTGGAGAAAGATTAGGTCAGGTTGTCATTGAAGTTGATCATCTCTCTAAAGCTTATGGCGAACGTGTGTTGATTGATTCTCTCTCTTTTAAACTTCCTGCTGGGGGTATTGTCGGCGTTATTGGGCCCAATGGTATGGGAAAGTCGACCTTGTTTAAAATGTTGACAGGGCAAGAACAGCCCGATTCAGGTCAAATACGTATCGGTGAAACAGTTCACATGAGTTATGTGGATCAGAGTCGCGATTCCTTGGCGGGTGATAAAACTGTTTGGGAGGAGATTTCTGGTGGAAATGACATCATTAAGTTAGGCAAATATGAGATGAATAGTCGTGCTTATTGCGGGGCTTTTAATTTCAAGGGGGCCGATCAGCAGCAGAAAGTGGCAAATTTATCAGGAGGGCAGCGCAATCGCGTCCATTTAGCAAAACTTCTAAAAGAAGGGGGGAATGTGCTTCTTCTTGATGAACCGACAAATGATCTGGATACTGAAACGTTGGGTGCATTGGAAGATGCATTAGAAAATTTCGCTGGTTGTGCCGTGATCATATCGCACGATCGTATGTTTCTTGATCGATTGGCAACGCATATTTTAGCCTTTGAAGGTGATGGCCATGTGGAATGGTTTGAAGGTAATTTTGCTGAATATGAGGCTGATAAAGTTCGCCGTCTTGGGGTTGAATCCCTTAATTCTAAGCACGCAAATTATAAGCCTCTTACACGCTAGAATTTCTTATCTTATGGAAATTTGATTGAGAAGATAGTGTGCTTTTGTGCTTATGTTATTCATCAATAATGTCGTGTGTATTCCTTGGAAGTTTTTATTCATGGGAAAGAGGAGAGGCTCTTTATGACCCCATGCGTCAATAAAGCTATATTTGTAAAATTGCCATGAAGAGGGGAAATCTTTTTATGAAAAGTGCTATTCTGCAAGTGCTCTGGTCCTTGAGCATTAGTGTCTTTACTTAAAAAAACTATAAGTTGAAACTATTCTCTCCCAATGTTGGATATTTTTTTTTGAGATAGCTATAAGAGGCATTTCACTCATTGTCTGTGTTTTTTGTTCATAGGCAGCCATTTCTGAGGTGCAAGAGAATAGTTTAATTGATTCACCATGAATAGTTTGAAATCGGAAAAAATGACGATACTTTAGCCTTTTATTTAAGTTAAAAATGATGAATATTTATTATAAATCAATATGTTAGAATTACTTATGGGCAATGGGATAGGATCTGTTCATCTTTTACAGTAGGTTATTTTTTTCATAGTATGATAAAATAGCGGGAACGAAATAGATGAGAATATGCGCATTAAGCTTGACTTTTTTTTCTATAAACAAATGTTTATAGGAAGGTTTAGGGGGTAATTATGAAAAAAAGTGCAAGTTTAGATGCAATGATTGTGCTGCTGAAAGCGGTAGCAGAAGTGGATCATTTACGTGTTCTTAGACTCTTGCATCATGAAGATTTAACAATTCCTGATTTTATTTTTATCCTTGATCAGTCGCAAGCGTGTATATCACGATATTTATATTTATTGTGCGAAGCACGATTGATTAAGCGTTATCAGAAGGGAGGTTATCTTTATTTTAAGCTTTGTCATGATTTTTGGGGTAAAGACATTGTGATGAGCATTCTTTCGTCTTTGCCAAAGCATGATGTGTTGTTAGCGCATGATTTAGAACGTTTGAAGGATGTCAAAAAGCAGTGTCAAAAAACGAGGAAGAAGCATTTTTTACAAAATATGTCGCAATGGGATCTCTTACGATCGTCCTATATGGCAGATCACAGTGTGGAAAATGCTTTACTTAAAATCGTGGGTGATAAGCCATTTCAGACGATGCTAAATATTGGAATAGGGGGAGATTCTGTCTTAAAATTGTTTTCTGATCTTTATACGCATGCGATTGAAATCGTGCTTGATCGTGATGTTTTGCATTTGCCTGTTGAAGAGACAGCTTTTGATTTAGTCATTCTTCATTGGGTTTTACATTTTCTTGAAAACCCTGAAATGGTTCTTCATAAGATATCAGGTGTTTTGCGTCCTCATGGGCGTTTATTGATTGTGGATTTTAGTTATCATAAAGCTAAATCTTCACATTCTGATCAAGCGCATATGGGGTTTGGATTTTCGGCTTTACAAATAGAACAATGGCTTAAAAATACGGGACTTGTTTTAGAACAAACGATTTGTCTTACGCCTATACAAAGTAAAAACAGTGAGGCGTGTGTGGTGACACTTTGGCTTGCTCGTGATCCCCGTTTATTGGTTGATGATATCAAAGATAAAAAAGTAGATTTTGCATAAGTCGCGTTCGTTAACGTGCTTTATTCTCTGATTTTCTAAACACATATAGGAACGTGGTGGCTATTGTAAGGTAGCTTATCGTTATTGGGAATGATCATAGGATATGATTCGAAATAAATACCTTTAGAGGTTTCATTTTTTTTGTAAGCTGTTTAAATTCTTCATGGATGTTGTTGTGTAAGAGATTGGACAATATTTTTAAATGATCATTTTCAGAAAATTTCATGAAGGTAGATAAGACTTTTCTCTCTCTAATTGATTGTTTTAATTTAAATAATTCATATTTTCTTTTGAACAGACGTTTCTGCTGTTATTGCACAAGATTAAAAAACGACGTTTTTCTTTCGTGGTGATCGCTGTTGGACAAGTGATTCTGCTGATTCTATGTTTTATTTTTATAAGGTAAATATATGCGGATTACTTGTTTTTTAATTATGATCACCAGTGTTGTGAGAGAGATTATTATAAAAAACTATAATGGCTGTCGATTCTGATTGATGTTTCTTGGAATAAAATTGCTTCAAATTGGGTCATTTTGAATTTTTTTTGCCTAAATTTTACCATTTTTAAACAATTTATAATTCTTTTGTGTTTTTTTGCATAGAAGATGATAAGAATTTCTTGTTGTTTAAAGCATTTTATTCCATAGCAAAGATATTGCATCGGCTATCTTAGTGGTTGATGTGAGAGGACGATCGGGGAACCTCCTCCCCCCCCCCCCCGCGTGGATCCCCTAGATTGTCTGGCCTGACTGAGGATTTCCTCAGTCAGGTTTTTTGTAAATTGTTTTTAGGGGTTTGTAAGGTGTTCTCAGGAGCCTTAAAAAGCATGGTGTTTACTGTTGTATAGCATCTCGTATTAGGGGGATAAGAGTTTATTGAGTGGTTTGTGTTATCGAGTTCATTTTTGATGATGCGAGTTTTTCTTTATTGAAAAATCGTTGAATGTTATAAAGAGAATCCGTATTTGATTCTATAATCTTTAGGTAAGAGATAATGGGATTTTTCTCCAATCGTGTTGCTTTAATTTTATTTGTGTTTCTTATTTTTGGCGCTTGCATTCTTGCTTCTCGCAGCGTTGTTGTTCACAAGTTTCTCTCTGGCTACATTTCTTCTTCTTCTTCTCAGCAGGTTGAGGTAACAGAGGAGTTGTTGCTAGAGAGATGGGCGATGGCTTTCCCAGATATTATCGTGCACCTTTCTAAGATGAATCCTCAGCAACAAGAACAGTTTATTGAGCAAGTGCGTCGCGATGCGGTTTCATTTGCTTCTGAAAGTGGTCAGAGTCGTGAGAAGGCGAATAAGTTTGGTGAAACTGTTGCTATGGCTCTCTCAAAAGCGATGTCTCGTCCTTCCATTGCGAATGCTTATTTTTAACTATTTTTTAAATTGCGTTTTTGGGTTTTACTTTAAGGGGCAGAGCTTTTTGTGAAGTTTTACAAAGCGTGAGGGGAATAATCAATTTGTAAGGTAATTAGCAAAATTTATCTTATCCAAAAGGGTATCAATCAGAGTATAAAAATAAGGCTGCGATCATTACAAGAGTGGTCGCAAGTTTATCGATAGCGCTTCAGATTAATTCGCATTATCAATGTTTACAACGACAAAAGGAATAAAAAACAGCTCAAATCGAGGCAGTATTTTCATAAAGGGTGAGAATAATCTGAGAGCGCTCGTTTGTAGAATAGAAAATGAATAAATTGCTGTAAGAAAACGTGTTAAGCGCATTTTATATACCAGTTATTTTTTAGTTTGATAGAGAAGATAGAAAATTCTCAAAAGGCTTGAGTTTTCTTTTTCTTGCAGACTTTAGGATGTTGATTCGCTTGCATGGTGTCTGGAGATGCGGCGTAAGGTTGATAAGATGTTAATCTGGGATAAAGCAAAAGATACTTGGATGAGGATGAGAGGTCCATTTTCCTTCAAAAGGCTTTAGGGGATTGCATTTTCGAGAATTTAAAAAGACAGACAAAAATAATCGTTAAGCTTTGTTGTAGAAACAAAGAAGGATATGATTTTGTAATGGTCATTTATCATTTTTGAGAACATCGAATTGAATATAGTGAAATTCTCCCATTTCAAATTTATTCATGGTGAAGCAATCAAAATTAGTTGCTTGTACATTAAAGCGGGGAGCGGCGTGGTTTAAAGAAAGAAGTAAAAAGCTTTTTTTGAGTCATCTCAAATATCAAAGGCTATTGTAATATTTTAAAATGCGTAAAAAGTATGAGGATTTTGCATATCTATATAGGTTTTGCGATTGGCTTTGCTTGATGGTTTATTGGGTATTAAAGAGTATGGTGAGCATTTATTGGCGAGGGGAAAGCATTGATAACGATTTTTATTTTTTTGAAATTTTTGCAATATCGAGGATCTTCGATAAAGATTGTCTTGTCTCTGCATTGCTTTGTGGAATTGATCTTAATAAAGAATTTAATCGTCATTTATAAAAAATATTATGTTTATTTAAATTGCTATTTTTGTACTATAGAAATTGAGTGATACAAAAGAAGTAATAGAGATGGATAGAGTATATCATTTTATTGAATATACTATAAGATTAAAGTAGTCTCTTTATTTTTTTTATTTTATGATATAGAGAAATCTATAATTTGTGCATAAAGGGATTTTCTTTTGCTGCAGAATTTTATCTTGAAATTGTCTTAGTATTTCCTTTTTCAAGCCGTTCTTTTGCTTTCTTTTTTTGTACAATACGCTTGCAAATTATTTGCAGATAGAATTTGAGAAGGTTGTGAAGAGAAAGAAAATGCAATTTTTGAACATCTTATTAAATACAGCGTGTGCTGTATTTTTTGTATTTGATATAAGCTGGACTCAGAGTGCCTTAAACGTTTCAGAATCAAAAGAAAACTCAGTGATTGTTTCTTCTAAGACATCTGCTCGTCCTTATGAGTTTCTTATTCAGAAACTTGCAACTAAGCATAATGTTCCCGTTAATTTAGCGCATGCTGTTGTAAAAGTTGAAAGTAATTATAAGGCACGCATAAAAGGGGCCGCGGGCGAAATAGGTTTGATGCAAATAAAACCCTCTACGGCACGAGGGTTGGGCTTTAGTGGTTCTGTAAAAGATTTGTACGATCCTGCGACTAATCTTGAATATGGTATGCGTTATTTGGCACGGGCCTATAAACTCAGTGGGGGAAGTACGTGTGGTACAATTCTTAAGTATAATGCAGGTCATGCAGCAAAAAAAATGAATTCCATTTCGGCAAAATATTGCGCAAAAGTGAAAATGTATTTGGCTTCATTAAAATAAAAACATCTTTATCAAAGAGATTGACTATAAAATATTTTAAGATGCTATTTTCACGGAGCAGAAAATGTTTTATAAATTAATGTGTCAGTCGGCTGGGCAGCCGCGCTTGTCCAATGCTGAAAAGCGGCAGGTGAGGAAAGTCCGGGCTCCATGGAAAGACGGTGCCGGGTAACACCCGGCGGGGGTGACCCTAGGGAAAGTGCCACAGAAAGCAAACCGCCTATTTTTATAGGTAAGGGTGAAAGGGTGGAGTAAGAGCCCACCGCACATTCAGTAATGAATGTGGCAAGGTAAACCCCACCGGGAGCAAGACCAAATAGAAATGACGTGCAAGATTTAATTTGCAGCCAATTTCCGGGCGAGTCATTCGGGTAGGTTGCACGAGGCGGGTGGTAACATCCGTCCCAGATGAATGGTTGCCATGTAAAGTACAAGCTTTACACTACAGAACCCGGCTTATAGGCCGACTGATATTTTATGGATAATACGCGATATTTTGTATGTTCAATGACATATGGTCTTTTATGGAGTTTGTGTTTTAAATGAACACTTGAATGAAAGAGTGTTTTAAAAAACTATAACATTTCTTTAAGTATAATACGTTAGGATGTGTCTTGGAATATCTTTAACTTTTTTCTTTCATGGTTATGTATATGAAAGTTGAGGGTTCGTTATTCTGGTATCGGTTGCCATGAGGGCGCTGTTGATTTGAAACAGTATAACTTCAAGACGGATTATTTTGACAAAACAAGATCAAAGAGCTGAACGCCATATTCCAGTGTTGTTGCAGCCAGTTTTGGCTGGGCTTATGCCATTGGTTGGTGCAAAAGTGATTGATGGCACCTTTGGTGCTGGTGGTTATACGCGTGCTTTGTTAAAGGCAGGGGCACAAGTGATTGCTCTTGATCGTGATCCTCATGCCATTGCTGCGGGACAATCCCTTGTTGATGAATTTTTTCCACGGCTTCGTTTGGTCCATATGGAATTTTCACAGCTCGATCGTGTTGTTGAAGAGAAGGTGGATGCGGTTATTTTGGATATTGGTGTCTCTTCAATGCAGCTTGACGAAGCAGAAAGAGGCTTTTCTTTTCAAAAAGATGGTCCCTTAGATATGCGAATGGCTCAGACGGGTTTTTCAGCCAGTGATGTTGTCAATCATTTAAAAGCAAAGGATTTAGCGCGTATTTTTAAGATATTAGGAGAAGAGCGTTATGCAGGGCGAATTGCACGAATGATTGAAAAGCGTCGTGCTGTTCAGCCTTTTTTGCGTACGGGTGATTTAGCCTATGCTATTGAAGCGTTGGTAGGGCGTAAGCCAGGAGATCGCATTCATCCTGCAACACGTGTCTTTCAGGCTCTTCGTATCTATGTTAATGATGAAATTGGTGAATTAGCGCGTGGTTTATTTGCTGCTGAACGCGTTTTAAAAGCTGGAGGCCGTTTGGGGGTTGTCAGTTTTCATTCTCTTGAAGATCGTATGGTTAAAAGATTTTTTGTCTCTCGTTCTGGAGAAGGTATGAGATCACGCCATTTACCTGAAATAAAGCATTCTCCAGCAACATTTTTCCCTTTGTTTAAAGGGGGAATAACGGCAAATAAAGAGGAATTACAGCAGAATCCTCGTTCACGTTCTGCAAGATTGCGTATGGGGGTGCGGACTAACGCAGAGGCTCTTGCGGAAGATATGAAATTATTTGGTTTAGCAGAAATTGCCAGTTTTGAAGGTGGCAAGAAATGACAGTTTTCCGTACATTTGATATGATTTTAGTGATGATTATGATTTGTATGGCAGGGCTTACTTATAAAGTAAAATATGATGTTCAAAAACGAATGAGCGAAGTTCGTCACCTTGAGCAGGAAATTGCTGCTGCAAAAAATACGGTGAGTTTGCTTCATGCTGAGTGGGCTGTCATGATAAAGCCTTCACGTATGCAAAAACTTGCGAAACGTTATCAAAAAGAACTTGAGTTAGAAGTTATACAGCCACGTCAAATCGTGGAGTTTAAAGACATTCCGGTACGGGAACACGATCCAATTGAAGAATTGATTAAACAAAATATCTTGGAAGATAATCAAGATATTTGGGCAAATAATCGGGCTTCTCAAATCAATCGCGTTGTTCAAAAAGGCGTACAGCAATGAAATCGACCTTTTTATTCTCACAAAAAAAAAAGTGCTTAAAGAATTCATTGAATAATCATAATGTTTCTGTTCGTCGTCCCTATTCTAGTCGTCCACGTTTGCTTTTTTCGTTGTTCTGCTTTTTAATTTTATATGGCATCATGGGGGCTTGCCTGATTTCTTATGGGGTGGAAGGTGGTCAGATTGAAGAAGCTAGGGGACCAGGCGTTCTTCCATTGATGGCACGGCCTGATATTGTTGATCGTAATGGTCGTTTATTAGCAACAGATATTAAAACCTATTCACTTTTTGCTGAGCCACGACGTATTATTGATGTGGATGAAACAATTGAATTGCTCTCAACAGTTTTGCCTGATCTGAATTGGCAGGAAACTTATAAGCGTTTAAAAAGAAAAACCGGTTTTTCTTGGATACAGCGTGGGTTAACGCCCATGCAGAAGACGCAAATTATGGCTCTTGGTATTCCAGGAATTGGTTTTCGGACTGAAATTCGTCGTTTTTATCCCGATGGACCTATAACCTCCCATATTCTCGGCATGGTCAATGTGGATAATCAGGGTATTGCAGGTATGGAAAAATATATCGATGATACGGGGTTGAGTGCTCTGCGTGCTGCTGGTCTTGCTATGGAAGAATCATTAAAACAAGTTCATCTTTCGATTGATGTGCGTGTTCAGGCAATTGTTCATGATGAACTTATTCAGGCTATGAAGCGTTATAAGGCAATTGCTGCAGGCGCTGTTATTTTAAATATCCATACGGGGGAAGTTTTGGCTTTGGCATCACTCCCAGATTTTGATCCTGGAAATCCTATTGAAGCTTTAAAAAGTGATCGTCTTAATCGGATGACGGCTGGAACTTTTGAAATGGGATCAATCATTAAAAGTTTTACGACAGCCATGGCCCTTGATTCCAATATTTTTCATTTAAACAGTATTATTGATGCTTCAAAGCCCATAAAAGCAAGTAGTGGCTATACGATTCATGATTTTCATGGAAAAAATCGTCCATTAACATTATGGGAGGTTTTTATTTATTCTTCCAATATTGGTTCTGCTAAAGAGGCATTAGCGATAGGGATTGATAAACATCGTGATTTTTTGCAAAAATTGGGGCTTTTGGATCGTCTCACAACAGAGTTGCCTGAAATCGCTCATCCTATTGTACCACATCATTGGAAGGATATCCATTCTATGACAATTTCTTTTGGGCATGGTATGGCAACAACACCCTTGCAAACAGCTGTTGGGGCTGCTGCTTTAATGAATGGTGGTTGGTTGATTGCGCCGACATTTTTAAAACGGACAAAAGAACAAACTTTGCACCATGCAAAACAGGTTTTGCAGGCTAAAACAAGTCAAAATATGCGTTACCTTTATCAATTAAATAGTGATATTGGTTCTGGACGTAATGCAAAAGTAGAAGGTTATCGGGTGGGTGGAAAGACAGGAACAGCTGAGAAAGTTGAAAATGGAAAATATTCTAAGACAAAAAATTTCAATAGTTTTCTGGCTGCTTTTCCGATTGATGATCCTGCTTATGTTGTTTTAACAATTATTGATGAACCTAAGCCAGAAGAGGGAAAAAATTCCGCAACAGCAGGGATGAATGCCGGACCAATGCTTGCTAATATTGTTCGTCGCTCAGCAAGTTTTCTTGGTGTAAAGCCCGATTTTAAAAAAGAATATGAGTCTCTTTTAGGTAAAAAGAGCCATTCAAGTTTCGTTAAACAACGGTAAAATGAATATAAAGGTGCGTCGTTATGTTGTTTGGAACAGTTTTTACAGAATGTTTTGAAGATAAGAAGCTTTCTTCAATAGAAATAACAGGAATCAGTGCAGATTCTCGACAAGTCTTGCCGGGCTATGTTTTTGTTGCTGTTCAAGGAAAAAAAGGAGATGGAAGACACTATATCAATGATGCGATAAAGCGTGGAGCATGCGCAATCGTTACGGATTGTCAGGCTGTTCTTGAGGATTTATCTGTTCCAGTTTTACGTGTTTTGAATGTTCGTCATAGTCTCGCGTTGGCAGCAGCACGTTTTTACGGTTTTCAGCCTGAAACGGTTGTTGCTGTGACGGGGACAAGTGGTAAAACATCTGTTGTCTCTTTTATCCGGCAAATTTGGACTCATGTTGGATTGTGTGCTGCGAGTATAGGAACGGTTGGTGTTGTTTCTCCTCAACGGAATGATTATGGTTCTCTTACAACACCTGATCCAGTCGTCTTGCACCGTCTTCTTTGTGAAATTTCTCATGAAGGTGTGACACATGCAGCTCTTGAAGCTTCTTCACATGGGCTTGATCAAGGACGACTTGATGGAGTCCGTTTAACAGCAGGGGCCTTTACCAATTTAGGGCGAGATCACATGGATTATCACAGGTGCGTAGAGGATTATTTGCGGGCTAAAATGCGGTTGTTTGATACACTTTTGCCTGTATCTGCGCCTGCTCTGATTTTTGCTGATGATGTCTATTCAAAAAAGGTTATTGATGCTGTTACACAAGCGCGCCGCCGCGTCTTGACAATTGGACGTAAAGGGCACTTTATCACAATTAATCGTGTTGAACATCAACGTTCAAAACAGTGTATTGAGTGTCGTGTGGAAAATAAGATTTATACATTTGATTTGCCTTTAGCAGGAGACTTTCAGGTGGCCAATGCGCTTGTGGCGGCAGGATTAGCTATTGCAACAGGTCTTTCTCCGGATAAGGTTTTTTCTGCACTTGAAACTTTGCAGGGAGCACCTGGACGGTTAGAGTTTGTTGGAAAGACAGAAAAGAATGCGCCTGTTTATATTGATTATGCGCATAAACCAGAAGCTTTGGAGCAAGTTTTGCTGTCTGTTCGCCCCTTTACGCAAGGGCGTTTGATTGTTGTTTTTGGTTGTGGAGGGGATCGAGATCAAGGCAAAAGAGCTTTGATGGGAAAAATTGCAGCGGATAAAGCGGATATTGTTATTGTAACGGATGATAATCCTCGCACAGAAAATCCAGAAAAAATACGCAAGGATATTTTACAGGCGGTACCAACAGCAATAGAGATAGCAGATCGTGGTGAAGCTATTTCTTATTCGGTGGGTCTTTTGAAAGCTGGTGATACACTTATCATTGCTGGAAAAGGTCATGAAGATGGCCAAATTATAGGGCAGAAAACCTATCCTTTTTCAGATCGTTTGAAAGCGATAGAAGCTTTAGAGGACCGAAAGAGATGACAGCTTTGTGGAATAAACAGGAACTCATCACTGCTATTGATGGTGTCGTGATTGGAAACATACCAGAAACTTTTCATGGGGTTTCCATTGATAGCCGTGCTCTTGCAGAAGGCGATATTTTTTTCTGCATTAAGGGGCATCATCTTGATGGTCATGATTTTGCTCTACAAGCTTATGCAAGGGGTGCAGGCGTTCTTATTGTGGCAGAACACCGTTTGAGGGATATGGAAAAGATATCGGCACCACTCATTGTTGTTCCGGATGTTTTGCAAGCTTTAGAAAAACTTGGGAAAGCTGCACGCAAACGTTCAAGAGCTAAAATTATCGCGATAACAGGATCAGTGGGAAAAACAACAACAAAAGAAGCTTTGAAACAAGTCCTTGCAACGGCTGGGAACGTTCATGCGAATCTTGCTTCTTTAAACAATTGCTGGGGGGTTCCACTGACTTTAGCACGGATGCCTGTGGAGAGTGATTATGGTATCTTTGAAATTGGTATGAATCATAAAGATGAAATTCGTCCTCTGGTCAAGCTGGTTTGTCCGCATGTTGCTCTCATTACGCATATTTGTGCAGGACATATGGGTTTTTTCAAAGATCTTGAAGAAATAGCAGAGGCAAAAGCTGAAATTTTTGAAGGATTGGATGAAGAAGGTATTGCCATTTTAAATGCGGATAGTGCTTTTTTTTCTTATCTCGTTCAAAAAGCAAAGCAATGCGGTGTGAAAAAGATCTTAAGCTTTGGTGAGACTGAAAATGCTGATTATCAGGCGCGGGATATACGTCTTTTAACCAATCATTCTTCTATGATTGTGCGTATTGGAGGACAGGATAGGGAAGTCCAAATTGGAGCTCCGGGGCGTCATATTGTGCAAAATAGTTTAGGAGTTATTGCGGCTTGTGATGCCGTTGGTGTTGATTTGGATTCTATTGTGTTTTCTTTGAGCCATTTTTCTCCTCAAAAGGGGCGGGGTATTCGTTATCGATTGTCTTTATCAAATGGAGGTGAATTTTATCTCATTGATGAAAGCTATAATGCTAATCCTGCTTCTATGCGTGCTGCTCTTGAGCTTCTTGCTACAGGACCAGTAGGAGAGAAGGGACGGCGAATTGCTGTTTTAGGGGATATGCTAGAGCTAGGAGAGTATAGTGAAAAGCTTCATCGTGATTTAATAAAGCCAATCCGTCTTTCTGGTGCTAATCCCGTTTTTTTATTTGGTGAGGCGATGAAATCTTTAGTTAGTGATTTGTCTGCTGATGTTAAGGTTCATTATGCTGAAAATATTGAGAAAATTTTACCGCTTCTTTTGACAGAAATTTCTCCTGGCGATTTGCTTATGATTAAATCATCCAATAGCCTTTGTTCATCAAATATTGTGACTGCATTGCTGGATCGCTATAAGGCGGTTTCTTGATAGTTTTAAGAGGTTTTTTGTCCCATGATGCTGTTTTTTTCTTCGTTTAGTGATTGGTTTCCAGGTGTGAATGTTTTTCGTTATATTACTTTTCGCACGATAGCAGCGATGCTGACCTCGGGGCTTATTGTTTTTTTGTTTGGACCTAGCATCATTGCTTCTCTTAAATTGCGTCAGGGCAAAGGGCAACCGATTCGTGCCGATGGTCCTCAAACACATTTTAAAAAGGCTGGAACACCTACAATGGGTGGATTGATGATTTTAACCGGTATTGTCGTATCGGCATTTTTATGGTGTAATTTATCGAACATTTATTTTTGGGTATCGCTCTTGGTTATGCTTTCTTTTGGGGCTATTGGATTTTATGACGATTATCTTAAGGTTACAAAACAAACAGACAAAGGCTTTTCTGGGAAAGCACGGTTAAGCTTGGAGTTTTTTGTTGCTGCAATTGCTGCTTTTATCATTCTGCAAATTGGCTCATCTGGATTCGCTTTGCCTTTTTTGAAAGATTATCTTATCCATTTGGGTTGGTTTTTCATTCCTTTTTCTGCTTTTGTTATTGTCGCGACGGGGAATGCGGTTAATTTGACGGATGGACTTGATGGGCTTGCTATTGTTCCTGTGATGGTGGCAGCCTTATCTTTCGCTCTGATTGCTTATCTTTGTGGTAATATGAATTTTGCTGATTATCTCCAAATACACTATGTATCGGGAACAGGTGAACTGGCTGTTTTATTGGGGGCTGTTGTTGGAGCAGGGCTTGGCTTTTTATGGTTTAATGCACCACCGGCTGCTATTTTTATGGGGGATACTGGCTCATTGGCTCTTGGAGGATTATTGGGGACTGTTGCGGTCGCTACGAAGCACGAAATCGTTTTGGTTCTTATTGGTGGGCTGTTTGTTGTGGAAGCTTTTTCAGTCGTTATTCAGGTTGGTTATTTCAAATTGACAAGAAAACGCGTGTTTCTTATGGCACCGATCCATCATCATTTTGAGAAAAAAGGCTGGACTGAAAGCCAAGTGGTGATACGTTTCTGGATTATTTCAATTGTTCTTGCTCTCATTGGTCTTTCAACACTTAAATTGCGGTGAGATTTTGATTTCTGTTGCGTGTTATAAGGGGAAAAAAGTTGCTCTGTTTGGATTAGGGATGTCTGGATTAGCAACGGCACAAGCGTTGATGCGTGGCGGTGCAGAAGTGGTAGCATGGGATGATCATCCTGCGAGCGTGCAAGAAGCTTTTGAGAAAAATATTCCAACAAGAGATCTTCACAATGAGGACTGGTCAGAATTTGTTGCATTGGTTCTTGCTCCTGGTGTTCCTTTAATATATCCAAAGCCTCATTGGGTTGTTGAAAAAGCACGAAAAGAAAATATAGAAATTATCGGTGATATTGAATTATTTGTTCGTGCGCGCCATCATTTTTTACAGCATTATGATTTTTGTGACCAAGATATTCCTTTCATTGCGATTACGGGGACGAATGGAAAGTCAACAACAACGGCTTTGCTTGCGCATTTATTGGAAAAAATGGGCTATGATGTGCAGGTAGGGGGAAATATTGGACAGGCAATATTAACGCTTGAGCCCTTTGCTAAAAAACGTATTTATGTGATTGAATGTTCATCGTTTCAAATTGATCTTGCTCCCTCTCTTCAGCCAACCATTGGACTTTTATTGAATTTGACCCCTGATCATATTGATCGCCATGGGAGTTTTGCCCGTTATGTACAAACCAAAAAGCAGCTGGTTGCTCAGGCTTCTCAGGCTTTTATTTCAGTTGATGATGCCGCTTGTGAGATTTTGTACCAACAGTTGCTTCACGAGGGGCATAAAATTGAGGCAATTTCCAAAGATCATTTTGTTGAAAACGGTTTTTATGCAGAGGGGACCAAGCTCTTTTCTGTTCGTCAAGGAGAACGACATATGCTTGCAAATCTCGCGTCGGTGGCTACTTTGCGCGGAGATCATAATGCGCAAAATGCTCTTATGGCATTGGCAGCTTTGCAGGCTTTAAAAATAACCGATCGCTCTCTAAACAAGCATTTGGCAAGCTACAAAGGATTGCCCCACCGTATGCAGCAGGTCCGTAAAATGGGGACGATTTTGTTTATCAATGATAGCAAGGCGACGAATGCCGATGCAACAGCACCTGCGCTTTGCGCCTTTAATGACATTTTTTGGATTGTTGGGGGACAGGCAAAAAAGGGAGGAATTGAGTCTCTTAGAGAATTTTTTCCTAAAATCCGTAAAGCCTATTTAATTGGGAGTGCAGCGGAAGAATTTGCTCGTATCATTGGTTCTGCTCTTCCTTTTTCTATGAGCTTAACTTTAGAAAATGCGGTGCGTGAAGCGACCATTGACGCAATGCATTGCAAGGCAAAGGAGGTGGTCGTTCTTTTGTCTCCTGCTTGTGCAAGTTATGACCAATTTAAAAATTATGAAGTGCGGGGCGAAGCATTTGTTTCTTTGGTGATGCAGTTACAATAAAAAGAAGCATCAATTATAAAAAAATATTTTTGCGTTAAGACTCCAGAATCTTTTTTTGTGTAATTTCATTTTTAAAGTGTTTGTTAAACAGGTTGGGAACCTTATCACTTTGAGACAATTTATAAAACGGATAAGGTGAATATAAATGGTTACGCGTGCCGACAGAGATCCCATTGCGAATTGGTGGTGGACGATTGATCGCTCTATTTTTGCAGCTTGTTTAATTTTAATGGGGATTGGCATTATGCTGTCTTTTGCTGCCAGCCCCACTATTGCAAAAAAAATCGGAATTGCTGATAGTTTTTATTTTGTTCGCTGGCATATCATTTTTAGCATTGCAGCATTTTTTACGATGGTTACCATTTCTTTTTTTTCGCTTCCTAATATTCGTCGTTTATGTGCTCTTTTACTTATTGTAACGCTTGCTCTTATGGTTGCAACCTTATTTTGGGGGCCTGAATTAAAGGGAGCCCGGCGGTGGATTTTGCTCTTTGGTTTTTCTGTACAAGCATCAGAGTTTATGAAACCAGCTTTTGTGGTGGTGTCTGCTTGGCTGTTTTCAGAACAGATACGTAGGAGAGGAATTCCGGGTTACATATTAGCAACTCTTCTTTATGCTCTTTGTTGTGTTCTTCTGGTTTTACAGCCTGATATTGGACAAACAATTTTAATAAGTGCAACATGGGGGGGGCTGTTTTTTATTGCTGGTGTGCCTCTTACGGTTATTTTTTTCTTTCTCATTTTAGGTGCTGTAGGAATTGTTTTCGCTTATCTTTTTCTGCCTCATGTGCGTGATCGTATCAATGGTTTTTTGACAGGGGAAGGAGATACCTTTCAAGTGGATGTAGGGCGTGAGGCTATTTTGAATGGTGGTTGGTTTGGGCGAGGTCCTGGAGAGGGAACAGTAAAACGTATTATTCCTGATAGCCATACAGATTTTGTATTTTCTGTGGCTGCTGAAGAATATGGGATTATTCTTTGTCTGTTCATTATGATGCTTTTTGCCTTTATCGTTATGCGTTCATTGTATATAGCCATGAATACACGTGATTCCTTTATACGTCTTGGTATTACGGGCATAGCCATGATGATTGGTTTTCAATCAGCGATTAATATGGCTGTTAATCTTCACTTAATCCCTCCCAAAGGCATGACATTGCCATTTATTTCTTATGGTGGTTCATCAATGGTAGCCATTGCGTTTTCAATGGGAATTTTACTTAGTTTAACACGTCGTTGGCCAGAAGCGCGTCTTTCAGCTTTTCCTTCTTCTGTTTTGGATACCTCTTCATGAATGATAAAAAAGTTATTGTTTTAGCGGCGGGTGGGACAGGTGGACATCTTTTCCCTGCTGAAGCACTTGCTGTTGAATTAAGGCAGCGTGGATATGATGTTCATTTGATAACCGATGAAAGAGCGCGATCTTTTGTACGGCGCTTTGATGAAGAGCATACACATATCGTTTCATCGGCAACATTTACACGGTGCCATCCTTTTGCTTTGATAAAAACAATTTTGTCTTTGCTTAAGGGTATGGGACAATCGTTGAGGTTATTTTATAAATTACGTCCTGTTCTTGTTGGTGGTTTTGGAGGATATCCGAGTTTTCCTCCTCTTTTTATTGCAGTCTTAATGCGGCGTGTAACATTTATTCATGAGCAAAATGCTGTTATGGGGCGTGCCAATCGGGTATTGGCAATTTTTGTGCGTGCCATCGCTGGTGGTTTGTTGTCGCCAAAAGGTGCTTATGCTCATAAAACACTTTTAACGGGAAATCCTGTGCGTGAGGCTGTGTTGAAGGCGGCTGAAATTCCTTATCATTCTCCTGTGGGGGAAGAGCCATTTAATTTTTTGGTTTTTGGGGGTAGCCAAGGAGCTTCTTTTTTTTCACATATTGTTCCAGAAGCGGTCGCTTTGCTCGATGATCAGAACCGTAAACGCTTACGAATTGTACAGCAAGTTCGTGGTGATGCTGCGGGGTTGATCAAAATCTATCGTGATATGGGTGTACAAGCTGAGGTTGCTCCTTTCTTTGATGATATGGCTGAACGGATGGCACATGCCCATTTTATTTTGTCACGTGCTGGGGCTTCATCGGTTTGTGAAATAGCAGTGATTGGTAGACCTGCTTTGCTTATTCCTTATCCTTATGCTTTAGATTATGATCAAGCAGAAAATGCTGCTCTTCTTGCACGTGTGGGTGGTGCGCAAATTATATCAGAAAAGGATTTGAGCGCACAAAAACTTGCTGCTCTTTTAACGCAAGCTTGTTGTGCACCCCATTTATTGGAAAAACAAGCGCTTGCTGCAAAAAAAGTTGGGCAACCTTATGCAACCCGTTGCCTTGCTGATATGGCTGAAGCCTTGATTGCAGGACGATTGTTGTCAGATATAAAAGAGGAGCTTTTTGATGAAAATGCCACTTGATATAGGTGTTATCCATTTTATTGGAATTGGGGGGATTGGTATGAGTGGAATTGCGGAGGTTTTTTATAATCTCGGCTATAAAGTTCAAGGGTCCGATCAAGTTGAGAGTGCCAATGTTGAACGTTTGCGGAGAAAAGGAATTAATGTTCATATCGGTCATTATGCTGAAAATTTAGGAAATGCAGAGGTTGTTGTTTTTTCTACTGCCGTTAAAAAAACAAATCCTGAGTATATTGCTGCAAAAGAAAGACATTTGCCGCTTGTTAGACGTGCAGAAATGTTGGCAGAGCTGATGCGCTTTCGGCGTGCAATTGCCGTAGGGGGGACACATGGTAAAACAACGACCACATCAATGGTCGCAGCACTTCTTGATGCTGGTCATTTTGATCCGGTGGTGATTAATGGTGGTATTATTAATGCTTATGGTACGAATTCTCGTACAGGAGAGGGAGATTGGATGATTGTTGAAGCTGATGAAAGTGATGGTACATTTTTAAAGCTTCCTGCTGATATTGCTGTTGTGACCAATATTGATGCTGAGCATTTGGATCATTATGGGAGCTTTGATGCTGTTCGCACAGCTTTTCGGCAATTCGTGGAAAATGTTCCTTTTTATGGTTTTGCTGTTTTGTGCGTTGATCATCCAGAGGTTCAGTCATTGGCGGGTCGTATTGATGACCGTTGGGTGATTACTTATGGTGCAAATCCACAAGCGGATGTTCGTTTTCTTAATCTTTCGAGAGATGGTCAAAAAACGCATTTTGATGTTCTTGTTCGTTCACGCAAGACAGGAAGAAAGATTGAGTTGAAAAATTTGCTTTTACCCATGGCAGGACAGCATAATGTTGCCAATGCAACAGCAGCGATAGCTATTGCGCATGAACTTGGCATTTCAAATGAATTGATCAAGAAGGGCTTAGCGGAATTTGGTGGCGTAAAACGGCGTTTTACGCGAACAGGAAGTTGGCGTGGTATTGAAATATTTGATGATTATGGACATCACCCTGTTGAAATAAAGGCTGTTTTGCGTGCGGCACGTGAGAGTGCAAAAGGGCGTGTCATTGCAATTGCACAACCTCATCGTTATTCGCGTTTGTATCATTTATTTGATGATTTTGCTGCTTGTTTTAATGATGCAGATACAGTGTTGATTACTCCTGTTTATGCGGCTGGTGAAGAGCCTATTGTAGGGTTTGGTTCGCAAGAATTGGTAGAGCATATAAAAATGGCTGGTCATCGTGATGTGCGCTTGATACACGATCTGGAAGATGTTGTGTCTCTTGTCTCAAAATTTGCTCAGGCAGAGGATTATGTTGTTTTTCTTGGTGCTGGCAATATCACACAATGGGCTTGTGCGTTGCCTCATCGGTTGTCGGGACTTGATGGTTATGATAAATTTTCAGCACATTGATGGTGAGGCGCTATTGGCGCAATTGCAACCGCTGTTGGGTAATATCAGAGGCAAGCTTACCCCTAATGTTGAGATGCGTAAGGTAACATGGTTTCGCACGGGTGGGTTGGCAGAGCTTTTTTATCAGCCTGTTGATGAAGAAGATTTGGCTCTCTTTCTTCACAATTTGCCTGAATGTGTTCCTGTAACAATTGTCGGTATCGGCTCTAATCTTCTGGTGCGTGATGGGGGCGTTCCTGGGGTTGTGATTCGTCTTTCACCAAAAAATTTTGGGCAAGTGCAGCAAGTTTCTTCAAAAGGCTTTTTAGTTGGCGCTGGTACGGCGGATAAACATTTAGCTGCTGCCGCGTTAAAGGCAGAAATTGCGGGGTTTCATTTTTATCATGGTATTCCTGGTGGTCTTGGCGGCGCTCTTAAAATGAATGCGGGTGCGAATGGTGTTGAAACCGCAGCGCGTGTTGTTGAAGTCTATGCGTTGGATCGTAAAGGACAACGTCATATCTTGAGTTTGAAAGATATGCATTATTCCTATCGCCATTGTGATATTCCTGAAGATTTTATTTTTACGGCAGCTTTATTGGAAGGAGAACCCGGTAATAAAGATGCCATTCGTGCTGCTATGGATGAAGTTGCTCTCCACAGAGAAACAGTGCAACCTATTCGCGAAAAGACAGGGGGATCAACTTTCAAAAATCCTAAAGATACATCCGCGTGGCGCGTGATTGATGAAGCAGGGTGTCGTGGTTTACAGATTGGTGGCGCTCAAATGAGTGAAATGCACTGTAATTTTATGATTAATACAGGGCAAGCAACAGGATATGATCTTGAAGCTTTGGGAGAAACAGTGCGGGCGCGTGTTTTTGCGCATTCAGCTCATCTTTTACAATGGGAAATAGAGCGTATCGGTCAATTTGAACAAGGTCGAAGTGTCGCTTCTTTTGATCCATTTCATTGATTTTTTGTTCACTAAAAAAGTATCAATAAAAAATTGAGTCATTTCAAAGAGATAATAAAAAAATACCATTAAGAATCAATAAATTAACAAAGAATCTCTTGCATCAGGCTTTTGAGTCTGATTCATTATGCAAAATGCTAGGTTATTGATTCGCAAGAATAAACTTTGCTTTTCGTGTATGTGGTACTGATGTCTTCTATATAGACTAGATATAGTATGCAAAAGAGGGTGATTTTATTATGAAAGATAAACATATAGCTGTGTTAATGGGAGGTTTTTCTTCTGAACGGTCTATCAGTTTATCTTCAGGGGCGGCTTGTGCTGATGTTCTTGAGGAGCAGGGGTATCGCGTGAGCCGTGTGGACGTTGGCGCTCATATTGCTTCTGTTCTTGAACAGTTGCAGCCCGATATTGCCTTCAATGCATTGCATGGTCCATTTGGTGAGGATGGTCGGATTCAGGGGATTCTTGAATATTTAAAAATTCCTTATACCCATTCTGGTGTGATGGCATCCGCTTTGGCCATGGATAAGGGGCGTGCGAAAATTATTGCTGCAAATGCTGGGGTTTGTGTTGCTCCTTCTCGTATTATGAACCGCTTTTCTATTGGGAAAACGCATCCCATGGAGCCTCCTTATGTGATTAAACCTGTGTGTGAAGGATCAAGTTTTGGTGTTGTTATTGTTCAGGAAAATGAGGCTGTACCACCGCATAATATCGGGGGATCTGAGTGGGGATATGCAGATGAGGTGATGGTTGAAAAATATATTCCTGGTCGTGAATTGACTTGTGCTGTTTTAGGGAATGAAGTGTTGGACGTGTGCGAAATTCTTCCCGATCAACACTTTGCATTTTACGATTATGACTCAAAATATAAAACAGGTGGTTCTCTTCACATTTGTCCTGCAAAACTTTCACTAAATATTTACCAAAGTGTGCAAAGAATGTCTTTAGCAGCCCATCAGGCGATAGGGTGTCGAGGTGTTAGTCGTTCTGATTTTCGTTTTGATGAGAAAACAGGAGAATTGGTTTGGCTTGAAATTAATACGCAACCCGGTATGACATCGACGTCTCTTCTTCCTGATATTGCAAAAGCGAGTGGCCGTACTTACGGCGATATTGTTCAATGGATGGTGGAGGACGCATCATGTATGCGTTGAATGTTAATAAAACAAATGTTCCGATGGAGGTGCTTTCAGTGCCGGCTTTACCACGTCTTTATCGTCGTTTTCTTCGGTTTATGTTTGAGTTTGTTTTGGTCAATATTCATATTCCACGTCATTTCGGCACTTTTTCTGTTGTATGGTTTTTCTTTGTTACAGCTTTTTATGGACTTTCATCAAGCGGTCAGATGGCTGTGATCGTGAACACGATCATATCGGATAGTGGTTTTGTGGTCGTTGATGTCGATATAAGCGGTAATAAGCGCTTAGCAAAGCAGGATATTTTGAAAATTTTAGAACTTGATGTTGCGCCCTCTATATTCACTTTTGATGTTGAAAGAGCACGTTCTATTTTGGAAAAACAGGCTTGGGTTCAATCGGCAAATGTTCAGAAGATTTATCCCAATAGAATGCGCATTTCCATCGTGGAGCGTGAACCTTATGCTATTTGGCAACATGATAGCACAATGGATATTGTTGATAATACAGGGCGTGTCATTGTGCCCTTTAAAGGAGAAAACGTTCGGGATTTGCCTCTTGTGGTTGGGCAGGGTGCGCAAAATGCAGCTAAAGGATTTATTCAAGCACTGTCATTCTATCGGCCAGTGTATGATCGTGTTCGTGCTTTTGTGCGGGTGGGTGATCGGCGTTGGGATCTGGTTTTGGATAATGGAATGCGTGTTATGTTGCCTGAAAATGGTGCTCTTGAAAGGCTTTCCTCTCTTGTTTCGTCTGGTACAATGCAAGATCTTTTATCGCGCGATATTCTCAGTGTTGATTTACGTCTTGCTGATCGAATTACTGTTTCTTTATCCGATGAAACGTTAGAGCGTTATGATGCTGGTGTTGCAGAAGAAGAACGTATTTTAAAGGCACGAAAGGCAGGAAACCCATAATGTTGCTCAGATCACATCATGTGGGGGGACGCAAGACACGTTTTTTAACTGTGCTTGATGTCGGCTCAAGTAAGATTGTTTGTCTTATTGCTTGTTTGCGTCCTTTAAAGCATACGCACTATTTACATGGTCGTACACATTCTATGGAAATCCTAGGTTTTGGCGTACAACGTTCACGCGGTATTAAATCTGGTGTAGTGGTAGATATGTTTGCAGCAGAACAATCAATACGCTTGGCTGTTGATGCGGCAGAAAAAATGGCTGGTTTGGTGGTGGATTCAGTAATTGTCAACTTTTCTTCAAGTCGATTACAAAGTGCTCTTATTAATGGCATGGTACGTTTGGGTGGTCGTGAAGTGACTAAGCGTGACGTGCGTATGGCATTTGCAGATGTTTCGCGTAAAGCTTTTGATGTTGAACGTCATGTTATGCACTCAGTTCCAGTCTCTTATGTCTTGGATGGGGATAAAGGAATTTCTGATCCTGTCGGAATGGCAGGGGAAACATTTGGTGTCGATGTGCATGTGGTAACAGCGGAAACAGCCTCTTTGCGTAATTTAGAAACTTGTATTAATCGTGCACATTTGAGTGTTGAAGCAATGGTTGCTACTCCCTTTGCAAGTGGCCTTGCTGTTTTGATGAATGATGAGGCGCATTTGGGGGCAGCATGTATTGATTTTGGTGGTGGAACGACAACATTTTCAGTGTTTTTTGAGGGAAAATTTGTCCATGCGGATGCTCTTGCTGTTGGGGGACATCATGTCACTCTTGATGTTGCGCGTGGATTCTCTATGTCTTTAGCAGAGGCGGAACGCTTAAAAGTTGTTTATGGTTCAGCGTTTTTAACAAGTGCTGATGAGCGGCAAATGATTAATGTAGCGGAAATTGGGGGTGAACAACGTGAAACTCAATATCCTCGCGCGATTCTTGGGCGCATCATTCGTGCACGTATTGAAGAAATTTTAGAAATGGTCCGTGATTGTTTAAATCGTTCTGGTTTTGGTCACATCATTGGCAAGCGTGTTATTTTGACTGGGGGAGCAAGCCAGTTAACAGGATTGCCAGAAATGGCACGTACTATATTAGGAAGAAATGTTCGTATCGGGCGGCCTTTAGGTATTTCGAGGCTTCCTTCTCTTGCAAAAGGGGCGGCGTTTACATCTGCTGTTGGGTTGTTAATTTATCCACAATTGGTGGGTTTTGAAGAAAAAACAATGCAGGTGGCAGGAAATCATTTATCGATGGGCACGCGTGGGTATTTTCAGCGTGTTGGTCAGTGGTTGCGTGAGAGTTTTTAGTTAAGTCTAGTTGGATAAATTTCATCGCTTTGGCTTGCGGTGTCTTATGAGAAGGAAAAGAAAATGACGATTAATCTGCATCGGCCAGATATCGCGGAATTGAAGCCACGCATTACCGTTTTTGGTGTTGGAGGTGGTGGCGGGAATGCCGTGAATAATATGATTAATGCTGGTCTTCAGGGAGTTGACTTTGTTGTTGCAAATACGGATGCACAGGCTTTGGCTATGTCAAAAGCTGAACGTGTTATCCAGCTTGGTGCTGCTGTGACAGAAGGTTTGGGTGCTGGGGCTTTACCAGAAGTTGGACAAGCGGCGGCAGAAGAATGTATTGATGAAATTATCGATCATCTTGCAGACTCTCATATGGTTTTTATTACTGCTGGTATGGGGGGAGGTACTGGAACAGGGGCTGCTCCCGTTGTTGCTCGCGCAGCGCGTGAAAAAGGTATTTTGACTGTTGGTGTTGTGACAAAGCCCTTTCAGTTTGAAGGGGCTCGTCGTATGAAAACGGCAGAGGCTGGTATTGAAGAATTACAAAAGTCTGTCGATACATTGATTGTTATTCCCAATCAAAATCTTTTCCGTATTGCAAATGATAAGACAACATTTGCTGATGCTTTTGCTATGGCTGATCAAGTGCTTTATTCTGGGGTTGCTTCCATTACAGATTTGATGATTAAAGAAGGCTTGATTAACCTCGATTTTGCTGATGTTCGTTCTGTTATGCATGAAATGGGCCGAGCTATGATGGGAACGGGGGAAGCATCTGGTGAAGGGCGTGCTTTGGCTGCTGCTGAAGCTGCTATTGCCAACCCATTGTTGGATGATACCTCTATGCGTGGAGCACGTGGTTTATTGATTTCTATTACGGGGGGGCGTGATATGACTCTCTTCGAGGTGGATGAAGCTGCTAATCGTATTCGTGAAGAAGTGGATGCTGATGCGAATGTGATCTTTGGGGCCATTGATGATGAGTCATTGGAAGGGGTTATTCGTGTATCCGTGGTTGCTACCGGTATTGATCGTGAGGTTAGTGATGTGATTCAGTCTTCTCAGCCTCAGCTTCAAAGATCAACCTCTTCAATACGCAAGAACGATCCTGGAACGCCACACGGTTCTTTTCATGTTCAATCATCACCCTTGCGTTCTGAATCAATGGTAGAAGTTATTGAATCACTTGAAATAGAAAAGGAGAAGCCAACAGGAGAACAGTTTCGTCCCAAAAGTCAAATTTTTGCACAACCTGCAGAAGCAATGATGACACGCAGTGCGACAAAAACTGTTGCCTATGGTTCAAATGCTGTGCAGGATCAGATATCAAATGGTCCACGTATGCAAGTAAATCGAGGTTCTCAACAAGCTATGACGGCTCCTGTGAGCATGGAGGCAACAGCGCATGTTCTTGATGAGATGACCGGGATCGTGAAGCAAAAAGAAAAGCCAGTGCAACCAAAACAAATGCAACAGATGCAAACGCGCGCACCAATGCGTATGCCTGAGTTGAAGGATTTTCCTCCTGTTGCTCATGGACAAAGTCAAAGAACATCTGTGACTGATCAAAGTCCTCGTAATCTTTGGCAGCGTTTGAAACAGAGCTTGACACATCGTGAGGAAGCAGAGCCAGAAGCAAGGTTGGAACCTGCTGTGAGATCGTCACAGCAGCAAGAGTCTCATGTTTACAATAAAAATTCTCAGGCGCTTTCTCAAGATGCTTCTGTTTATGTTCCACGCCGTTCTGGTGAGTTGCATCCTCAGGTGCCACAAGATCAGCGTACTTTTATCAGTGAAGAAGATCAGTTAGAAATACCAGCATTTTTACGTCGTCAGGTAAATTAATTGATAAAAAATGAGGCAGTAAGAAATATTATGATCATCTTTGATGCTAAATTAGAAATTATACAATAAAATATACTGTTTTTTGGATAAAATACTTTACTTTTTCAAACCCGCTTAATTATAAGCGGGTTCTTTATTATTTACTATGACTATTTTTTATAATAGTTTTATAAACTTTGTTAAAAGGCGTAAAAAATATAATAAAATAATATGATGAACTTGCTACCAAAATATCAGTCTACTCTTAAAAAAGCAGTGACATTTAAGGGGATTGGCGTTCACAGTGGCTGTTTGTCAGTGGTAAAGGTTTGTCCCGCTGATGTTGGGTGTGGTATTATTTTTAAGCGTTGTGGATTAGATGGAACAGAGAAAATATTTCAGGCCCATGTATCGCAAACGGGAGAAACCGAGTTATCAACCATGCTTGGAGATGGAGAGCTAAGGGTTGAAACAATTGAACATTTGATGGCAGCTATTGCGGCTTATAATTTGGACAATCTTGTTATTGAAGTGTCGCATAATGAGATCCCTATTTTGGATGGTTCAGCATGGCAATATTGCCAAGCTTTTGAAGATGCTGGCTTTGTCCAGCAGAATGCATTGCGTTCCTATTTCATTATAAAAAAGCCGTTGCGGGTTGAAGGAGCGCATGGTTTTGCAGAGTTTTTGCCATTTGATGGGCGTCGTTTTGATGTAACGATCTCTTTTCCTTCTGCTGCTATTGGTAAGCAACATTTCAGTTTTGATTTTACTACACGAGGATTTCGAGATGATTTGTCACGTGCGCGCACTTTTGGTTTTATAAAAGACGTGGAAAAATTACGACTTTCTGGAAAGGCGAGAGGTGCTTCTTTGGAAAATTCTCTTGTTATTGGTCTTAATGACAAAATTTTAAATCCCGATGGTCCTTATTGGGAAAATGAGTTTGTTCGGCACAAGATGCTTGATGCGATTGGTGATACTGCTTTGCTCGGAGGCCCTTTTATTGGATTATTTCGTTCTTATTGTAGTGGGCATAGAATTAATGCACAATTGGTGAGAGCGGTTTTGGCAGACGAATCATATTATGAAAAAAACTCTTTAGAGAAAGAATAAAAGAAAATTGACAAGACTTTTTTATCGTTTATTTGATTTTTAAGGGGATGATTGACCTAAACTGCTAAATTGGTTATGTGCATTTTAAAGTGATATGGTATAAAAACTTTTAACAAATTATTTTTGCTACAAGGTGATATTCTCTGGAGGCCGGAAAAATTATGAAAAAATCTCATGTGTACATTAGAAATATGGCATATAGAAAATCTAATATTGTACGCAAAATATTGGGGGTGATGCTTTTGGGAAGTACTTGTATGTTAGCAGGATGTCTCTTTAAAGAGAAAAATACCCTTGATCCATCTGCTTATGTTTTGAAAATAGATCCACCAGATGTTCTCTATAATCAGGGGCTTGCCAGCCTTGAGAGTGGGCGTCTTGCAGATGCAGCGAAAAAATTTTTGAAGATTGAAAAACAGTACGCTTATACAGACTGGGGACGTAAATCTTTAGTCATGGGTGCTTTTACAAATTATCGGCTTGGAAAGTATGATGATTCAATTAGTATGGCTCAACGCTATATTACGCTTTATCCAGGGTCTACTGACTCGGCTTATGCGTACTATATTATTGGTCTTTCTTCTTTCCGTCGGATTCCTGATGTTACGCGTGATCAACGTGATACGAAACGTGCTATTGCTGCGATGCAGCTCCTTATAGAGCGTTATCCGAATTCTGAATATGTCAAGGATGCTAAGGATAAAATACGTTTCGGGCGTGAACAGCTGGCTGGTAAAGAAATGCAGATTGGCCGTTATTATGAAGAGGGGCGGCGCTATCTTGCTGCAAGTAGACGGTTTCGTACTGTCGTTGAAGAGTATTCCGATACAAATCAAATTGAAGAGGCGCTTTTCCGTTTAACAGAAGTTAATCTTGCTCTTGGTTTAACGGCGGAAGCACAGACGGCAGCCGCTATTTTAGGACGTAATTATCCCCAAAGTGAGTGGTATAAATTTTCTTATAATCTCTTGCAGAAGAATAAAATAGTACCACAGGAGCACAAAACTTCTTGGATCTCACATGCTTTAGGTGGTGATAAGAAGAGGGCACGTTGATTCTCTATGCTGATACAGCTTTCGATTCATAATATTGTTTTGATCGAAACGCTCGATATTCATTTTACGGCGGGGTTGACGGTTTTAACTGGAGAAACAGGGGCGGGAAAATCTATTCTCCTTGATGCTTTGTCTCTTGCTCTTGGAGGACGGGGGGATGCTTCGCTTGTGCGTCATGGTACTGACCGGGGGCAGGTTACGGCTGTTTTTGATGTCCCTATTTCACATCCTGCACGTCAGCTTATTCGTGAGAATGGTTTTGATGATGAGGGCGATATTATTTTACGGCGTGTGCAATCGAGTGATGGTCGTAGTCGTGTTTTTATCAATGATCAGGTGGCAAGTGTTTCCTTAATGCGGAGTGTTGGCCGTCTTCTGGTTGAAATCCATGGACAGCATGATGATCGTGCGCTTGTTGATGTTGCTATACATCGCCAATTACTAGATGCTTTTGGTGGGCTTGAAGATGAAGTCGAAAATTTGCGCCAGTGTTATCGGGTATGGCATGAATGTGAAGAGCGTTTGCAAAAACAGCGTCTTAAAGTGGAAAATGCAACGCGCGAGATGGATTATCTGCGTGCGTGTGTGGAAGAACTTGAAAAGCTTGATTTTCAAGTTGGTGAAGAGGAGGCTCTCTCTCTTCGTCGCGCAGATATGCTAAAATTAGAAAAAATAGCGACGGATATTAAAGAAGCGGATGATCTTTTAAGTGGTCAAAAATCGCCCATTCCAATGCTTTCTAATTTGGTAAGGCGCTTAGAGCGGAAAATTCCTGAGGCAGAGGAGCTCATTGCACCAGTGGTGAAATCTATTGATGAGGCATTGTGTGCACTTGCAACAGCACAGGAGGGAATTGAGGCGGCAATGCGGGCATTGGATTTTGAACCTGATGAATTGGAACGGATAGAAGAACGCCTTTTTACGCTTCGCGGTTTTGCTCGTAAATATCAGGTCTCTGCCGATGAATTGGTCCAGTTGCGCGATAAAATGGATGCTGAACTTACGGATTTTGAAGAGGCTCAGAACACGTTAACACGTTTTGAAGATGAGGCAGAGCAGGCAAAAAAAAATTATGATACATTGGCAGAAGTCTTAACAATAAAGCGTCGGGAAACAGCAAAGCATTTATCTGAAAGTGTTATGGCTGAGTTGCCGGCGTTGAAATTAGAAAAGGCAGAATTTATTGTTGAAATGCAGACTGATGTTGAAAGGCGAAGTGCGGAGGGGTGTGATCGTATTGAATATTGGGTTCGAACAAATCCTGGAACATGTGCTGGTCCTATGCTGAGTGTGGCTTCTGGCGGTGAGTTGTCTCGTTTTTTACTCGCATTAAAGGTTGTGTTATCTGATCGTGGATCTGCTCCTACACTGATTTTTGATGAAATTGATACAGGCGCTGGGGGCGCTGTTGCAGCGGCTATTGGGCAACGGTTGCAACGTTTGTCGGAAAAGATTCAGGTTTTTGCTATTACCCATGCACCACAAGTCGCGTCAAAGGCGCATAGTCATTTTCTTATTTCAAAGATTGAGAGTCATGATAAAGGGCGCTTTGCTACGGCTATCCATAAAATGGAAAAGCAGGAGCGTGCAGAAGAAATTGCCCGTATGTTGGCAGGAGAACAGATTACTGATGAAGCGCGGGCTGCTGCTCAAAAGCTTTTGGCATGAGGGTTTAAGTGATTCAATGATAAAATATCGCTTATCGATTATTTTACTGATGAGCATGTATTCATTTGAATTTACTTCATGATGAAAGAGTTGGGATTTTTATGGCTATAGCCCAGCATTTGGAATAGATTTTATGAACAAGGACGGAATTAAAAACCTCACGGTTGTTGAAGCAGAACGTGAATTAGAATGGTTGGCAAAAGAGATTGCACGTCATGATGTGCTTTATAATCGTGATGATCAGCCTGAAATTTCTGATGCAGAATATGATGCTTTACGCCGCCGTAATGCAGAAATTGAAGCTCTCTTTCCAGAGCTTATTCGTGTCGATTCTCCTTCACATAAAATTGGGGCAGCAATTTCTGAAAAGTTTGAAAAATCTGTTCATGCACAACCGATGCTTTCACTTGATAATGCCTTTAGTGCTGAAGATGTGTACGAATTTGTTGAGCGTATTCGTCGTTTTTTACGGCTTCCAGAAACACAAGTGTTGGAAATAACGGCGGAGCCCAAAATTGATGGTTTATCTTTGTCTTTACGCTACGAAAAGGGGCGACTTGTGCGTGCGGCAACGCGTGGGGATGGAACTGTTGGTGAAAATGTGACGGCAAATGCTCGAACAATTGCTGATATTCCACAAGTTTTGCAAGGTGATTTTCCTGATGTCATTGAGGTGCGTGGTGAAGTTTATATGGGACGGGAAGATTTCCAAGCTCTTAATATAAGCCAACAAGAGAAGGGAAAGTTAACTTTTGCTAATCCTCGAAATGCAGCGGCTGGTTCGCTCCGTCAGCTTGATTCACGGATAACCGCCAGCAGAAAGCTTCAATTTTTTGCTTATGCTTGTGGTGAAGTGAGTGAAATATTTGCAGAAAGTCAAATGGAGATGATGACAAAGCTAAAAGAGTATGGCTTTGTTATCAATCCATTAACAAAAGTCTTTAAGACAGTCGAAGATATTATTTCCTATTATCGTGATATCGAAGAGCGCCGTTATTCTTTAAACTATGATATTGATGGTATTGTTTATAAGGTTAATGATTTGATGCTCCAAAAGCGTTTGGGATTTGTTTCTCGTTCACCACGTTGGGCGATAGCGCACAAATTTCCAGCAGAAAAAGCGATGGCGCTTTTGGAAGACATTGACATTCAAGTCGGTCGTACGGGAGCTTTGACGCCTGTTGCACGTCTTACGCCTATTACTATTGGTGGGGTGGTGGTGACCAATGCCAGTTTGCATAATGAGGATTATATTAAAGGAATTGGTCATAAAGGGGAGCCCATTCGTGAAGGGCGCGATATTCGTATAGGCGATACGGTGATTATACAACGTGCTGGTGATGTCATTCCTCAAGTTGTTGATATTGTTTTGGAAAAACGCCAAAAAGACTCTTCTGCTTTTGTTTTTCCTGATCTCTGTCCTGCTTGTGGGAGTCATGCTGTTCGTGAAGTGGGAGAAGCAGTGCGTCGTTGTACGGGGGGGCTTATTTGTCCTGCACAGGCGATTGAGCGTATTCGTCATTTTGTTGCTCGCAATGCTTTTGATATTGAAGGGCTTGGGAAAAAACAGGTAGAGTTTTTTTTCCATGCTCAAGATGAGGCGCTTTGTATTCATACACCAGCTGATATTTTTACTTTAGAACGGCGCCAAGAAAAGTCTCTGATACGTTTGGAAAATATAGAAGGGTTTGGGACTGTTTCAGTTCGGAAATTGTATGATGCCATTAATGCACGCCGCGAAATTCCTTTAAGCCGTTTTTTGTTTGCATTGGGAATTCGTCATGTTGGAGAGGTGAATGCACGTCGCCTTGCACGGGCTTATCAAACTTATACAGCCTTTGAAACGGCGGCGATGGAAGCACTTATGCCATGTAAACAGGATAATAAAGAAGGCAATGAAGCTTGGATGGAGCTTACCAATATTGAAGGAATTGGACCACAGGTAGGGAGCGCAATTGTTGATTTTTATCAAGAAGCGCATAATCGTGAAGTTTTAGCTGTTTTGCTTGAAGAAATAACCCCTCTCGATGAAGTACCTATCATGACAGCTTCTTCACCAATAGCGGAGAAGATTATTGTTTTTACAGGAACTTTAGCACATATGTCACGTGATGAGGCAAAAGCATTGGCAGAGCGATTAGGGGCAAAGACTTCAGGTTCACTTTCTAAAAAAACAGATCTTCTTGTTGCAGGGCCTGGTGCGGGATCAAAATTGACTAAAGCACAAGAATTTGGTGTTCAGGTTATCGATGAAGAGGCTTGGATGCGGTTGATTAAGGGGCATAATATTTAAGGATAAATCCCCTTCACGAACAATAATTCACGGGCATTTATCGTGCTTTATCGAGTGTAATTTCCTGACAGTAAAAGTTAATATATAGCTCTTAAGGAATCCTATCACTCTTTTTAGTGTTGTAAAACATTGTTCTTCAGGGCAACGAAAGCTTCCACATAAAGAAAATAAGAGATTAATCGTTTAGCTGTTCATTATTGGTGTGTTTAGTCCATATAAAGACTATTGATCATTATATATAACAAATAGCGGTCGTGTTTCGGATATGTATCATGATTTTATCTATATTTGTCAGGCATCATTATATGGTACACTTGCCCAATTTCATTACAAAATTTCGGGTATTCCCTAATGCGTCTAGCATCATAATTTTTTTCTTGATTACCTTTATCTCTTTCAAATTTCTCAGCACGGGAAATCTCATTTATTAAAGCTAGTATTTGGTATGATAAAATTTCATAATCAAACAGCATTTGAGCGTACTTTAACATTGGATCTGTTGAGTTCATGACCAAATTTTTGCCCAAACGAAATCGCTTTCTTTCCAATTATATTGAGAGCGTAGCTTATGTATGTAGGTGGGTAGGGATAACGCTGGAAATTTCTTATTATACTTTCCCTGTAATAAATCCACAAGGCATGCACACCAAACAACTTTTGTATGGATAAGATTTGTATTTTCAGGAATTAGCACTATCATACCAGGAGTTAGAACATGATATACACCATAACTCTTATTATCCAGATATTTTTTTGCAATTTCTAGGCGCTTTTCGTATATATTATAAGGATATTGTGTCTTTACGTACTCTTCGTATAATGTATTGTACTGATTTGGAGTAATGACTGGACTTTCAGAAAATACAGCAAGAGGAACTCGCTTAGATGTAATAATTTCCTTCAATACAGAAGTCCCAATATAGTATCCAAATAATAATATTACAGAACAAAATAAAATTACACGCATTAGAATAATCACTTTACTGCTAAAATGCTGTATAAGGATATAGATTATTAAGATATGTGCTTAGAGTTTGTTGCCATGATAAGCCGTAAGATATATATTTCATTGTGTCTTTTTCAGAGTATTTGTGAAATTTTGTAGTAAACCTAAATATTTTTTGTTTATATGACTGTTTTTGTGTTATGTAGTTTTTCGTACCTTCTATTATTTTTGTTATTTTTTAGCTAAATAACATATTTTGGTACAAATACACATTCCCATATATACTGCTTTCACACTGCGCAGTTGAAAACGATCTATATTGTTGAATTGTGTATGAATTGTTTTTCAACAGTAATATTTAGAAAATAATATTGTGGTGTTAACTATTGAAATAAAAAAAAACTTAAAATTCTTATGTCATAATCATTCTACTTCCTTTAAATTTTAATAACTTAACTCCTTTTTCATAGTTGATTCTATTTAATTATATCAATACGTGTTATTAAGGGTTCACTATTATTGGAAATGGTTCAAAAATTTAAAAAAGATATAGATCATTCTTGCAAGGCAATATGCAGAAACTTTGAGTTTAAACTCAAAAGGTAAAAATTGAGAATAAAAATACCGTAATAAGCCAATTAGTCGTCAAGATAAGCGTGGCTACGTGTAAGCGCATTCTGCTCTATTTTATCTTGGTTCGCGTTTTTCATACCAGCAAAAAATTTGAAGCATCTTGTGAAAATATTTTTTGTATTTCCTGACACAAATACATATTTTTCTCTAAAAAAGAAAAGATACTGTCTTTTGTAGAAAGGGTAAAAGTTTATAGGTTGCTTAATTTAAATGGGTATTGTTGCTTCTTTTATCCACTTTTTGTCTTCTTCGTTCAAGAAAGGTGCATTAACTTGATAAACATGCGCATGGTAGTCATTCAGCCATTGTCGTTCTTCTTGTGTCAAAAGTTCTGGAAGGATTAACCGTCGATCAATAGGGCAATGGGTGAGTGTTTCAAATGAGAGCATTTCTCTCTCTCCACCAGTAATTTTTTGTGCTGGTTTCACAATGAGTAAATTTTCAATACGAATACCAAAAGCACCTTCGCGATAATATCCAGGTTCATTAGAAACAATCATTCCAGGGATCAATTCTTGGCTCCCTCTGCATGAAATATTTTGTGGTCCTTCATGAACAGAAAGATAAGACCCAACGCCATGACCCGTGCCATGAGCATAATCAAAACCGGCTTTCCATAGGGCAATGCGTGCTAGAACATCAATATCTTGTCCGCGTGTTCCTTTTGGAAAGCAAGCGGTTGAAAGAGTAATCATGCCTTTTAGGACCAGAGTAAAACAGCGTTTTTCTTCTTCTCCAATATTCCCAATTGCTACCGTGCGTGTGACATCTGTGGTACCATCACGGTATTGTCCACCTGAATCCACAAGGTAAAGTTCACCAGACTTGAGTTGTTTATTGGTTTCATTCGTTACACGGTAATGGATGATCGCTCCATTTGCACCTGCTGCTGATATTGTATCAAAAGAGAGATCTTCAAGTTTTTTTCCCATATCTTTTGCTGTATTTATACGAAATTCTTCTAATTTCTGAGCAGCAGAAATTTCACTTATTGTGCCTGATGTTTGTTTGTCTAACCAAGCAAAAAAACGGGTAAGAGCGATACCATCGCATAGATGTGCTCTCCGCGCCCCTTCTAGTTCTGTGTTATTTTTAATGGCACGGGGTAGAGCAGCAGGGTCGGTCAGTGTAATGAAAGATTTTACATCCTCTTCAATTACAGTGCGTAACTTTTCGCATGTTAACTGTGGATCTAAGGCAAAAATCATGCCTTTTTGATTATAATCTTTGATCTTTACAATAAACTGTTCTGGTTCATATAATTTTGCATAACGTTCCAGATATTGTTTTTCTTCTATACCAAGCTTTTTGCTATCAATGAATAAGGCTGGTATTTCTTCTACGGGTATCAGGGCAAAACAAAGAGAAAAAGGTGTATTGGAAACATCATTGCCACGTATATTGAATATCCATGCAATAGAGGAGGGATCTGTAAAAATAAAAGCATCTGCACGGGCTTGTTGTATGTTTTTGCGAATTAAAGATAGCTTTTCATCGCTATCCCATCCCGCATATTGAAGAGGATGAATTGATAAGGCAGATTGTGGTGATGGTGGTTGATCATGCCAAATAAGGTCAATGGGATTTTGTTGGACTGCTATAAGCTTTCCACCTGTTTTTATCTCTAAGGATTTTCTCAATGCATCTGTAGCGGCGATCGTGTGGAGCCATGGATCAAAACCAATAGAAAGTTGTTTTCCATTTTTTTCAAGCCATTGTGAGGGAGTACACGTTACGAGATCTTCATATTCAAAAATATGAGGATCAGTTTGTTGGCGAACTTGGAGTTTATAGCGTCCATCTGTAAAGATAATAGCTTTATTTTTTAAAATAAGAGCGATTCCTGCTGATCCGGTAAAACCAGTAAGCCAGCTAAGGCGTTGAGCATGGGGGGGGACATATTCTCCTTGATGTTCATCGCTTCGTGGAACAAGAAAACCATCGAGTCCAAGCCGATCGAGTTCTTTACGAAGAGAGGAAATACGTCCGAGGGCATGGGTGGGGTTTGTTATTGCTTCAAAAGATTGATACATAACAACGTCCTTTTCATTTATTTAAGATGTATTGTAACCCATCCTTGACGGTGGTATGTTTCAAGATATTTAAGTCCCTGTTTTACATAAGCTTCCAAGACAAGATCATGTTGTTCTTCAAGAATTCCAGAGAGTATAAGTGATCCACCTTTTTGAAGTACTTGAACCATTTCTGGTGCAAGTTCAATAAGCGGATTGGCAAGGATATTGGCAATGATGAGATCAAAGGGCGCACGTGATGTAATTTCATTATGGGTAAAACCTGTTGCTGTAATTGCTGTAATATATTTTTCTACGCCATTGAGTGCCATATTGTGTTGTGCAACTTTGATAGCGATTGGATCAATATCAGTTGCAAGTATAGCAATAGGTTTGAGCTTTGCTATGGCAATGGCTAAGACTCCACTGCCTGTTCCAAGATCAAGGGCATTTTGTGGATTTTCGTGTTTTATGACTTTGGCAATCATTTCCAAACAACCTGCTGTTGTTCCATGATGTCCAGTGCCAAAAGCTTGATTCGCATCAATTTCAATAGGAAAAACACCTTGTGGGATGTCATTACGGTTATGGCTTCCATGAAGGAAAAAAGGACCAGCATGTACAGGTTGTAGTCCTTCTAGACTTTTTTGTACCCAATCAATATTAGGTAAAACTTCATGGTTAATTTCATGGGGATCTATAGAAAGGATTTTTGCAAAATGCTTCGAAATACGCTCTTGATTATCTTGATCGATATACAGAGAAAGCTCATATACAGCATTTTTTTCGTCTATCTCTACAAGAGCCAGAGGATATCCTTCTTCCTCAAAAGCTATTTCTATAAGCGTATAAAATCGTTCTGCTTCACTTTTAGGAGCAGTATAATACAGACGAATTTGCTGTGACATCTTGTTCTTTCTTTATAATCGGCTTTTTATTTAGTTTGAGACAAGTTTTTTGAGTCGTTCAATGGTGATTTCGTCTTTTAATTCATTGTCGTCTTCTTTGGGTTCATAACGGATAACACCTGCTAACTTTCCGCCTTTTTTGAGTAAAAAAATTGCTGCCGTATGATCGTAAGTATAGTTTCCATCTGTCCCAGGCACTTTTTCAGCAACGATGTTGAAAGAATTGACCATTTTATGAACTTTTTCAGGATCTCCACTAATGCCAACAATTTCATTGGTAAAATTACTGAGATATTCATGAAGTACTTCAGGGGTGTCACGTTCAGGATCAACAGTCACAAACCATTTTCCTAATTTATCCGCTTTAGGTCCAAGGGCTGTAAGCCATCGATCAAGATTCATCAATGTCGTAGGACAGATTTCAGGGCACATTGTAAAACCGAAGAAAATAATTGAAGGTTTACTGCGGACATCAGCTTCGGTAATCGTTTTTCCATTTGAATCAGTGAGAGTAAAGTTATCACCTAAAGGCTTATTTACAAATATATCATAAATAAAAACCCCCCCAAGAAATATAACTGTTAGGCTGAAGATGCGGATTACATTTTTCATCGCTTTTCTCTCTTAAAAGTGCCAAAAAATTCTAGCATTGGCTGGTTTGTTTTGCAATGTTTGTTTCACGGTTGATTTTATGGGTTTGGTTGGTATGTCTTCCCATATTTCTTGATGAAACAATTGATGGAAGGCAATATTATGAATATTGAGAATGATCTGCGATTTCATGAAAGTAATCCCCGTATTCATACGACAGCACGGCTGCATGGTTGTAAATTAGGGCGCTATGTGGAAATTAATGAGCGGGTGATTTTACGGGATGTAACCGTTGGAGATTTTTCTTATTTAGAACGGAATAGTGAGGCTATTTATAGCGATATTGGGCGTTTTTGTTCTATTGCATCGCATGTACGGATGAATGCGTTGGAGCATCCCATGGAGCGCGTTTCAACGCATAAAATAACCTATCGTCCAAACGAATATTTTCGTTATAGGACACTCGATCGTTCTTTTCGTGAAAGGCGGTGTGAAAAACGCGTTATCATTGGACATGATGTGTGGATTGGGCACGGAGCGGTTATTATGCCTGGGATAACAGTGGGACATGGGGCAATTATTGGAGCCAATGCTGTTATAACGAAAGATGTGATGCCTTATACGATTGTTGTTGGGGTTCCTGCTAAACGCTTGCGGATGCGTTTTTCCACGCATGTGATAGAAGATCTTTTAGATATGGCTTGGTGGGATTGGTCGCTTGATAAAATTTACAACGCATTGCCTGATATGCAAAATTTACCCATTGGAGCTTTTGTTCGCAAATGGAAATAGACATTCAGAATAAAATAAAGTGACCTTTTGAAAAAACTGATCATGTTTTTCTTTCGTTAAGCTTTGTCTACAAAATTATCCAGTACACGCTTTTCTCCAGCTTTTTCAAACATAATTGTCAATTTATGGTCGTCTATCGCTGTAATGTGCCCATAACCAAATTTTATGTGAAAAATTCGATCATTGATTGCAAAATTTGATGGTGCTTCAGAGACTGATTGAGCGATAATTTTGCCTTCAATATTTTTGTTTTTTTGTGCACGCTTTTGTCTTGGTGTTGCATAGTCATTATAAAAGAAATCATGATGTTGAAAGGAGGATTTCCCATAACCACCATAAGATGTTTCCATGGCTATGACTTCTATATGTTCTGCTGGTAATTCATCTAGAAAACGGGAGGGAAGAGCAGATTGCCAAAGTCCGTGAACTCTACGGTTGGATACGAACCATATATGTAGATGTTTTTTTGCTCTTGTAAGCCCCACATAAGCAAGGCGCCGTTCTTCTTCTAGTCCTGAGCGTCCACCTTCATCTAATGAGCGTTGGTGGGGAAAGAGCCCTTCTTCCCAGCCTGGAAGAAAAACTGTTTCAAATTCAAGCCCTTTAGCGGAATGAAGTGTCATGATGTTGACGGCATCCATGTTTTCATTATTTTCCGTTTCCATAACCAGTGCAACATGTTCTAAAAAGTTTTGAAGATTTTCAAATTGTTCTATGGAACGGATCATTTCTTTAAGGTTCTCTAGCCGTGTGGGCGCTTCTGGTGAGCGATCTTCTAACCACATGGTTGTATAACCAGAATCGTCAAGGATGATCTCGGCAAGCTCTCTATGGGGTGTACATTGCAGCATATTTTGCCAGCGGCGGAAATTTTCAATAAGGCTTCGTAAAGCACTGCGTGCTTTAGGTTTGAGCTCATCTGTTTCAATGATATCAGCGGCAGCGGAAAAAAGAGAAACAGCACGTGCGCGCGCACTCTCATAAAGAATGCGCAGAGTTGCGTCTCCTATGCCGCGTTTAGGTGTATTAATAATACGCTCAAAAGCTAAATCATCAGCAGGGTGGACAACAACGCGTAAATAAGCCATGGCATCACGTATTTCCATTCGCTCATAAAAACGTGGACCACCAATGACGCGATAGTTAAGTCCAAGTGTTACAAAGCGATCTTCAAATTCACGCATTTGAAATGAGGCGCGTACCAATATAGCCATATGATTTAATGCATGACCGCTTTGTTGGGCGCGTTCGATTTCTTCTCCGATTGCTCGTGCTTCTTCTGCCGAATCCCATGCTGAATGAATTTTTACTTTTTCTTCTTCACTCTTTATTTGAGCAGAAAAAAGAACTTTTCCCAGCCGTTCTTCATTATGCGCAATCAGATGGGAGGCGGCTTTAAGAATATGGGATGTTGAGCGATAATTGCGTTCTAGACGAATAATTTTGGCAGAAGGAAAATCTTTTTCAAATCGTAATATGTTTTCGACTTTTGCACCACGCCATCCATAAATGGATTGATCATCATCGCCAACACAACAAAGATTAACATTTTGATCTTGAGGATGTTGTGCCAAAAGGCGAAGCCAAAGATATTGTGCTGTATTTGTATCTTGATATTCATCGACAAGAATATAGCGAAATTGAGAATGATATTCGCGAAGAATATCTGGATTGTGTTGGAAGATAGAGATAGAATGAAGCAGAAGATCGCCAAAATCACAAGCATTAAGATCTTTTAGTCGATTTTGATAGCTGCGATAAAGTTCGCGTCCCATACCGTTACCAAAAGAATGCGCCTCACTTTTTGAGATATGTACTGGTGAAAAACCTTGATTTTTCCAAGAATCAATCATCATGGCAAGATTTCGTGCGGGCCAACGTTTATCGTCTAAGCCTGCAGCTTGAATAAGCTGTTTTAAAAGTCGAAGAACATCATCACTATCGAGAATTGTAAAGTTTCTTTTTAAATCAACAAGCTCTGCGTGGCGGCGTAAAATTTTAGCACCAGTGGAATGAAAAGTTCCAAGCCAAGGCATCCCTTCAACAACTTCACCAATGAGTTCACCAATACGTATTTTCATTTCACGGGCTGCTTTGTTGGTGAAAGTGACAGCGAGTATTTGTTGAGGAGAGGCAAGCCCAGAGCGCAGAATGTGAGAAATACGGGTTGTTAAAACGCGTGTTTTTCCAGTACCAGCACCTGCAAGAACTAAAAGAGGTCCCTCAGTATTTATAACAGCTTGTTGCTGTTCTGGATTGAGTTGTCCTAAATAGTCTGTGTTATATGATTTTTTTTCTTTTAGAACAGGGAAAGAAAACCCCGAGTTTTCCTCATCATGGGCTGGGGGGGTATCTTCTTCAAAGAAAGGTATGTGATCGGAAAAATTATTCATTATACCTTTTTGTAATCTTTTTTTCATTAAAGTGCTAGATTTAAAAAACTTTTCTTTTAAAAGCTACAACAGTCCTCATTGAACGAGAGATGTTAAAACAAAAGTAAGTATTAAAGACGTTTTGTCAGAATACTTTGAAGAGCGTAAACACGTAACGAGGCCGAAAGATTGACTTGTTGTGGTCTTTGGCTATCAATATCAGTGATAATAAAGGCTAAAGATTGTCCTTTTTTGCGGGCTATATCTTTGAGAATATCTAAAAATGGCGGTTCTAAAGAGACACTTGTTGCGTGTCCATCAACGCGAACAGATATTTTTTGTGGCGTAACTTTTGACCAATCGATAGAATTATGTTCGTTCATTTCCCCTCCTTTATTTGTCGTTTTGTAAACGATTTTGATCAAGAAATTTTTGCGTTTTGAAAGATTTTTGTTGCTCGAAAAGTTTTTCAGTTTTTGTTCGTCCAAAACGATAACGATTTTCCTCAGCATGAAGAGCTTTTTCTGCACGCTTTTTTTGTTTTCGAAATTGGCGAAGATTTACCGGTTTAGTCATGAGAAAATTTATTTTTTCCGAAAAGAATCTAACGAGACAACATCAGCACTTTGTTTTGTATCGTTATTTAATGGTTCTTTCTTGGTACTGAGATTTTGTTCTTTTGTGGGTGTATTTTCTTGTTTTTGTTGGTTTGATAGAGCGATGGGCGTAGAAGGGGTATTTTCTGCATCTTCACTTTCTCCAGAGGGAAGTTTTGAGGGAAGATCAAATGCGGCTTCAAATGCTGCTACTGGGTCGTAAAAGACTTGAATGGAAGTAAAAGGAATCACGAGTTTTTCAGTAATTTCTCTGAAAGAGAGGGTTACTTCAAAAGCTGTTTCTGAAACACTGAGATCTCTAAACTGATGTTGCAAAACGATCGTCATTTGCTCAGGATAGCGATTCTTTAGCCGAGGAGAGATTTTAACACCGGGGGCATTTGTAAAAAAAGTTATGAAAAAATGATGATTTCCCGGAAGACCTGCTTTAGCAACTTCCGATAAAACTTTACGGATAACTCCACGAAGCGCATCCTGAACGAGAATATCGTAACGGATTTGATCTGTAATCATCGAAGTTTATTCCTTTTATTTCACGTAGCAGAATGGGTCGTATTGATGTATTATTGATATTGTGTAAGAGAATCCATTTAAAAACGAGCGGTATTTTGTCTATAAGGTACCTCATTGAATCGAAAAAACACGAAAAATAATGTCTGATAATGTCTGAAAGATCAATCAATAACATTTTAACAAAGTGAAGGCTTCTGTTGCCAGGTGCCTTCCAACCCCGCTTAAACCTGCGACGGTTTAAGAGTCAATTTGAAACATTCACACTACCTTAAGCAGCGAGACGTGCTTCCGCATAGTTGTCATTTGCAACTACTCATTTAGCCCGATAACGGTGGTACAATGCCGAGTAAAAGAGCGATCTTTACACCCTTGTCGATCCTATTTCGCCCCCACCAAAATATAATTTTGGTTGTTTATACTTTGGTGGAGGCGCCGGGTACCGCCCCCGGGTCCAATAGGTTTATTTCACCGTCCATTTATTACCATAGCTGGAAAGCCAGCTCTTTAAATATAGATGAAGAACAGTCTTAGGAAAAGGGGGGGGTTGTTAATATTTTTAATCCTCTAATTATTTATGAAGCTATATCAGGCGGCTGTAAAGTATAGCCGCTCATTTTTGGAGAGGAGATGATGCAAAATGACAAATAATCTAGCAGATATTAAAGTATATGATTCAAACCCTGATGCAGCAGCCGTTGAACGACTTGAGCATCGTTTAGCTTTGGTGATGAAAAAGCAGGATGCAGCGCTTGTTGCGACGTCAGATCCAAAAGAGTTAGAACGTGTTGAAAAATGGGTTCAAGATGTTTTGGAAGCTGATGAGAAGAGTGCTAAAATGGCTGTTTCAAAAGTTGCAGAGATGATGGCTGGAGAGCGTCGAAAAAGTCGTATAACTTTTTATTATTTAGTCGCTAAGCAACTCAATGCACTTCATAAAATTTAAACAATATTAAATTTATGACAATGATAAAAAAGCCCAATTTCTTGGGCTTTTTCGTTTATAGAGGGCGTTAATGTTTTTCATCCTCTTGGAGGTAGCCTCCTTTACGCATACTCGGGACAAAGAGAAGCGCAATGAAAGCCATGATCATCACGATGGTTATGTAAAAATAAAACAGTGATTCATGACCATATTTTTTTAATCCAAGCGCAACATATTCAGCAGACCCCCCAAATAAGGCGTTACCGATGGCATGAGAGATGCTAACGCCTAATGCACGTATGGAAGAGGGAAACATGGCTGATTTTACGACACCAGAGATGGATGTATACATGCTCATAATGAAGAGCAAGCCAATAATAACGCATACAGCGACCCATATACTATGGGTGTTACCGATTATCCAGAGTCCAGGAAAGGTAAAGATGATAGAGAGTATACTCCAAATGATGAGTAAAGTTTTTGTTCCAATTTTATCGGCGATGATACCCGCTATGGGTTGGAAGAGGATGAAGATAAATAGTACAGCCGTCATAATCGTTGTGGCGGTATGTTTATCAAAGCCGGTGGTTGTGATCAGATATTTCTGCATATAAGTCGTGAAGGTGTAAAATGTGAGTGACCCTCCTGATGCAAAGCAGGCAATTACGACAACGGCTTTTGTATGTTTGGTGAGAAGTTCTTTAAGACTACCAGAGCGTTTGTGAGAGCGGCTTTCTTTCGTGGTTGTTTCGTGGAGTGCACGACGTAGATAAATCGCAATGAGTGCTCCAAATCCACCAATCACAAAAGGAATACGCCATCCCCATGCTTTTAACTGATCTTCAGAGAGATAAGATGCTAGAATAAATATAATAAAACTGGCAAGAAGTTGACCCGAGATAAGTGTGCCAGATTGGAAAGAAGCAAAGAAACCACGATGTTTTTTTAGGGCAACTTCACTCATATAAGTTGCTGCTGTACCATATTCGCCACCTGCGGAAAGTCCTTGCATCATCCGAATTAAAAGCAGAAGAATTGCTGCTGTTACGCCAAGAGTTTCGTAGGTGGGAAGTATGGCAATGAAAAAAGAGCCACCACACATCATAAAAATGGATACAAGCATTGAGCGTTTACGTCCATAACGATCGGCGACAAATCCTAAAAACCAAGCTCCAATAGGGCGCATAAGAAAGCCAATAAAAAATACACCTGCTGTTTTCAACAGGGGCGTAATCGTATCACCATCTGAAGGAAAAAATTGTGATGCAAAATAAACCGACGCAAATGAGTAAACGTAAAAATCATACCATTCTACGAGATTTCCTGATGCACTTGCTATAATAGCAAAAATACGTTTTTTCCTATCATTTGATGCTAAAGTTGTTTCACTTTTCATGAATTGTTCCCCTTTTAGATTTATAATTTATTTTTTATTATTAAGTTTGTTTTATGATTTGTATCACTAAAATTTAATTGTACCATAGTAATTTTTTATGAAAGCTATTTAAGAGAATCTATTTGTATATAGGTTTGAGCTTTTTGGGGGCGTTATTGCGCTGTAGGATAAAGTGCGTCACAGCGAATGTAAGGAGAAGGGGGCATTGAAAAAGAAGACTTAAGCTGGATGAAATGTTGGTAAAAAGAATACTGAAATGGCTGTTTTAAAAATTTTCGATTGGATATTTAAAGCGTACGAGAAAGTTATGTAATTTTTTGTTACTCAATAATTAAAGATTTTTGAAAAAATCTCAGCAATATAGATTTATAGATTCTCCACCTTGTGTAAGAAGTATAATAGTTTTTCCTATAAGGTAAACAAAAGAATAAGGTAAACAAAAGAAAATGAATTATTTTATATTTGTTATTTTTTAAGATTTTATAGCATTCATGACAAAAAGCCCAATTTCTTGGGCTTTTTTATCCAGTAAATAAGTTTAATGAAGGTGGTCTTTATCGAGATATCCTCCTTTATCGATATCGGGCATAAGGAGAATAGAGATGAGGGCAATGATCATCATCCCAACGATATAAAAAAAGAAAACAGATTCGTATCCTATATTTTTTAATCCAAGTGCTACATATTCAGCAGAACCGCCAAAGAGCGCATTCCCGATGGCAAAAGCAAATCCAACACCAATTGCTCGAATTGAAGCAGGGAACAATTCTGCTTTTATAATACCGGCGATGGATGTATAAAAACTCATAATACAGAGTATTCCAATGATGATGAAGAGCGCTGTCCATGCATTTTGAGCATTTCCAATCATTTTAAGGACAGGAATGGTACAGATAATGGATAAGACACTCCAAATAATGAGTGAAGCTCTTGCTCCAATTTTATCGGCGAGGGAACCTAAAAGGGGTTGGAATAACACAAAAATAAAGAGGGCGGCAGTCATTATCGTTGTTGCGGTTTGTTTATCAAAGCCGGTGGTTGTGATCAGATATTTTTGCATATAAGTAGTATATGTATAAAATGTGAGTGATCCGCCAGCTGTAAAGCCAACAACCAAAAAGAACGCTTTTTTATGATTGCGAAAAAGCTCTCTAAGGCTACCGGCATGTTGTTCAGAGCGGCTTTTGAGAGTTGTTGTTTCATGAAGCAAGCTACGCAGATAAATTGAAACGATTGCTCCAAAGCCACCAATGACAAAAGGAATACGCCATCCCCACGCTTTTAACTGATTCTCGTTAAGGTAAATGGCTAAAATAAATATTATAAAACTCGCGAGAAGTTGACCTGAGATCGTTGTTGCATATTGAAAAGAAGCAAAGAGTCCACGGCGATTTTTGGGCGCAACTTCGCTCATATAAGTGGCTGCTGTACCATATTCACCACCAACGGAAAGTCCTTGAAACATACGGACTAAAAGGAGAAGAAAAGCTGCTGTTATTCCCAAGGTTTTGTAAGTAGGAAGTATGGCAATGAGAAAGGAACCGCCACACATCATAAAAACAGAAATAAGCATGGAGCGTTTACGTCCATAGCGGTCAGCAATGAAGCCAAAGAGCCATGCTCCAATTGGACGCATAAGAAAGCCAATAAAAAATATTCCTGCAGTTTTTAACAGTTGTGTAACAATATCTTCATCTTCTGGAAAAAATTGTGATGCAAAATAAACCGATGCAAAGGAATAAGCATAAAAGTCGTACCATTCTACCAGATTTCCTGATGCACTGGATATGATAGCAAAAATACGTTTTCTTGTATCATGTGGATCTAAAGTTGTTTGGTGATTCATGAGGTTTTCCCCTTTTACATTGATAACTTTTCTGCTCGTTAAAGTTGTTGATGATGTGTATCATAAAAACGTAATTGTATCATGATAATTTCTTAAGAAAACACTTAAGATCATTTATTGTATTTTTATTTTTTTAAGGGCTTTGCTTTGCAACTTAAAAGAATAAAAAATATTTATATTAATATATTTTGTATATTATCGATAAATAAAGCAATTAAATTTAATTATATTATGACGTATAACTTAATTTATACTGTTGATATATATTAAATGAAATTTTATTTCATAACTATATTCTTTTGTAGAGGCTAATGTAGAGGAGAAAAACTTACGATGGTAAAAGAATAATTTTGCACACTTAAAGTTCAGTGGTTTCACTGTAAGATTTTTTCTAGAGTGATCAATGCTGTTTTGGGCTTATGGTTTATTGTGTAAATCATGCGCTTTTGTGATTTTTTAAGGAAATATTGTTTTTTGTTTCATTGTGAATTATTTGTATATGAGAGTGTTTGTGAGAATATGATACTCTTTGGTTTATCTGCTTGATGTTGTGTCGTAAAATGATGCTATTAGCTATTACATGTGAGGTTGGTGTGTGCGTAAAAATCTCTTTATAAACCATCTTAAGTATCAAGAGAGCGTGTAATATTTAAGGGCTAGGGAATAGTATAGCGCCAACAAATAGTATAATGATAGCGGCGTGCATTTTTATTAAGTGTAAAGATGATGATACACAATGTTGCGCAGCCTTTGAGCCATTGAGACGGTTCATACGAGGCATTTTTAGCCCTTTCTTTTACAGTTTTATCCGCATGGCTTTTCTCCCACTTGTAATGTGCAAGCGAGTGGTTTTGATTGATTCAACATAAAACAAACTTGAAATGAGAGAAACTTACGCTATGCAGGGTTTTAATTCAAGTTGAATGACGCTAGATATGTTATTATAAATCAATGTGTTGTGTAATGTTTACCCTTTACGGAGGGTATCGTTATGCTATTTACGGTCGCCAGCGTGAAATGGAGTTGGGTATATTTGAGAAAAGTTTCTTAAAAAAATGAGAGAATTCATAACATAGTGGTATTTTCTATTTTTCATGGAGGCTTTGTTTTGCAGGGGAGGATCATAAAAAAATATATTACACAAAAGCCATGAGACAATACATAATATATATTAATAAAATTCCTTGAAAGATAATCGTTTGGCTTCGATTTTGATGAGAAATGGAAGTATTAAAATAAATCAAACGTTTTTTATCTTCAGTGAGCTAAATTCGGTCAAAGAAGTATCTCTTCATAACAATACAAGGCTGTTTATTTTTATAAACAGTCTATGCGGGAGAAAAAATTCTTCTTTAGAATATTTGAAGGGATAAAAATAAAAAATTATAAGCTTTAAATTTTTGTAGAACGGATATACAAAAAAGCCCATATTACTGGGCTTTTTTGTTGACATCAAAAGTTAATGGATGTCGTCTCCTTGTAAATACCCCTTTTTGCGAGCATCGGGCATTAGAAAAATTGCGATGAAGGCGATGATCATCATGCCGGCTATATAAAAATGGAAGTATGATTCATATCCATGCTTTTTAAACTCGAGTGCTACAGCTTCAGCAGAACCACCGAAGAGCGCATTGGCAATAGCATAAGAGAGTCCAACGCCCATGGCACGCACTGAAGCAGGAAACATTTCTGCTTTTACGATACCAGAGACGGATGTATAAAAACTCAAAATACACAGCATTCCTATGACGATCAAGAGCGCAACCCAAGAGTCATGGGTGCTTCCTATGATTCTAAGCCCTGGAATGATAAAGATGATGGAAAGGGTACTCCAAATAAGCAGTGAAGCTTTTGTGCCAATTTTGTCCGCTAGAGAACCAAAAATGGGTTGGAGTAACATAAACACAAACAGTGCAGCCGTCATTATTGTGTTAGCAGTATGTTTATCAAATTTGCTCGTTGTGATTAGATATTTTTGCATATAAGTTGTGCTGGTATAAAATATGAGCGATCCACCAGCTGTAAAACCGATGACTAAAAGAAACGCTTTTCCGTGATTACGGAGAAGCTCTTTAAGACTACCTGTATGTTTTTGAGAACGACTTTCTTCTGTAGTTGTTTCATGAAGAGAACGACGCAGATAAATTGCAACAATTGCACCACAGCCACCAATCACAAAAGGAATACGCCAGCCCCATGCTTTTAACTGATCTTCTGTGAGATAGAGGGCGAGAATAAACATAACCAGACTTGCAAGAAGTTGACCGCCAATAAGCGTGGCATATTGGAAGGAGCTAAAGAAACCACGACGTTTTTTTAGAGCAACTTCGCTCATATAAGTTGCCGTTGTGCCATATTCACCACCAACGGAAAGTCCTTGGATCATACGAAGTAAAACAAGTAAAACGGCTGCTGTCGTTCCAATTGTTTCATAGGTAGGAAGGAGGGCAATAAGGAAAGAGCCGCCACACATCATAAAAACAGAAATAAGTAACGAGCGTTTACGACCATAACGGTCAGCAATAAAACCAAAGAGCCAGCCACCGATTGGGCGCATAAGAAAGCCGATAAAAAAGACAATGGAAGATTTTAAAAGTTCGGTAACAACATCCCCATCAGAAGGAAAAAACTGTGAGGCAAAATAAATAGATGTAAAAGAATAAACATAAAAATCATACCATTCCACCAGATTACCTGATGCGCTCGATATGATCGAAAGAACACGTTTTCTTGTATCATGTAGTGCTAAAGTTTCTTGTTTTTCCATAGTCGATCCCTTCATTTTACATTCATCCATCTTTGTTCATTATCCCTCTATGTTATTTTCGTAGAAACTGTCTATAGTATTTTATCTTTTGCATCAAAATTTTAGTCAGATCATGATAATTTCTTGTGTAAGATGTTTTCGGAAAAAGATTTAAATTATGTTTGTACGGATTTTACAGTTTTTATTTTCTATAATGAAAAGAATCGGACATAATAACCCTATGAAATCATATCTTGCTCTTTTATCTCATGTTTTAAATCAGGGTATTGATCGGACAGATCGGACGGGTGTTGGGACGCGATCTATTTTTGGGTATCAGATGCGTTTTGATTTACAAGCGGGATTTCCGTTGTTGACGACAAAGAAACTACACTTACGTTCAATTATTTATGAGCTTTTGTGGTTTCTTAAAGGCGATACAAATATCGCATGGTTGAAAGAGCATGGTGTATCTATTTGGGACGAATGGGCTGATAAACAAGGAAATCTTGGTCCTGTTTATGGGTATCAGTGGCGTTCTTGGCCTGCTCCTGATGGACGCCATATTGATCAAATTGACAATCTTTTAAGGATGATTAAGGAAAAGCCGGATTCTCGTCGCTTGATTGTATCAGCTTGGAATCCCGCATTAATAGAGGAAATGGCTTTGCCTCCTTGCCATTGTCTTTTTCAATTTTACATTGATGAGGGTAAATTGTCCTGTCAGCTTTACCAGCGTTCAGCGGATATTTTTTTAGGGGTTCCATTCAATATTGCGTCTTACGCATTGTTAACGATGATGATCGCGCAAGTCAGTGGCCTTAAAGTAGGTGATTTTATTCATACGTTCGGGGATGCTCATCTTTATTCTAATCATTTTGAACAGGCACAATATCAATTGTCTCGTATACCCAATGCTTTGCCATGTATGCGCATAAATCCAGCGGTAACAGATCTTTTTTCTTTTAAATTTGAGGATTTTGAATTGCTTAATTATGAAGCACATCCCCATATTAAAGCGCCGGTAGCAATATGACGATTTCCATTTGTTTAATTGCTGCTGTTGCAGAGAATGGTGTTATCGGTCGTGAAGGTGCAATGCCTTGGCATTTATCGACAGATTTGCAACGCTTTAAAGCGTTGACGTTGGGGAAGCCCATTATGATGGGGCGAAAAACTTGGGATTCTATCGGGAGACCTTTACCAGGGCGCACAAATATCGTTATTACACGAGATTATACCTTCTGTGCTGAAGGGGCTGTTGTTGCGCACTCTTTATCGCAGGCTTGTTCTCTTGCAAAAGGCGTTGCTTCCCAAAATGATGTAGAGGAAATTTTTATTATTGGTGGGGGGGAAATTTTTCAACAAGGATTTCGTCTTGCTGATAAAATATTCCTTACAGAAGTTTTAGCCTCTATAGAAGGGGATAGTTTTTTTCCTATTTTTGATAAAGAAAAGTGGACTATTGTGCAAACACAAGATATTCCAAAAGGGGATAAAGATAGTCATCCGACACGTTTTGTTGTTTATGAGCGGAAATAATTTTTTGTAATATAAAGTGGAAAGGGGTTATCCGTCGCGTAATTGAAATAAGAGGAACCCTATAAGCTTTAAGTGAAGGGTTAGTATTTAAATGAATAGTAGTCAGTTAAAGAGGTGATAATGCCCTGGACAAATCAAAATGGTGGTGGCCCGTGGAGTGGCGATAAAAACAAGAACAGTGGTGACAAAAAAACATCCGCTAAGAATTTTTTTGGTTCTGGTGGCAGTAATGGTGGAAATAATGGTCCTAATCTTGATGATATTTTGCGTAAAGGGCAGGATCAGTTTAAACAATTTAGTCGAGGCGGATTTTTTGTTTTATTCCTTCTTCTTGCTGTGTGTTTTTTGCTTTATCAGTCACTTTATATTGTTCAACAAAATGAGCAAGCAGTAGAATTGCGTTTCGGTGTACCTAAGGAAGGAATTATCGGTGATGGTTTGCATTTTCATTTTTGGCCAATTGAGACTTATATGAAAGTGCCTTTAACGGAAAAAACAATTGCAATTGGTGGGCACCCTGGACAGAAACAACAAAGTGAAGGTTTGATGCTGTCGAGTGATCAAAATATTGTGAATGTTAATTTTTCTGTTTATTATCGTATTTCACATCCAGGACAATTTTTATTCAATGTGAATGATCAAGAAGGAACTGTTCGTCAGGTTGCTGAAAGTGCAATGCGAGAGGTTATTGGTTCAAGACCCGTTGATGATGTTTTACGCGATAAAAAAGAAGAAGTTGCTAACGATGTGAGAAAGATTACCCAGTTGACTGTAGATAAATATCAACTTGGAGTCGAAATAAGCCGTGTATCGATCAGTGAGGCTGCTCCTCCTACCAAAGTTGCTGCGGCGTTTAATTCTGTGCAGCAGGCAGAGCAAGAACGGGGACGAATGATTGAAGAAGGAAATCGTGTGCGTTTTACGAAGATTGGTTTAGCAAATGGTGAAGCTTCACGGACACGGGAAATTGCGAAAGGTGAAAAAGCACAAATGGTTGAAGAGGCAACAGGTCGTGCTGAACGTTTTCAAGCCATAGCCCGTGAGGCAGCAATTTCACCAGAGGCTGCGCGTTATCGTCTTTATATGGAGACGATGGGGCGTATCTTCTCTTCACCCAATAAATTAGTTCTCGATCAAATTAATTCTCCAGCGGTGCCTTATCTTCCTCTAAACGAATTGCTGCGTAATAATTTACCAGAAAAAGCAAAAATAAAATCAGCACATTCTACTTCTACATCGCTCTTGGATTATCAGATTTCTGGAGGACGTTAATAATGCAGCAGTCACGTTTTTTGTTTGTTTTTAGTAGCATAATGGTTCTTTTGATCATTTTATGGATGTCATTTTTTATTGTTTATCCTCGTCAACAAGTCGCCATTAAGCGTTTTGGACAAATCGTTAAGGTAGAATCTAATCCTGGAATTTATTTTAAAATGCCTTTTGTGGATAAGATGATTGTGGTGGATAACCGGTTGTTGCGTTACGATGTTCCTACGCAATCGGTGCAAGTTCGTGGTGGTGCTTATTATGAAGTGGATGCGTTCTTTATTTATCGTATTACGGATCCTAAATTGTTTCTACAGCGTATTGCTTCAGGGCGCCCGCAAATTGCAGCACGTGAAAATCTTGCACCGCGCTTTATTGACGCTTTACGTGCTGTTTATGGTAAGCGAGAATTTAAAGCAGCCTTATCAGATGAACGAGGTGCGATGATGGCTGAGGTACAACGGCAGTTTTCTATAGATGCTGGTTCTCTGGGTATTGCTATCGTTGATGTGCGTATCCGAAAAACCGATTTAACGGATGCTGTTTCAGAAGATGTTTATCGGCAAATGGCTGCTGAACGTGAAGCAGTTGCGGAAAATATTCGGGCCCGTGGTCAACAAGAGAGAGATCGTATTGTGGCAGAAGCAAACCGTGAATATGAGGAAATTGTGGCAGCTGCAAAGCGTGATGCTGAAATTACGCGGGGTGAAGGACAGGCTGAAAGTATTCGCATTTTGTTAAATGCTCGGGAAGCAAATCCATCTTTTTACGATTTTTGGTTAGCGATGGAACAATATAAGAATTTAGAGAAAACGCCGATGGTCATTTCACCAAATGAGGTTTTCTTTTTTAATTTTCGCAATTCTCCGCAAGCAAAGAAAAAACTTTCATCAACAATGGGTCCTAGTTTGAGCAAAACGGATTCAAAGTCTGATGGAGAATAGATAAAACGAATGTATTAAGGATACTATTTCGTATAAGAAGTATGTTCTATAGCTGCTTGTTTTTATGATGAATGTAAGAGAGTGCTAAGCCATACGGATTTTGCATAATAAATTGAGTAAGGCTCTTTACGGCTTTGGTTAAAGGCATGTCATGGATGGTAGTGTTGTGAGTAAAAGTAAGTTTTTGAAATCTTTTATTACAAGAGTTATTTTTTGTGTGGCTTTATTTCTATCAGGATCAATAGGTTTGTCCTGGGGGGCAGAGACAAGCAAGGGATTACTTTCTATTCCTGATTTAGCCTCTGAGCTTTTGGAGACGGTTGTGAATATTTCTACAGCACAGACTGTTGAAGGAACAGAACAGGATGAGAATACTTCGATACCTGTTATTCCAAAAGATTCATTGTTGGAGGAATATTTTAGTGATTTTTTTACACCCAAAGATGGTCAAAAAGATAGTCAATTTCAAAAGGTACGTTCTTTGGGATCTGGTTTTGTGATTGATGCGCAAAAAGGGATTATTGTTACAAACTATCATGTTATTGTTGATGCTGATGATATTGAAGTTAATTTTACGGATGGGACAAAACTAAAGGCAAAGCTCCTTGGAAAAGATAGCAAAACGGATTTAGCGTTGCTGCAAGTGGATGCGGGCAATAAAAAATTAAAAGCTGTGCGTTTTGGTGATTCAGAAAAAGCACGTATTGGTGACTGGGTTATGGCTATTGGTAACCCTTATGGTTTTGGTGGGAGTGTGACGGTTGGTATCATTTCTGCACGTAACCGTGATCTTAATGCAGGTCCTTATGATAATTTTATTCAAACAGATGCTGCGATTAATCGAGGCAATTCTGGTGGTCCGTTGTTTGATAGGAATGGTGAAGTTATTGGCATTAATACAGCAATTGTTTCCCCTTCTGGAGGATCTATCGGTATAGGGTTTGCTATTCCATCGGATATGGCACTTTCTGTTATTAATCAATTGCGTGATTTTGGAGAAATAAGACGTGGTTGGTTGGCTATTCGTATTCAGCCGGTGACGGAGGATATTGCAAAAAGTTTAAAATTAGGCAGTGCTGTAGGAGCATTGGTGGCTGGTAAAATAGAACAGACGGAAGGAAATGATGTCGATAATAGCCAGTTGCAAATTGGAGATGTTATTCTTTCCTTTGGGAATTCCAAAATTAAGTATGCACGTGATTTGCCGCGTTTAGTTGCGGAGAGTTCAGAGGGAAGAGTTGTGGATGTTACTATTTTACGGAATGGGCAAGAAAAAACAGTAAAAGTTAAGCTGGGACGTTTGATTGAGACCGATGCCAATGAAGAGACAGAAGAAGAAGTTGATGATAAAAAAAATAATGATTTGCCGAAAAGTGTAACAATGCAATTGATGGGCATGACATTATCTGAACTGACAGAGGACTTGCGTTATCGTTATTCAATTTCAGATAAACTTCGAGGACTCGTGGTGACATCTGTTGCACAAAATAGTGCTGCGGATAGAAAGCGTATTCGCATTGGTGAAGTGATTGTTGATATCAATCAGAGTGCTATTACAACAATTGATGAGGCTAAAAAACGTCTTCATAAATTACGTGAAGCTGGACGTAAAAATGCTCTATTTATCGTAGCGCGCCCAGATGGCGAGTTACGGTTCGTAACAATCCCAATGGATTGATGTTTAAAGAATTCATTTTTTGTTTTTTATTATTCGCTTTAAATATACGTATTTAGAGAGCTCAGTCATGTAACATCTCGTATTTTAAAAGCTCATTCCACGATGAAGAGTATGGATTATATAACATAAAATCCATTGGACGGTTTCATTTTTGCGCTGAATAAAAGTGCAAGTTGGCAATAGTATTTGTCGGTTTTCAATATTGCAAAAGCTTTTTCTTTAAAATGTTATAGGTGAGATATTCGCCGTCTTTCTTACGGTGATTTTTATATCTTTAGATTGCACAGGTGAATGGTATTGATATGATGCTTTATGAGAGAGGAGGCGAAATGAGTCAATCTTATAATATTGGGGGCTTGCATGCAAATTGCAAAATGCTCAACTATTATAAATAAAACGCTCAATTATTATTATAAATAATGTTTTATGTGAGTGAGATTTTCAGCGCTTTGTGATTATATTTTGTGTGCTGTAGAGGGCGTTTTTTCTCTTCAGTTTGAAAAAAAACTCTTGGAGTAAAATTACATTATAAACAAATGGTTATCGGTATATTGAGATCGTTCTTTGTGATAGATAAAAAAAGAGTGATAAAAAAGAGAGTGTGAAGAAAAAATTCTGAGCTTCTTATTATCCATCAGAGTTACATGCTGTTTTTATAGGAAAAAATAAAGCTATTTTATAGATTAAGCTCAGTATTATTTTCATAAATGAGACAAAGGGTATATTTTTATTGCGTGAACAGACAGAATTATTATGGCTGTGATTGGTTATTGAATTATGATAGCGAAAAATGCTTTGAAACTCCTTTGATATTATTATGAAGTTTCTTTTTTATAATTTTCATAAGGGAGGCTTGATCTTAAGGAGAAGTCTTGTTGGTATTTTTGTTTAAAGTTTTTACTTTGATGAGAATAGAGAAAAAATACAGGAACTTTGCGGGCAGCCATGCCTGTTGTAATAGGTTGCTGATTGGTAGGAATTGCTATTCATGACACTGAGAACAATTACATTGATAGCAGGACCCACGGCAAGTGGGAAGTCAGAACTTGCTTTGCAAATGGCTCAAGAAAAAAATGCTCTTATTATTAATGCTGATTCAATGCAGGTTTATGACGTTTTAAATATTTTAACGGCACGGCCAAGAGAGGCTGATACCGCAATTGTTCCCCATTATCTTTATGGTCATGTGAGTCCTACTTTGAATTATTCAGTAGGACAATGGTTGTGTGATGTTGAGAAGCTGTTGGTTACTTTTACGTCGAGATCCGTTATTTTTGTTGGTGGAACAGGACTTTATTTTCGTGCTCTTTTGGAGGGAATTTCAAAAATCCCTCATGTTCCAGATGTTGTACGGCAGAAATGGCGCTTGCTGCTTAATAAAGAGGGGGCTGAAAGTCTTTATCGCCAGTTGTTACAGATTGATGCTGTTGTTGCTGAAAAAATTTCTTCGCAAGATGGACAGCGTATTGTCCGTGCTTTGGAAGTTTATGATGCGACTGGTGAGAAGCTGAGTTGGTGGCAGAAGCAAAAAACAACGCCTCTCATTGCGCCCAGTCGTGCTGAAAAAATTCTTCTCATGCGACCACGTGCTTTGCTTTATGAACGCATTCATAAACGCTTGGACTCTATGATTGAAAGAGGTGTTTTAGAAGAGGTGGTGGCTATGAAGAAACTTATGCTTTCTCCTTCGTTACCAGTGATGAAAGCGATTGGTATACCTGAATTTATGGCTTATTTGGATGGATATAGAAGCTTTGAAAATGCTCTTGAAGCGGCGAAAACACAAACGAGGAGATATGCAAAAAGACAAATGACTTGGTTTCGTCATCAATTTGATGAAGAATGGATGCTTACTTCTTGATGAAAAAGCTAGAGCTTTATAGAAGAATTTGCAAAAGATAATTTGTGAAGAATAAATTTTTTATTGACGAATGGGTTCAATGGAATTAGAAATCCTTCTATAAGGAATTTTTTTATATATTTTATGCGTTGGAATAATGGGGGGTGATCATACAATATGTGTTGTGTAATAGACTCCTTAGGGGTCTTTTTTTATGGGCTCCTTTAGGGGCTTTTTTATTGTCCTATCAAAGTAGGTGAGTGGGAAAAATGCGAAATGATCCAAAACAGCAAGAGAGTTTAAATGGAAAAATAATGTCGGGAGCTGAAATAGTGGTTCAGGCTCTTATAGATCAAGGCGTTGAACATATTTTTGGTTATCCTGGTGGGGCTGTTTTGCCTATTTTTGATGTTCTTTATCATCAAAATACACTCCGGCATATTTTGGTGCGCCATGAACAAGCCGCAGGGCATGCGGCTGAAGGCTATGCACGCAGTACTGGAAAGGTAGGGGTTATGCTTGTGACGTCTGGTCCAGGGGCAACGAATGCTGTGACACCTTTGCAGGATGCTCTCATGGATTCTATCCCTCTTGTTTGTTTTTCTGGTCAGGTGTCAACAACGGTGATTGGAACAAATGCTTTTCAAGAGGCTGATACAGTTGGAATTACAAAGCCTTGTACGAAGGGTAATTGGCTGGTTAAAGATGTCAATGATCTTGCAGAAATTATTCATGAAGCTTTTTCTCTTGCTCAATCAGGGCGTCCAGGACCGGTTTTGATTGATATTCCTAAGGATGTTCAATTTGCTTCAGGATTTTATAGAGCACCTCAAGTTCAGAAGCTTTTACATTCTTTTCCATCGTTGAAAGGAAATAATCGTGAGGCTATTGAAGCTGCCCTTTCTCTTTTAGTTGAGGCAAAACGCCCTGTTATTTATTCTGGTGGAGGTGTCATTTCATCAGGAGGGGAGGCTGTCCAGCTCTTGCGTAATTTGGTTCAATTGGGGGATTTTCCGATTACTTCAACCTTAATGGGACTTGGTGCTTATCCTGCTTCTGGAAAAAATTGGCTCGGAATGCTGGGAATGCATGGAACCTATGAGGCGAATATGGCTATGCATGATTGTGATGTCATGTTGGCTGTTGGAGCACGATTTGATGATCGTATCACGGGGCGCCTTGATGCATTTGCACCTCATGCGCGTATTATTCATATTGATATTGATCCTTCTTCCATCAATAAAACTGTCAAAGCAGAAGTTCCACTTATTGGCGATGTGGCGCATGTTTTGGCAGATATAATGCAACATTTGCATAAGCATCAGTCAAAGCTTGATCAAGAAAGTCGTAAAACATGGTGGACACAAATTAATCGCTGGAGATCACGCAATTCATTGGCATATACGGAAAAAAAAGATGTTATCATGCCACAATATGCTCTTGAACGGCTTTATGCACTCACCAAAGATGCTCGTGCTTATATCACAACGGATGTCGGACAGCATCAGATGTGGGCCGCGCAGTATTATCACTTTGATGAACCAAAACATTGGATGACTTCTGGTGGTCTTGGAACGATGGGGTATGGTCTGCCAGCCGCGATTGGTGTTCAAATAGCCCATCCTGATGCACTTGTTGTATGTATTTCTGGTGATGCCTCCATTCAGATGAATATTCAAGAACTTGCAACAGCTATTCAGCATGATACACCTGTAAAAATTTTTATTTTAAATAATCAGTATATGGGAATGGTTCGCCAGTGGCAGCAATTGCTGCATGGTAATCGTCTTTCTCATTCTTATACGGAGTCTATGCCTGACTTTGTGAAATTGGCACAAGCTTATGGAGCGGTGGGAATTTATTGTTCAAAACCCGATGAACTTGATGATAAAATTCAGCAGATGATTGACTGTGATAAGCCTGTTCTTTTTGATTGTCGTGTTTATCATTTAGAAAATTGTTTTCCTATGATTCCATCGGGATGTGCCCATAATGAGATGTTATTACCCGATGAGGCAAGTGAGGAAGCTATTGCAAATGCTGTTTCTTCTGAAGGGAAAATTCTTGTATAAAATGAATATGTTAGAAAAATGGTGAAGGATGGAGATGATGAAGTCTTTGGAGGCTTCATCTCTGTTTCTTCTTTGCGAAGAGTATCTATTAGCCTTAGAGCTGATTTTATGATTTTCATTCTTTGTTTAAAGACATGGGCTATCTTATTATTTATTCATCTAAAAATGTTATAAGCTGTGTGCCCAATTATGTTTGAATTTATTTATACACGATGTTTTTTTTAAATTCATGTGTTCACATTAATAGCGATTTCGTTGCATTTTTTAGATAATACATTGAATTATCTATTATAAATTAATTATGTTGTCTCATATGGGAAAGATTCCGTCGTGCAAAAAAAAGCCACCGTGCTTGATGGGGGCAACCATGCAAACAGTTATGACTATGAAAACAATAGAAAAGTTTGTCACTATGTTTTGGTTTCGCATTATGAAATTATCCCCAATCGTTCTTTCAAGGGCTTGATCGGAGAATCCCCCTAGCGGCTTGAAAGGAAGGGCAAAAATAACGAAGATTAAATGCAGCCATAGAAATTCAATAGGCCACCATAGCTTATAATCAGGTCGTAACCTCACCTGATTATGCGGGAGAAATCTATCATATGAGATGTGTCGTCAATATGTCTAAACCAGAATAATACTCAACATCATATCATTATCAGGACATTAAGATTGAAAATTAAATACCCTTTCTTTTATTTGTTCTACATATCTATGATTCCATAAATCAGCAGACACAAACACTCTTTGAATCCACCGCATTGGGTTTTTATAATGATCAAATGATCCCCCAAATTTATCTCTAGAGTGTAGAGCTATTCTATTATCAATGTATAATAATCTTCCTGGTTGTACATTAATCCCAAAAGATACAGCTTTAATAGCTTCATAAAAATGATCTAAAGCTTCCTTGGCTTTTTTTGACTGGGGTTCTAACATGCCCGGATAAAAAACAGCGCTGATATCTGGGAATTCACGGTTCCCTTGAACGAGGGGCACTTTACTTGTAGAGGTTGTCCCATTTTTTCTCCATCTATAGGGAATATTGATTATATATGAATTATCCCTTAAGCTCCTCAAATCCTCCTCACTTAAAAGTTTTAAAGCGAGATGTGCATCAGATATTCTCGTTAACGGGCCATTAACATCATTGCGAACACCAGATAAAGGCCCCCTTTAGGAGATAAATTTAAACCCGTTATAAATTGTAGTGCGGCATTTTCTATATGAAAATCTAACTCAACTTCAGATCCTAATCCTGTATAATCTTTTTTATTATCCTCTAAAGGATACCTAGTTATTGACTATATGTTTGCCTTCAAACTTCATTGAGTAAGGCTCTCCGATTAATAAAGAAAACATCATAATTAAATTTTCGCTAATATAGCCACTTTTACAAGACGCATCTAAATTATAAGGATGAGGCGACGTATTAATTTGTCTACTAACGGGAAAGTTTTCAAAGATTAAATATGGTTTAGGGGTAATAGCCCCTTTTGATTCATAAGAATTGTCAATATTTTATGGGGTAGCAGCGAAAATGCTACTTTTTTAGCTCAAGCGAATATTCAGTACCACCGTATGGATCATAAATAACATGATCTAAAGCCTTCCAAAGTTTGTCTCTTTCGACATTTCTCAACTCAAAAGTGTTTTCATTGATCATTATAATTTCTTCCTCAGTTATATTTCCCTACTTTTTTATTAAGAAAAGTAAAAAACAATAATTAAAATCAGCCATGTTCGTAAATAACTGTCTGTAAAATCTTGGCTTAATTCCAAAGAATGGTGGAGCGGTAATCATTGCGATTTGATTGACAGACATGGCTAAACCCAGAGAAAAGTCAACGCTTTCTTTTGGCGAAGAGTCTACAATATAAGCAACCCAAGGGCCATACCATCCCATTCCAAAAAAACTAACCAAGCAGATAAAATAGTTAAATAAATTATGGATCCACTCATGCCCAAAATTAATATTAAAAATCCAAAAACGATTGCAATCATGTAAAACAAGACAGGAAAAAATCGTCCTTTTCTACAATGATCACTCTACGCTGCTAAAATAATTCTTCCTCAAGCACCAGAAGCCTGTGAAACAAAAAACAAATAAGCGCTTTTATCTAAAGATAGGTGATAGATTCTATAAAAATAAATCGTTATAAAAATGGTTAAAACATATTGAACGATCACAAGTGAAACGCCTGAAGAAATAATGTTCTTCATATGCGGCGCAGCCAACATTGCAAGACGAGATCTTACATTTGCATAGAACGAAACTCTTTCCTTACTTTTTGGAACGATAGCGACACCTTTTGCTGGTGAATGATAAAAAATAATAAATAGACAGCCACCTAAAAAAGAAACTATGGCACCGACCAAAAACGCACCCTGTATGCCATAGACAAGCGCACTAGCAGGAAGAACGATACCAGCTAAAGCCCACCTAATGGGAGCCCCGCCTGCCTTATTCCCATTGCAAATCCGCGCTGCGATTGTGGAAACCATGAAGAAACAGATTGAGCGTCACCTGGTTGAGCAGAACTATAAAATCCCCCTACAATGAGCAAACGAACCAAAAGGGAAATATAGTTATTTGCGATTGTTCCAAACAAAAGAGTGACAGAAACGCCGACTGCGCCAACGCCAACAATATAACGCTCGTTAAACTTGTCTCGTAATTCACCAGCTACAAGTAACCCAATAATAGGTAGGAACTACGCTGCTGAAGATAGCAAACCTATCTGAGAGTCACTAAGAGAGAAATCCTTCTTAAAAAATTCAGCTAAAGGACCAATCCCTTGAACAAAGAAGCAGGCTGATGTTTGAACGATAGTGGCAACAAGCAATACAATCCATCTATAATAATTCTTTTCTGTAAATTTATTATTGCGCACGATGCCCCCTCCAATTAAAGTGTACTTTTTTTAATAATGATTGCAACAATAAATGAGTGATTTTATGCTAATGACATAAAAATCTGTCAATACGATTGGTATTAATATGAAAGCTAAGAAATATGCTTAATTTAAGGAAATAAGCTGTTATGTGTCGTGCAAATTTGATACGCTAGCGTTATAAGATGAATTTTACAAACGTTAGCTCAGCCGGCATTAAGCGCTCTTCATAAAAGACTCTATATTTTGGCAAGCTTTTTCAATGTAATTTTCAAAGCTTTCTCCAGTTACATAACCAAGATGCGGTGTGCAAAGAACTCTATCTGATTGCAATAATTTGCTCTCATATACCGGCTCGCTGTCATAAACATCCAGTGCAAAATAAATTGAATTTTCCAAACTTAGTATTTTTTCTATCGCCCCTTTTTCAACCAAAGCTGAACGTGCTGTGTTGACAAAAATAGCATGAGGTTTCATATTCAATAGATTATCTAATTGTATGATTTCTTTGGTTTTATCGCTTAAACGTAAATGGACGGATATAATGTCAGGACGTGTAAAAAATTCATCTTTTGAATACGTAAAATGATAACCTAAATCTTTTGCTTCTTGCGTTGCACGCTCGCTTCCATAAACCAAAATGGACATGCCAAAAGCTTCAGCATATTGAGCAACCATTTTACCAATACGCCCAAACCCGTATATTCCAAGAGTAGCCCCTTTCATTTGGTTGCCAAATGTTGTTTGCCATTGTCCTTTTTGCATATCAGACACAGATTTACAGAGTTTTCTACGCGCAGACATCATTAAGAGCCACGCAAATTCAGCAGCAGAAGTTGGATCTCCACCACCATCTAATATTTCAATTCCTAAGTCTCTACACGCTTCTATATCAATATGTGAACCTATAGGGCCTGTTTGGCAGATTAATTTTAAATTTGGCAGTTTCAGGAGAAGATTTCTATCAACTCTAGTCCGTTCTCTGATTAAGATAAGAATATCGATCTCTTTGAGCTTATCTTCTAAATCACATTCTTTCGCTAAATTATTTATAACCAGCACTTCATGCGATTTCATCAATTTTGTAATAGACTGTAATGTTAGGGTGGCTTTTTGATAATCATCTGGAATTAATATTTTCAATTTAAACCTCCCGTTTCACTCATCAATATTGGCGCTCATTATTTCATTGCTAAAACAACCAAAAAGCAAATCTCACCGCGGATATTTTGACATAAAGTCTATTAACAAATTATCTCCCTTGATTTCATTGTTATTTCTAGCAATAAGAATAGTATTAATCAGTTCGTTTTTATAAACTTTAACACATTGCGACAAAAAGAAAAAGTTTGACTCAGGAGATGGATAATTGCATTTTTCTCATATTCTGGAGGATGAATTTGAAGGGCTACCCTGGACATGAAACCATGTCCCAGTTTTCTTATAATAGACTACCAAGAAGGCCATATTTACGAACCAGATTTTATTGTCGAAACAGAAAAAGCGATATATTTGTGCGAGATAAAGCGTGCTTCATATAAGCGTGATGTTTCTCTTTATTCATTGAGATATAACTTATTTGTCGTATGAAGAGTAAATTTATTAAAATCATGATAAGAGGGAGAGAAGACCTTTATAGGTGTATTATCATAGGATTCAGTCGTTTTGTTGAGAGCTATTTCTATTTCTGCCAAAAGGTTTTTGATATATTTAATTATTATTTCGCCATAGTGGATGTACTTTATTTTTATGTGCAAGAAAGTTGATTGATTATGTAAAATAGTATTCGTAAAATTACATTATTCTTATCCTGTTAAGGACATTTTTTCTAGCGAGGGTTTTGCAATGGCAATGCTCTTTTTCTCATTCTCAATTTTGGTTAGAAAAAGCGTGTATAGGTGTTATTTTAAATTTAAGATATGCATATTCCATTGTTGGTGTTACTGTTGTAAAAAGATGATATTTTATTTGATAAGTATAAGGTGTTAGCAAGGAGATCGATGTATAGATAAATTGCTATTGTTATAATATCTTGAAACGCAATGGGTAAATAATTGATAATTGTGCTACGAAAGTTGTTAGATGAGCGTGTGTCAGCAATTCTTAATAAAAAAGTTTTTCTTGATAGTCGGTTTTTTTCAAAATACTGCTCTTTTTATGCAAATCTTATGTTGGTAAGCTATGCAGTTTTCACGGGAACAGGATAATGCATTGAAGGCTGTTGCCGCGTGGTTGAGGGAAGGGCGTTCTCCTCTTTTTCGCCTTTTTGGCTATGCGGGAACCGGTAAGACGACGCTTGCGCGCTATTTTGCAGAAACAGTTGATGGTTCTGTCCAGTTTGCTGCTTTTACAGGGAAGGCGGCGCAGGTTTTACGTTCTAAAGGTGCAAGCAATGCTTGTACGATTCATTCTCTTATTTATTGTCCACGTGGAGAAGAGGAAGTTTCCGATGAAATTACGGGAAAAAAGTCTATTGCTCCAACATTTACATTAAATCGAAGAAGTGCTGCCGCACAAGCTAAACTCATTATTGTTGATGAGTGCTCGATGGTCGATGAACAATTGGCACGTGATTTAATGAGCTTTCGGACACCAATTCTTGTTCTTGGTGATCCAGGTCAATTGCCTCCTATATCTGGTGGCGGTTTTTTTTCCAATGGGGAACCAGATTTTCTTCTTTCAGAAATTCATCGCCAAGCGCGGGATAATCCGATTATACGTCTTGCTATGGATGTGCGTGAAGGACGCGATATTGCTTATGGTGATTATGGAGAAGCGCGCGTTGTGACACGTAAAGAGGTCAATCAACAATTGGTTTTGGAAGCTGATCAGGTCTTGGTAGGGATTAATCGTACGCGCCACCTTTATAATCAGCGTTTGCGTATGTTAAAGGGATTTACAGCAGATTATCCGCAAGCGGGAGATAAGCTTGTGTGTTTGCGCAATGATCCTCCTAAAGGTTTGTTAAATGGCTCTTTATGGAAGGTGATGACTTCACAGAAGGAGACAGTTAAACCAAGCATTAATCTTCTTGTAAAACCAGAAGAAAGTGAGCGTGGGGTAGCAAAGATTAAACTTTTAAAAGCAGCGTTTGAAAATCCTGATCAGGAAATTTCATGGCAATTAAAAAAGCGCTATGATGATTTTGATTATGGGTATGCATTGACGGTTCATAAAGCGCAAGGTTCTCAATGGAATAACGTTGTTTTGTTTGATGAAAGCTTTGCATTTCGTGATATGTATGCACGCTGGCTTTATACGGGAATTACCCGCGCAGCAGAGCATTTAACGATTGTTCGATAGAGAAAATATGTGTATCATCTGAAATTCAGATGGAAAATGCCTTTTTTCTATCTTGTTACACACTGTAGAAAAATGGAAATAGGCATGGCGGTAAAACTTTCGGTTAATCTTAATGCTGTTGCTGTTTTGCGCAATCGACGTAATCTTCCGTGGCCAAATATCAAGAATATTGGGCATATAGCGCTTGCCGCTGGAGCGGCAGGTTTGACAGTCCATCCACGCCCCGATGAAAGGCATATTCGTTTTGCGGATTTGCCAGATATATACGGTTTAATAAAGAACATTTTTCCTCCTGCTGAGTTTAATATTGAAGGTTATCCAAGTGATCAATTTTTGGATATCGCTGAAAACTATGCCGATCAGATGACGCTTGTTCCTGATGATCCAGATCAGTCAACGTCTGATCATGGTTGGAATTTTGCTCATGATGCAGAATTTTTAGCCCCTATTATTCAGCGTTTAAAAAAAAGAAAGATTCGTGTGTCACTTTTTGCTAACCCTACTATTGATGGTCTTGATATTGCTAAAGCAATAGGGGCTGATCGTGTGGAATTTTACACTGGACCTTATGGTGCTGCATTTCAGGACAAAACAACACAAGATCAAGAGCTCAATAAACTTGTTTTAGCCGCAAAAAGAGCCAAAGAGTTGCAGTTGGGTATGAATGCAGGACATGATCTTACGATTATGAATCTTCCTGCTCTGGTCAAAAATATTCCTTGGCTTGATGAAGTTTCTATTGGCCATGGGCTTATTGCTGATGCGTTGGAGTATGGAATGCATAAGACTGTTCAGCGTTTTATCCGGTTATTATCGTAATTTTTCTCTCTATAAAAATTGGAAAAGAGATTTTTATAAAGCTTTGCCAATTTATCTTAAAACATAATATATGTTTAGATAAATAGCATTAGCGTGTATTATAAATACTCTATTGCTGCTCTGTTTTTGGTCGTTTTCTATCTTTTGTTTTTGAGTGTATGGGATGTTTTTTATTCGTGGCATCCATTATGAGGAAGTTTTAAAATCTTCTTTTTGTGAATAGGCTTAAAGCAATAAGAGCTATTGCAACATTGAGAGCAAGAAAATCGAATGATGATATCGTCTTATCGCTTTATGAAGTAAAGAGGGTGGTGCGCAATAAATCTTAGATTATTAAAATTTTAGGTTATTATAGGGGCCTCTTGAAAAAGGCTCGAGCGCATTAAAATTTTTTATAAGAGCACCCTGTAAATAATACAATGGCGGTATGGGGGCATTCTGTTTCTCGTGAGAGGCGTGGATATTAAAGAATGGAAAAAGTAAAAGCATCCTTTCCATTATTCTAAAGATCTTTTTGTATATGCTTTTAAAGGTTGTATTAAAACAATACTTGTTATTTTCTAATTTTTCTTGCTATCCGTATTGATTTGGTTCATGTTAGAAATTGTATGTTGTATCTTAATTTTTAGGATATAATGTTTTGTTGTGCGATAGAAAAATAGAATCTTAGCAGATATATTTTCTTTAGAAATATTGCTTTTTTGTAAGTACCATTTTTGTAGGACAGCGGTTGAAGTTTATTTGGGGATCCGTATATGTTTTGGGAATGTCTGGGGACCACAGGTTTTTCTATACAATATGTAAACTTTAAAGATTATTCAATTACTGTGTTCTTATAAGCGGCATTTTTTTGTCTTTATGAGTATGTGATGCACTGAAGATAATGTTTCTTATTTAATAAATTTATCTGAAATCTAGTTTAAATAGAAAAAGAAGGAAGTGTTTTTATGCGTGTTTATTATGATCGTGATGCGGATATGAATCTCATTAAAGGGAAAAAAGTGGCCATTGTTGGTTATGGTTCTCAAGGGCGTGCGCATGCTTTAAATTTGAAAGATTCTGGTGTCCAAAATGTGCAAATTGCTTTGCGTTCAGGGTCGGAAACAGTTAAAAAGGCTACGGCTGATGGTTTTGAAGTGGTGAGCGTTGCTGAAGCAGCAAAATGGGCAGACCTCATCATGATGGCAACACCCGATGAATTGCAAGCTGATATTTATAAAGAGCATATTCATGACCATTTACGTGATGGGGCAGCGGTTGCTTTTGCCCATGGTTTGAGCATTCATTTTGGCTTGATTGAACCTAAAAAAACCGTTGATGTTGTGATGATTGCTCCTAAAGGTCCAGGGCATACTGTTCGTCATGAATACCAACGTGGTTGTGGTGTTCCTTGTTTAATAGCGGTGGCACAAGATGCTTCAGGGCATGCTCATAGTGTAGCATTATCTTATGCATGTGGACTTGGTGGTGGACGTGCTGGGGTGATTGAAACAACATTTAAAGAAGAGTGTGAAACTGATCTTTTTGGTGAACAAGCAGTTCTATGTGGTGGTCTTGTTGAACTGATTCGAGCAGGGTATGAAACGCTAACACAGGCAGGTTATGCACCAGAAATGGCTTATTTTGAGTGTTTACATGAGGTTAAACTGATTGTTGATCTCATGTATGAAGGGGGCATTTCAAATATGAATTATTCGATTTCTAATACAGCTGAGTGGGGCGAATATATGTCTGGTCCACGTGTGATTACGGATGAAACCAGAGCAGAAATGAAACGTATATTGAAAGATATTCAAACAGGTAAATTTACATCGAATTGGATTCAAGAATATAAAGCTGGTGCTGCTCATTTTAAAAGTATGCGGCGTTTAAATGATAATCATCCTATTGAAGAAGTTGGTAAAAAACTTCGTTCTATGATGCCTTGGATAAAATCTAATGCTTTGGTTGATAAAGAGCGTAATTAAAGCCTCTAGGAGATATTTTTTCACGCCTATAGTTTTATAAACAAATATCAAAAAAGGGTAACTTGAGTTACCCTTTTTTGATATGTTTTTTGCACATAGGTTTTATTTTTTAGGGGCTTTATTTTTAAGTTTTTGCATAATTCTTTCTTCCAAAAAGAAAATATACAATGCCTAAAAATATAAACCATGTTGGCGTGTATTTTAAAGCTATGGCGGTATCTGCTTCTAATGACAATAAATAAATAATGAATGCAAAGAAAACGAGAAGCGCCCAACACATAACAACACCTCCTGGCATTTTATAAGGAGAGACAGTATGCTGGAGAGGACGATTGCGACGATAGACGATATAGCTGATCAAAATGATAGACCATACAAAGATAAATAAAGTTGCGGCAATCGTCGTAACAATTGTAAAAGCAGCTATGAGGGTTTGAGATAACGATACAATTGCATAACCTAATAAGATGCATAAACATGAAAACAATAATGCGTTGGCTGGAACGTGGTTACGAGAAAGTTTTCCTAAAAATTTAGGAGCTCCTTTTTGTGTCGCTAAACCATATACCATACGGCTGGTAGAAAAAATTCCACTATTTGCTGAAGAGGCGGCAGCTGTGAGGACAACAAAGTTCATCAAACCGGCGGCAGTTGGAATACCAATCAGTGCATACATGGTTACAAATGGGCTTTTTTCTGGACTTATTTGATCCCAAGGTATCACAGACATAATCACAAGAAGAGAGACAATATAAAAGAATACAATGCGGACTGGTATTGAATTAACAGCCTGTGGTAAAGCTTTTTGAGGTTCTTTTACTTCAGCAGCCGCTGTTCCAGCGAGTTCAATGCCAACAAAAGCAAAAATAGCAATTTGAAATCCAGCAAAAAAGCCTGTAATTCCTCGTGGAAAAAGATTTCCACCATTCCATATATTGCTAAGGGAAGCAACTGACCCATTTGGAGAGACAAAGCCGGTGAAGATCATATAAAATCCCACAACAATTAAGACTAAAATTGCTACGATTTTGATAAAACCAAACCAGAACTCAAGTTCGCCAAAGAGTTTTACGGCGACGAGGTTGAGGATTAAAAAGGACATAAGCCCAATGATAACAGGAATCCATGGATTGAGTTCAGGCCACCAAAAGTGTGCATAAGTGACAATAGCAATAATTTCAGCAGTTCCAGTGACAATCCAACATAACCAATATGTCCAGCCGATAAAGAAACCAGCACATGGTCCTAGGAGATCAGTGGAGAAGTCAATAAAAGATCGGTATTGTGTATTAGAAAGCAATAATTCCCCCATAGCACGCATGACAAAGTATAGAGCACAACCAATAATCGCATAAACGAGGAGGATTGAGGGACCTGCTACACTGATTGTTTTTCCTGATCCCATAAAGAGACCTGTTCCAATCGCTCCACCAAGGGCTATAAGTTGTATGTGGCGGTTATGTAGTCCACGTTGCAATTTCTTCTTAGTTTTTTTTTCTAAATTTTGTTTGTTCATTTTTGGGAAGTTCCCTTTAGTTATTTTAAGATGAAAATTACCCTAAAAAAGGTAATTCTTTCTATCGGAACATGATATGGTTAAGGAGTAAAGGAATTTTTTTCTATGAATTTATATAAATAAAGAAAAAATTTTATTAATTAATGTTATAATTATTTTATGAAAAATTAATATCATATAAATTTTAGTATAAAATTTTAATTTTTGGACATTTATACACATTTAATATAAATATATATTATAATTATATTAATTAATTAGTATTAATAATAAATAATATATCTGTATATATTAATTTAATAAATATATTTATTATAATAATTTTTTAACATATAAAAACTATATTAAAAATAGTTTTTAAAAAATAAGAATTACCATTTATTTAAAAAAAGAAAAAATATTTTCATAGAAACTTTTGTTGTTGTAGATGACTGTTAAGATATATTCCATTTAGAGATGTGTTTTTAATCTTGAAAAAAGTTGCATAAAAATTTGGGGGGTATGTAAACTCTAAATATTTTATTAGTAAACAATTTAAGTGAACTTTATAGAAAATTCTTTACAGAATAACTCATGTCTTATCCTATTATGCTGTACAACACCGTTGTTTAGAGTAGTGATAGAGGAAAACTCTACACATTAGGTATTTTTAGAATGAGTGGTGGGTGAGTATTCAGGGCAGGGGGCTCCATAGAGCCTTATGTAGCTGAACCATATAAGTGGTCAACAGCATCTCCCTTGACAAGTCAGATTGTTTACAAACCGGCGCAGAGAGGAATCCTCTTCTTTTGAAGTGTGAGGAGGAGGTTAAGGAGAAAAAGGGTAACTTTAGTTACCCTTTTTTGAGCCGTTTTGTATAGATGTTATTTGTTCTTTGGAGCAATTTTTTTTCTTATAAACATAAAATACATTATGCCTAAGAAAATAAACCAAAAGATGCTGTATTTTAAAGCTATTAGGGTATCATGTTCTAATGTTAACAAATAGAGCATGAAAGCAAAAAACACTAACACAATCCCGCACACAATGATCCCTCCCGGCATTTTGTAGACGGATTCAGCATGTAGATGAGGGTGATTGCGACGATACACAATATAGCTAATCAAAATAACGGACCATACGAATAAAAATGCAATCGCTGAAATACTTGTCACAATTGTAAAAGCACTTATGATGCTTGGAGATGATGATGCAATTGTATATCCTACTAAAATACATAGGCAGGAAAAGAATAGAGCATTGGCTGGAACATGGTATTTAGAAAGCTTTCCTAAAATTGGAGGAGCGCCTTTTTGTGTTGCAAGACCGTATATCATACGGCTGGTGGAAAAAATACCACTGTTTGCTGAAGAGGCTGCTGAAGTGAGAACAACAAAATTGACCAAACCAGCAGCTATTGGAATGCCAGCAAGCCAAAACATGGAGACAAAGGGGCTTTTATCTGGAACGATTTGATCCCAAGGTGTAACTGACATAATCACAGCAAGAGAAAAGATGTAAAAGAGGACAATACGCACCGGTATTGCATTAATTGCTTTAGGGAGAACTTTTTTAGGTTCTTTGACTTCAGCTGCTGTTGTTCCAGCAATTTCAATCCCAACAAAAGAAAAAATGGCAATTTGAAATCCGGCAAAAAAACCTGTAATTCCTCGGGGAAATATATCTCCACCATTCCATACGTGACCAAGAGAAGCGACAGTACCATTGGGAGAGGTAAAACCTGTAGCGATCATATAAAATCCAACAATAACTAATGCTAAAATCGCTACGACTTTGATAAGACCGAACCAGAATTCAAGTTCACCGAAAAATTTTACAGCAAGAAGGTTAAGGATTAAAAAGAAACCAATGCAAGCAAAAACAACAATCCATGGATTAAGTGTTGGCCACCAGAAATGCATATAGTTAATGATAGCAATAATATCTGCAGCTCCTGTCACAACCCAGCTTAACCAATAGTTCCAGCCAACAAAAAAAGCGATTCCTGGTCCTAGCATATCGGTTGAGAAATCAATAAGAGACCGATATTGTGAATTAGAAAGCAATAATTCTCCCATTGCACGCATGACAAAGTATAGGGCACATCCAATAACAGCATAAACGAGTATGATGGAAGGGCCGGCTACACTAATCGTTTTTCCTGATCCCATGAAGAGCCCTGTTCCAATAGCCCCACCAAGGGCTATAAGTTGTACGTGACGGTTATCTAGACCACGTTGCAGTTTCTTCTGAGGATCGTCTTTTAAATTTTCTTTACGGTTCATTTTTTGGGGGTTCCCTTTAATTATTTTGAGATTAAATTATACTAAAAAAGGCATTATTTCGTATCGAAGCATGATATAAATGAGGTGTAAAGGAAAAAAACGTTTTTTATGATTTTGTGTGGATAACGACAAGAAGATGGTTTAAAAAAAAGAGAGTGTTTTCCTCTTAAATAAGCTGATAGATATTTGGAGCGGGAGTTTATTTGTTATTTTGATAACAAATAAATGGCTAAAAAAAGGCATCACCCTATAGGAGCCTTTAAAGTTATTTCAGAAAGTTGTTAGTTTTATAATCAATATGTTGCTATTGATGATAGAGAGAGTTTTAATTTTACCGAAGTAGCATTAGAGCGTTGGCATCTTAAGTATAGGGAAAAGTCTTTAGTGATAGAAAATACATGATTTCTAAAATCAATGTTTTATTTTTTATGATGCTATTATAAGTGAAAAGGGGGAAACTTTTTTCACAAAAGAAAAGAGGGGTGTTTTAGCTTTTTTCTAAAGTGGTGAATAAGAATTTCATTTAGATATTGATAAAACGTTGCGATAATTTCATATCGCTTATACAAAAGTTTTTGAGACTACGATAAAAAAGCAATGTTCTTCAGTTTTACAGAGAAAATAAGAAAAAATTCAGGATTATATAAGCTCTGTGAGAGGTTTGACTATTCATAGTGAAAGACAACATCATGAAAAGATTACTCTGTTAGCTTTGCAACCTCTTATCAAAAGAGGAAGTGTTATCCAAAGAAAATGAAAAAAGAAAATAGCGATAAAACTGTTCCTGTTGCACTATTAATGCATCCTTTTATTTTTTTCTTTTTTAAAGTGGCGCTTGCGAATGATATAAAAATGGTCATTAAAGTAAACCATGCAAAGATGTTGAAAGAATGTATCGTTACAAGTTCAAAGCCTTTTTTATGCTACTGCCAAAAGCTAAGAATTTTGGAAAGGCTGCTATGTAAAATATTGGTACTTTGGGATTTAGTATTTGTGTTAAAAAAACCGTCCATATAGCTGGTAAAAAGCTTTGTTTTACCGACAATGCTTTTTTCATTCGTTGATATTCTTTCTTTTGAATTTAAGCTATGTATTCCAGATTTAATCGATTTAAAGCCCATATATAATAAATAGCAGCTTCCCATGAGTTTTACTAAAAGGAAGAGCGTTTTGTTGTTGAGAATGCGTGCTGATACACCTGGAAAACGCTCCATGTGCATATGTTGCTGTACACAATCTTAAGACGTTAGCAAATGCCTTCTTTTTTACTAACCTTGTTGCATGATCAATTATTAAGAACCATATTCGGTCCCGGTGAGATGACTAAAAAAATGAAATAATGAAAAAGGTCAGTATTTGATGACTCATTTTACTTTTAGCTCTGAGATTAATTGATCTTCAAGATAGAGTTCTATTCTGTCAAATTTAGAGAGTTTTCCTACTCCTTGTGGAGTGCCTGTATATATGATATCACCACGCCTTAGCTGAATGTAGTGACTTAAAAATGATATTATTTTCTCAAAGCTAAAGATCATATTTTTCGTATTGCCAACTTGCCTTATCTCGTTATTCAACTTCATTGTAAAGGTTATTGGGGCCTTAATTTTTTCCTTGTTTATGAAATCAGAGACGTACGCGGCTCCTTTAAAACCTTTAGACAAAAGCCAAGGAAGCTTTTTTTCTTTTAATTTTGTTTGCAAATCTCTTGCTGTTAGATCAAGACCTACCGCTACAGCATCATAACATTCTTCAGCTTCTCTTTCATTGACCATAAAGGTATCCTTTGAGATTCTGAGCACAATCTCAGTTTCGAAATGTATTTCTTTGGAAAAATCAGGAAGATCAATTTGATTTCCTAAGATGAGTGAACTATTCGGTTTGCTAAATATAACAGGTTCATCTTCAACAACATTCCCCATTTCATGAACATGTTCAATATAATTGAGTCCGACACAGTAAATATTATTAATCATAGGAAACCTCCAAGTTTTTCTTTTCCTTTTATATAAAAAAGATATCACTAGGGAAACAATATTTTTTCTTATATCGATATGTGTGATTTTAAAAAAAATATGTATTATATGGATTAATGACCAATCTTGAAGATAACCAGAAAGTATCGTTTCTCTAAGCTTTAATGAGAGGGGGCTATTGGGTGGTTCTATGGGGAAAATATCAGGGAATGCGTGGAACTTAGGATTTTCGCTTAGATGCTTTCTAAGCAATCAAAATCGCTGAATATTTTATCCTTTTGAGGTTCACAAAGATAGCTTTTTTTCTACTCTTTTGGAGGCATTTTGAATGAAATATTCCCATATGTTTTGTTGGTAAGAGGGAGGTGTAGTGATACCATATCAGATTATTCTAGACGTGCATTTCTATCTTTTAAAAGTTTTGACGTTGAGTGATTTAGCGAGATCTTCATCTTTATGGGTCATAGACAAGAATTTTGAATCTAAAAAGTCTTAACGTTTTAGCGTTTCTTTTCCTATTTTCCCGAACACAGCCAACTCAATGGTTTTATGTTTGAGACGGCATATTTTAAGATTGTTTTCTTACGATGTTTTATCATATTTTTTGCTAAATCGTCGGCGGTTTCGTCTATACAAGAAGAAGGGTGTTAGCAAATTCAACACCGTGTTTTCTTAGCTCTTCTTAATCTAATTGTTCACAACCGATACCAAATCGTCCTGCTATTTTACATTTATGCAATTTCTTGGCTGTTTTCTCTGTTATTTTTGCATGCCAGATTAATAAGACATCAATTTTTCCAGAATTTCATCAGGAAAGTTGTCTTCATTTTAAGAGTTGAAGAAATAAAATTAAGCACCCAAGTCAGTCAGAGGTTTGTCAAACTCACTTATTTCAGTTATTCTATCGGTTATAGCGATTTTCATTGTAGTTATTTCTCTGTAATCGATAACCATCAAATCTCTAAAGCTTTTTTCATCATTTATTGATGAAATTGCAGATGCTGAATGGTACATTTCCAATTCATCGAGCAATATACTCTCTAAGTTTCTTTTCAAAACGATCTCAGGGTAGAGCTCAAAGCCGTTTTCATCAGTTAAGTGAACTTATCAGTAATCGCCTATCCTAACACGGCAATCTGACCTTTGAAAGCTGCTTTTTTGATGTGAAAGTGACAGAGTCTTTTAATGAAAAAAACGATAAATAATTATTATGAATCATTATATTGTATAAAGTCATTCTTTTTTAAGATTAATAACCATTGATAAATAATTTTGCACATTTTCTCTTTTAGTGATCTTCGCAAATCATCAGTGAAAACTTTTTACTTACTTTATAGATCAAAAGAATCAGCTTTTTTCTGGTAAAACAAGTGGAGAAATAAGGATTTTAGATATGTTTCGGCGTTCCATTTCAATTACTTTAAAGCATAAACCATCCGTTTCAAAACTTTCTCCCTCATTTGGCAAATGACCAAACTGCCAAAGCATAAAGCCTGCCAGAGTCGTATAACGATCTGCTTCATCAACAAGATTACGCCCAAGATAACCGCTTAAACGGCGGATATCAGCATATCCCTCGACAAGAAGGCTGCCATTTTCAAGTTGTTCTGCGATCATGAGCTCTTCATCATCATCAGGAAAGTCTCCTGCAATAGCTTCAAGAATATCGGTTGGTGTTGCAATCCCTTCAAAAGATCCGTGCTCATCAACAATAATTGCAAGCTGAATCGAAGAATGACGTAATTGCTCCATCAATCGTAAAACACTTGTGTTTTCATGAACAACAAGGGGTTCTCGCATCGCTTTTTTCCAATTAATCTTTTTACCCTCAGCCAAATTCAAAAGAAGATCTTTTGTTAACGCGACGCCAACAAATTCATCCACTTTTTCACGCGCAAGAATTAAGCGGCTATGTTTAACCTTTTGTAATTCTTCACGCATTTCATTTTCATCAGCATTTAAATCTAACCACTCAATCTCATTTCGAGGCGACATGATAGAGCGAACAGGACGATCAGCTAAATCGAGAACACCACGAATCATCTCCTTTTCTTCTGGTCTAAATAACTCAGAAGCTGCAGCCTGTTCAGCAATGACATCTACAGTTTCAGCAAGATGACTATCTTTACTGCCCCCTCCTAAGAGTCTTAAAACAGCACCAGCGGTTTTACTGCGTAGATCATTTGTTGTAATCATCTTTTCTCGGTTACGACGTCCAATTTGATTAAAAGCTTCGATGAGAACAGAGAAACCAATAGCAGCATACAAATATCCTTTGGGAATATGAAAACCAAATCCTTCAACAATGAGCGTAAAACCAATCATCATCAAAAATCCAAGACAAAGGATGACAATAGTGGGATGACGATTAATAAAACGCATGAGAGAGCCAGAGCCACACATCATCACTCCCATAGCAGCAATGACTGCGATATACATAACTGCTGCTTGCTCTTTTGCAATCATACCTGTTGCGGTAATAATACTATCGAGAGAAAAAACGGCATCCAGCACTACAACTTGAACAATGACTTGCCAAAAAACAGCATAAGCAGCGCCTGTTTTTCTTTCATGCGATACTCCTTCTAATCTTTCATGCAATTCTAATGTTCCTTTTGCTAGCAAAAAGGCTCCACCACCAATTAAAATAAAGCTATGCCAACTAAAGACAAAAGATGAAAGTGAAAGAATGACCGTATCGAGTCTCATAACCCACCCAATAACTGTAAGAAGGAAAAGCCGCATGATTAGTGCTAAAGTAAGACCTATCAAGCGTGCACGGTCACGCAAATGCAATGGCAATTTTTCAGCTAAAATTGCAATAAAGATAAGGTTATCTATTCCTAAAACAATTTCGAGAAAAACCAACGTGATCAAACCAAACCACGCATGGGGATCTGTGATCCATTCTATCATTTCTCACCTTTTAAAAGCTTAAAAGCGCGTGATTGACAAAAAAAATTCATAGGCTTTAATTCGTGCATAGGACCATGAACTTTGAATGTAAAAAATTTACATTCAAAGAAAAAAACAGAAAAATATTGCTTAAACGCATATGATTATTGATAAAATGAAACGATGCCCCATTCCGCTGACAACGACAAGAAGGTTCCTCTAAATTTTGTTCGGGCATTATGCTCGATAATCCTCCAACGATAGATTCTGTATGACAATCAGAACATTTATTTATAGAGCTTCTTATAATGGGTCTATTTTTATATAAGATCAAGTGGTGAATATCATATTTTAAATCCTACAGACGATAAGGCTATTAAAAAACAACAAAATATCTAGACATCTATCCTTAGGAGCGTTATAGAAACGCTTATTCTCGTCTTTTGGGAAGCTCATGGGTGATTAGCTCAGTCGGTAGAGCAGCTGACTCTTAATCAGCGGGTCGTGGGTTCGATCCCCTCATCACCCACCATTTATGTTGTACTCTAAATAATTTATTGGTTGTGTAAAAATTTTTAGGATATAAGAGGCTAAGTGAAACTGAGGAGTAGGAGTAAGCCAGCACGCCACGCACTTTGCGAGCTCTTGGGTGTTATACCGGGTAGCTTTTGGCGTTTGAGACTCTTCAGAAAAGGCATTTTTAGTCCTTTCTTGCACAGTTTTACTTCACACGGTCCTTCCCGCTTGTGATGTGCAAGCGAGTGTTTTTTATTGGATTTACCATAGAATAGGTTTGAAATGAGAGAATCTTATGGGGTTCAAGGTTCTCATTTAAGTTGAGTAATGATAAATTATCTTTATAAATCAATGTTTTGTATGTTGTAGAAACGATTTTCTATACGGATAGATATTTTTAATTTTATGGGAGTCTTTTTGCGGGAAAATAGACAAATATTTCTATGTTTTTCTCAGGGGGCAGCTTCTTATAAAGGGAGCCTTTCAGGTTTGAAAGTAAAAAAGATAAATACAAATAACAATTGTATTCTTTTACATATGCAATTGAACTCCGGCATGATTATATCATTTATGGGCACACAAAGAAGAGGACATTGATAGCCTTTTATTTATTTAGGTGGTGTTTTTGGGGCTTTTTTCCAATATTGTTGCGCTTCAAAAATGGCGACCACAAATAATGAAATGATGAATGGTATGATCAAATAAAGTATTCTAAAGACAATAAGTGCTGCGATAACATCCGTTGGATTTACATTGGGCATACCTGTTATGAAGAGCGCTTCAAGAACGCCTACGCCGCCTGCTGGAGCATTGGAGAGAAGCGTTAGCGTAAAAGATGCTAGGAAAACACCAAGAACAGAAATAAAATGAATATCTGCATTGTAGGGGAGAACAGCATAGATAATTCCTGCTGCTCCTAAAAGCTCTAGGGGGCTAATGAGGAGCTGTTGAATAACAATTTTTAGCCGTGGATAGGAAAGCTGAATTTTCTTGCCCAAGCGTAAGGGGTTCAATTGAAGCCAGCTCCCAAACGTATAAAGTGCTACGCAACTGAGTAAAACTGCTCCAACTGTTGTTCCAAGCCATTCAGGAAGTCCTTCATGAATGAGGGTGATAATTTCGGGTTGCAGAACCAAAACGATCCCCAACAGTAAGATTGTGCCAATTATAAAAGTAAAAGAGCAAAAACCTACTAATATGGCGATTTCTGTTCCATTTAATCCTTTCATTTTATAAGCGCGATAGCGCACAATGGCACCAGAAAAAACAGAAGCGCCGATATTGTGTGAAAGAGCATAAGTTGTAAATGAACAGATAGCGATAAAAATCCAAGAAATTTTATGGCCTAGATGTTGCAAGGCAATGCGATCATATCCAGCAAGAGCAGCATAAGCAAGGAGAGAACATAGACAGGCTAATAACCAGTGCTGTGCATTTAAATCGCTCAAACGTTCCAATACGTCTCCAAACGAAATGGCAGAGAGCTTTATATAAAGAATCCGAATAGATATCAGCATTGCTAAGATACCAATTAAGGGCCATATAAATTGCTTTATTTTCACGCTTCTTTATCCATTTTATGTTTTCTATAAATTTTTATGATTATGCATATTCTTTACAGATTTTGGTTCTGTTATATGCTTTATGATGCCATTGGCAATTTCTTCATCATCCGTTACTACAACATCAGCACCTAAATCAACGAGATAAGCTGTTTCTGTGTCCGATAATGCATGAGTGATTATTGGGATATCCTTCTTCATATCACGTATATTCACAATACATTCTCCTACTTCAATGGTACTTCGCATTGTAATAACAACTTTATGTGCATTATTTATATTGGCTGCGTTCATGATTTCTTGTTGAATGATATTACCGCAAATAGCTTCAAAGCCGTCTGAAATTGCTTTATCAGAAAGGCGTTTTGATTCTTCTACAATTACGATAGGTTTATCTCTATTTATTAAAGATAATGCAATACACTTACCGATACGACCATAGCCAATAATGACGATATGGTTGTTTTTTAAGGTCATTGGTAAAAAATCTTGATCTGGATCTTGTGGATCAATATCAATGATTGTTTGGGTATTTTGTGAAGAGGCAGAAAACTTTTCTAAACGCTTTTTAATTTTATTACAGGCAATGAAAACAAGAGGATTGAGCAAAATAGAAAAAATTGCTCCTCCAAGAATTAAATCATGAGCGTCATTGTTTAAAAGTCCTAAGCTTAGACTTAAACCAGCAAGGATAAAGGAAAATTCTCCGATTTGGGCAAGACTTGCAGCAATCGTCAAAGCCGTTGCATTCGAATAGCGAAAAGCTTTAACGATGAAAAAAGCAACAGCAGATTTTCCAATGACGATAATGAATAAGGTTGCTAAGAGAGGAAAAAAATGAGTCAAGAGTTTTTCTGGGTCAAATAACATGCCTACAGAAACAAAAAAGAGAACAGAAAAAGCATCACGCAGGGGTAAGGATTCTTCAGCGGCACGATGACTTAATTCAGATTCGCTCATGACCATACCGGCAAAAAAAGCACCAAGAGAAAGAGAAACACCAAATAAATGAGCAGCTCCGAAAGCTACGCCTAGGGCAATAGCAAAGACGCTAAGACGGAATAATTCACGTGATCCCGAGTGTGCGCTCATTTTTAAAAGCCATGGGATAACGCGTCGTCCAATGACGAGCATCAGTGCGATAAATATAATTACTTTCAAGATGGTGAGACCAAAAACACCCCAAATACTTAAATCCAACCATTGAACGAGAGGATCCAATGTTTCTTTATTGGTACTGTTAAGGGTGCTTGCTAAGGATGGGATGAGAACAAGGATAAGGACCATTGCTAAATCTTCAATAATCAACCATCCAACGGCAATGCGCCCTTTTTCTGTTTCAATAAGATGACGTTCTTGCAAGGCACGTAACAGGATAACAGTACTTGCTATGGATAAAGCAAGACCGAAGATCAAACTTCCGCTAAGGCTCCATCCCATAATCAGACCAAGGCATAAGCCTAGAAGAGTAGAAAATGCCATCTGCGCAATAGCAGCGGGGACAGCAATCGCTTTGACAGATAAAAGGTCTTTTAATGAAAAGTGTAATCCAACCCCAAACATGAGCAAAATAATACCAATTTCAGCGAGTTGGTTGATAATAACGGAATCTATTTTAAATCCGCCTGTATTGGGCCCCACGATAACGCCAGCTAACAAGTAGCCCACAAGGGGTGAAATCCGCAAACGGCTAGCAATCATTCCCAAAAGAAATGCTAAACATAAACCGGCAACAATGGTTGTGATAAGTGGTGTGTCGTGGAGCATGGATTATTTTCTATTCTTGATTAAAAAGCGAAGGAATGAAGATATCTCTTATTTCTTTGAGATGGGAGGAATGATGTATCATATGAATTAAAGGACATTTTCATTTCGCTTTAGTATTTACACGATTACTGCGTTCACGCCACCAATTTCCGAGCAGGAGTAAAATAGGTGCAGCGATAAAGATAGAGGATGATGTTGCAATAATAATCCCAAAGACCATAGGCAATGCAAAATTATGAACAGCACTTCCACCCCAGATCGCCATGGGAAGCATAGCAAGAATTGTTGTGGCTGATGTAAAAAAGCAACGGACAAGAACCTGGTTAATTGACAGATCAATCAGCTCACGCAACGGCATTTTTTTATAAAGGCGCATATTTTCGCGCATTCTATCATAGACGACAACCTTATCATTTATAGAATATCCAACAATTGTTAAGAGCGCAGCGATGGCTGTTAAATTAAAATCAAATTGAAATAAAGCAAAAAAGCCAATCATTTTTGTGGTGTCTAGAATGAGTGTGACAATGGCTCCAATGGCAAAGAACCACTCGAAGCGTAACCATATATAGAGAGTCATAGCAATAGCGGCAAGAATAACAGCCGTAAAGGCCGCTGTGGCAAGTTCGCCTGAAATTTTGGGGCCAACAACTTCTATTTGATCAAATGTAGTATCGGGATAGATATTTTGTACAGCTGTTTTGACTTTATCAATGGCAATGGTTTGTTGTGCTTCGCTCCCACTTTGTTTCTGCATGCGAATGAGTACGGTGTTTTCGTTATCGATATTTTGCAGGGTAATTTCACCAATATTAAGGACAGAAAGCTTGGAACGCAGGGTTGCTAGGTCTGCTGGTACTTTTGTGGTAATACTCATTTGGCTGCCGCCAATAAAATCAATTCCGAAATTCAAGCCAGGCTTAAAAAAGAGAAAAACTGAAGCGATTGATAAAATAATTGAGACACCAATACCAATGAATCGCGCTTTCATAAAATGGAAAGTTGTATTTTGAGGGATAATGCTGAAAGCAGAGTGAATATGCAAATTTTTGATTTTCCATTTACGAACAATCCAAATCATGATGATGCGTACAATGGTGATATTGGTGAACATAGAGATGATAATACCAAGCAACATTGTGACGGCAAAACCACGAACGGGACCGGTGCCAAACCAAAATAGTAAAACAGTTGCTATAATTGCTGTAACATTTGCATCAACAATGGTTGCAAAAGCCTGTTTAAAACCACGATCTAGAGCTGCAAAAGCACTCACACCTTTTCGACTTTCTTCACGGATACGTTCATTGATGAGAATATTCGCATCAACGGCAATACCGATGCCTAAGATAATACCAGCAATACCAGGCAGGGTTAGCGTCGCACCGAGGAGACTGAGGGCGGCAAATGTTAAAATCGTGTGGAGCGCTAGTGCTATATTGGCAATCAATCCCCAAATCCGGTAGAGAAGAAAAATAAAAATTGCAACAAGCATAAAGCCGATTATGCCTGTGTAGAGTCCCATTTGGATGGCATCAGCTCCAAGATTTGGACCTACCGTTCTCTCTTCAATGACCGTGAGTGGGGCGGGAAGGGAACCAGCACGGAGCAGAGCAGCCAGAGTTGAGGCTTCTTTGGCATCAAAGTTTCCGGTAATTTGACCTTGTCCATTGGGAATGACACTATTGATGGTAGGCGCTGTTAAAACCTTATTATCCAGAACAATAGCAAAAGGACGGTTAATATTTTGTCGTGTTATATCGGCAAATATTTTTGCACCAGCCGAATCTAGCGTAAATGAAATAATAGAACGTCCTGGAATTTGCGGGTCGAAACCAGCACGGGCGTCTTTAAGGACATTTCCATCTAAGGCAATTTGATCATAAATTGCATAACGTTGTGTTTCATCCGTATATCCAGGAAGAATGGAGACACCTATAGGGGGATTATTGGGATCCACATTAGAAGGAACAAGATGAAAACTCATCTTAGCGGTTGTACCTAAAAGATCTCGCAGTTGTTTTGGATCTTGTAAGCCAGGCAATTGGACCATAATACGATCATTTCCAACTTTTTGGATCGCTGGTTCTGAAACACCAACTTGATCGATACGGCGACGGATGATTTCTAAGCTTTGTTCAATAGCGTTGCTTACGCGATCTTTTATACCTGCCTCCGTTAGTGTGACGCGCAGTGTTTCATTTTGAGCACTAATTGTGATGTTATGTTCTGTCGTACCAAAGCTACTGTGTATGGGGGTTATTAATGTTTTTAAAGCAGCGCGTGCTTTTTCAGTTTGTGATGCATCAGAAATGAGGACAACAACGCTATCTTCAATGATACGAACACTTGAGGTACGGATTTGTTTTTCACGCAATGTATTGCGCACGTTGCTTAAAACGATGTGTAATTGATCGCGTTTTAACGTTTTGCTATCAACTTCGAGCAGGAGAGAAGAGCCTCCTTGAAGATCAAGACCAAGGGCTACACGGGTGTCGGGTAAGAATTTTGAATTTTTAACTTGTTCGTGTGAAAATAAATTCGGTAAGGCAACATAAATGCTGCTCAAAAGAATAAAGCAATAAAGGGTAGTTAACCAACCTGGTGTACGCATGATATATTCCGCTAATAGGCAATCTAACAGTTATTCAAAGTTAAAAGCACAAGTAAAATAAGATGATCGTTTTATAATTCAGTTTTATCATTCAAGGAAGAGGATTAGGTTTGTTCATTGGGAGGAGCACGTTTATTTGAAAAATATTGCATTTGAAAATTACGAAGTCGTGTATCAATAGCTGGAATCTTTATTAAAAAGAGATTCAATGTTAGGATCTTTTGAAAGATCTTCATAAAAATAGATTCTGTATGGAATGTTACAGGTTTCTTGTTTTCAGTTGTGGTAACATTCAACTGGTCATACTTGTTTTGTGAATAAAGTTTATTCGTTTTAATGAGATTACTGGTGTGTGATTGTTTGATTAAATAAGCACGCATTTCTAGGGTGCTCGTTAAAAACACACCCAGACTGGACAAAAAAATCCAAGTTGTTAAAGGGAGCAAATTTTCTTTTTTGCAATAGAAGTACAAAAAAAGCATGCGAGAGTGCCTTCTTTAATCTGTTAAGTTCAGCTTACGATTATCCTTTTCTTTTATCAGTATTATAGGATAAGGGAAAGCTTTTATAAGATTATTCTATAAAAGTTGAAATTATCTACCTTATACTATATTAAAAAAGGGGATATAAAATCCTTTTTGTGCGCCTAAGGTAGATATGTATTCATTTTGTAGAAAAAATACCCATATAATTTTCCTTCTTTTGGAGATTATCTTTGTTTTTAATTCTGTTGCATGGGGGAATAGGGGGGCACAAAATACAATTGTCGAACAGACCATAGCTTCTTATTCGGTTGATGAAATTATTCAACAACAACAGTTTATTATTAAGGATCTTGAAGAAAATACTGAAGCTTTAAAAAGAGATTTTGACAAAAAAACAGAGGACGAGCGTGCTTTGGAAGAACTGCGCTTACGTGCAGAAGATATCAGTGAACGTGCTATTGAGGCAGCATTTGTTTTGCGTTCTCCTCTTAATGAGATTAATTCACTTCTTGATCAATTAGCCGAGCTTCATCATGATGTAAAAAAACTGAAAAGTTCAGTGAAGGAATATGCTTATTTGATAGAGCAAAAGGCTAAAATTAATCGTATTATGCTTCGGTTTGAAGCAATTTTTTTGGCGACAAATAGAATAGCTGAACTTTCTACTTCTCAATCTCGTGAGCTTTTTAAACGCAAACTGACCGATAGGCTTGAGTTTTCGATCCCGATGATTAAACATCTTGTTCAAAAAACAAAAGAGGCTTCATCAGATTTTCTTTTATTGTTGAGCTCTTGGTGTAATTTTGTCTTTTATTTCAAGCCTTTACATCTTTTTCTTTGCTTTTTGATTCCACTTTTGATTACTTTGGGACTTTCATACTTTTCTCGTAAGATTCTTGTCCATGTATACTGCCATTTTACTAAGTTTAACGAGGAAATATCTTATTTACAACGCTTATTGATTGCCTTTATTTCAGTTTTCCTCCCTTCGCTTATCTGTGTTCTTTGCGTTTATCTTGTGTTGTTTTTGTTTCGTAAACTTAATTTAGATCTGGGTAAGCTTATGATTGTTTTTGATACGATAGGGTGTCAAATTATTTTAGTATTTTTAATCAATCGCTTAGCGGTTGTTCTTCTATCATCGAATAGGCTCCATGTAGGTCTTCTCAATATTACATCATCGTCTGCTTCTCAATTGGTGATTTTACTCACTTCTTTAGGAAGTATTTTGGCATTTGATGCTGTTTTTGATAGTATTTATCAAATTATTTCAGCGCCTCTATCTTTGACGATTGCTAAAAGTTTTATTACTGTTTTTCTTGTCGCAATATTACTGTTTATAATAGCATTTATCCCTTTGCAGTTTAGACATAAGTCTTTTCAAGGAGAGAAAAGAGAACCATATTTTTGGCCATTTTATATACGCATTCCTTTTATTGGCTTGGGATTACTGCTCTTCGTGTTGAATTTTTTAGGCTATGTTGGTCTTGCACGTTTTATTATGCAGCAGATTATGATTAATGGAGCATTCTTAGTTCTCATGTATTTAGGCATAAAAAGCGCTCAAGAAATTGGAACTAAAGGACAATTTATGAAAACAGCGGTTGGTCATTTTTTGATGCAGAGGTTTCGTTTAGAAGAAAAAACGATGAATCAATTGGGAATTGTTGTAAGCGTTTTTCTCAATTTGTTTGTTGTTGTATTTTGTGCAATGCCAATTGCTGCACAGTTTGGATTTTCCTATTCTGATTTAAAAGCAGTTTTTTGGCAATCGGTGACCGGTTTTCAGATTGGAAATATGACTCTTTCTTTGATTTCTCTTTTAACAGGAATTATTTCTTTTTGTGTCTGTTGGTTCCTTATTCGCCGATTTATTGGTTGGTTAGATCATGTGGTGTTGTCTCACGGAGAATTCGATTCTGGTATCCGTAATTCTATCAAAACAGTGATAAGTTATGGGGGCGTTGTTGTGTCTGCTTTGACAGGATTATCAATGGCAGGTTTGGATCTTAGAAATTTTGCTCTTATTGCTGGGGGACTTTCACTTGGTATAGGTTTTGGTTTACAGAATATTGTTCAAAATTTTGTCTCTGGACTTATTATTTTAGTTGGAAGACCATTTAAAATAGGGGACTATATAGAATCCGGATCCGTAGGGGGGATTGTTAAGCGTATTAGTGTGCGTGCAACAGAACTTGAGACCATTCAACGTAAAACGATTATTATTCCCAATTCAAGCCTTATTAATAATAACGTTAGTAATTGGACACGACGCAATAAAATAGGGCGAATTGATATTCCAGTTGCTGTATCATCTAAAGTTACTCCAGAGCATGTTGTTGAAATTTTGTTAGAGATTGCTTCTTCGACAGAAGGCGTTTTAAAAAATCCTATCCCACAGGTGAGTTTTACGGCATTTGATAGCAAGAGTTTTTCCTTTAATTTGGCTATTTATGTACCTAATATTACCGCATCTTCTCATGTAACCAACACCCTTCGATTTGTCTTATATAAGCGTTTTATTGAGGAAGGAATCTTAGAATGTTGAGATATACTTATGCTTTTATTACAGTTACTCTGTTGAATATTTTTTCCATAACATCTTTTGCTGCAACAGTGAAGAATACTGATTTAAAGATGCAGTCTATCATCGTTGTAGAAGGCAGTATACCTTTAAGATTTTCTTTAAATACGTATCAAACGATAACAATTTGTATGAAGGGATGCTTTATTACTTTTCCTAATAAAGATCGTTTTGCAATAAAAGTAGATGATAATATAGAAATTAGTAAGGGAAGAGCAATTTTTAAATAAAATGATTGAAATATTTTTGTTTGAAGACAAACTTTGGAAGAATAAAGATATTGTTTGTGTTAATAATCTCTCTCTTTGAAAAGGGTAGGAAATAATGGATTATTTTAATATAAAATAGCTATTATTTTATATATAGAGATAATCTATGGTATGTATTTTTGATATAAGAATATTAATACTGATAATAATTTTAATAAATATTTATTTTATACAAAATAATTACATTATTTTTATAAATTTTAAAAATTTACTTTATTGTTTTTAAGCATTTATCTCATTAAAAGAGACATAAAATATTTTATTTTGTATTTTTATAATATAATTTTAATGCAAAATGTTTTTATATTGTTGTATTTAAAAACAAAATATATTATTTACATTAAACATTTATTTTTTTAAGTATTTATATTATTATATTTTGAAATCTATTAAAATTTATTTGCCAAACTTAAATTTTGATGTAATGATATATTTATATAGAGATTTTTAAATATATTTAAATTTATCTATATAAGGAGTGCAGAATATTTTGCGGCATAGTATTTTATAAAACTTTGTTTTTCTAAATGTGATTTTTTATTATATTTAATTTAGCAATGGGGTATAATTTTATGAATACAAAATTTATAACAGCATCTGTTTTTTCTTTAATTTCACCTTCTATACTACAGGCTGCAGATGTGGTGGCTCCGGAAGAGCCAGTACATGTTGTTTCAGAAGTTGTTACTTCTTCAGATTTTTCTTGGAGCGGTTTTTATTTTGGAGGTCAAATTGGTGGCTTTTCAAGTAAAATTTCTGGAACAACGCGTGATGTTGATACTCCTCTCTATCCTGATGAGGAGAGTAAAAATAAGCCATGGGTGCCCCTTGAGAAACAATATAAGCCTGAGCTTTCTGGGTTTGTAGGTGGTTTGTATGCGGGTGTTAATTTTGATCTTGGTAATAATTTGATTGTTGGGCTTGATACGGATATCCTTTTAACGGAAAAAAAGGATACAAAAACTTTCATCCATACTGAAGAATCTAGCGCTAGTGGGTCTGGCACTGAAGGAACTGAGCCTGGTGGATCGGGCACTGAAGGCACTGAAGGAACTGAAGGTACAGAAGAGAAGAGTTTGAAAAGGGTAAAACTACAGGGGCGAGGCTTTTCTCGATCTGATCCAGAGAATAAAGAAGAAAAAAATAGTTTAACTTTTAATCATACATTCAAACAAAAATGGACGGGTGCGACACGGGTGCGTTTAGGGTTATCTGCTCATCGTGTGATGCCTTATATTGCAGGTGGTATCGCCTATGGACAATTTCAAGATGTTTTGTCGACAGTCATTACAGGAGATGAATCCTTTAATAAGACATCGGATGTGACAAAAACGATGGTTGGTTATACTCTTGGTGGTGGTGTTGATTTTGCGATGACAGATAATCTTGTTGTACGTGCGGAATATCGTTATTCAGATTTTGGTAAAAAGAAATTTAAAGACGAAATTGAAATTAAATATAAGACGAATGACTTCCGTGCAGGAATAGCTTATAAATTCTAGTTTTTTGGAAATAAATAAACTTAAGTTTAAAAGGTCCTATCTTTGATAGGACCTTTATCTTTTGAAATTTTATGCATTGTAAATGTTACTTGATGGTGAAGAAAAAGTCTTTGACTTTGAGTGACGATGAGGAAGTAAGGAAGAGTTGCTTAAATTATTAAGTATGAAATTTCTTATGATTCATAAAGCATGGCTAAAACACTTATTTGCAAAGAAGGGATAATCCACCTTTCGCATTATTACAGTTTCATTTGATAATATTGTTATCGTATTGTCTAAAGATATTATTTCCAAAATGATTAGAAAACAAAAAAATGCATATAAATGGTGCGGACGGCGGGACTTGAACCCGCAAGGTCTTCGACCGGCAGATTTTAAGTCTGCTATGTTTACCGTTTTCATCACGTCCGCGATGAGAGTTCTCTCATAAGCTATATCTTTTATTGAATCAAGAATTAATGACAAAAGAAAAAAAATTCATTTTTTTTAGTGAAATTTTGACTGACAATGGTTTTCTTTATCGCTAGAAGAATCCTGTATAATATAAACAAAGCATGAAATGATCAGTGTTATGAGTAAATTTATTCAAGACGTCACAAAAGCTATGGTGGGATTGCATCACGTGTTTGCTGAAACACCCCTTCAAAGAAATGATTTTCTAAGCCAAAAATATGATGCAGAAATTTATTTGAAGCGTGAAGATTTAACACCGGTGCGGTCTTATAAGATTCGTGGTGCTTTTAATTTTGTTTCAGAAATGCTGAGCAGTATAGAGACAGATTCTGCATTTGTGTGCGCTTCAGCGGGGAATCACGCGCAAGGAGTCTCTTTTGTTTGTCGTTATTTTAAACGTAAAGGTGTGATTTTTATGCCTATGACAACGCCACAACAGAAAATTGAGAAGACACGTATTTTTGGTAAAGAGTTTATCAATATTCGTTTGGTTGGTGAAACATTTGATCAATGTTATGAAGCTGCGCAATCCTTTGTTGTGGAGAGCGGTGGTGTGATGGCGCCTCCTTTTGATGATATTCGCATTATTACGGGGCAGGCAACTGTGCTCTGCGAAGCTGCTTTGCAATGGAAAAAACTCAATGGAGAAAGTGAGCCGGATTTAATGATTGTGCCGGTAGGAGGAGGTGGTTTGGCAAGTGGGGTGAGCAAGTTTTTACGTGAATATGGTTGGAACACAAAGCTTCGTTTTGTTGAGCCTCAAAGAGCTGCAAGCTTGCTTGCTTGTTTGGAGAGTGGAAAACGAGTCAAACTGGACAATATTGATACTTTTGTAGATGGGGCTGCGGTGGCTGAAATTGGTGCACTAAACTATACAATTCTTAAGCAATTTCCCCCTGATTCTGTCATTACAGTTCCTGAGAATCGTGTTTGTTCTACGATGGTTGAAATGCTTAATGTTGAGGGTGTGGTCCTTGAACCGGCTGGTGCTTTATCGATTGATGCGCTTAACAGTATTCCACCTCAAGATTTAAAGGGTAAAAAAATTCTTCTCGTTATTTCAGGAGGTAATTTTGATTTTGAGCGTTTGCCAGAGATTAAAGAGCGTTCTTTGCGTTTCCAAGGCTTGAGAAAGTATTTTATTTTTAGTTTTCCGCAACATCCTGGTGCGTTGCGTCATTTTCTTTCCACATTATCACCGGATGATGATATTGTGCGTTTTGAATATCTTAAAAAATCAGCGAGAAACTTTGGTTCTGTTTTGGTTGCGATTGAAACAAAAAAATACGATAATTTTCGTCTCTTAGAGGAAAAATTTCAAGCGTTAGGTTGGCGCTATCGTGATATTACTGATGATCAAACATTATTTGATTTTGTTATTTGAGAAATTGAAATTTTACGAAAACAAGAAGTGTAAAAATGAAATCTATTTTTTATTTTGTGGTGAGTCTCTTTTTCTTTTTGATTGTTCATCAACAGAGTTTAGCATCTCAGCCAACAACAATACAAAAAACTGAACTTTCAAAAATAGTTGTTGATGTCAATAATGCTATAAAAAGTGGGGATTTTTCGCTTATATCTCATTATATGCCTGAGCGGCTTTATAAAGAGATGGCACGTCGATTGAATACAACAGAGGATGCTTTGCGAGGTAATTTTCTTCAACAGTTGCATAGGCAATTTGAGAATTTGCCTGCGGGTGCTTATTGTTTAGATAAAGAAAATATAGAGTATCTTCAAACAGATAATGGTACTTTATATGCTTTAATTCCAACGGTTCTTGAGATGAAGGATCGCATTATTCAATATAAAACTTTGGCGATTTTCGATAAAGCTCAATGGTATTTAATTTATGGCGGTCAAAAAACTTTACAAAATCCAGTTTTTCTTGAGATTTATCCTGATTTTATCAAGGTACATTTACCGATGAAGACAATTATCAAGAAATAAACGATTTAATATTTTTTTGTTGCGGTAAATGTATTTCGTAAAGCCCTTGCTTTTTTATCATAATCCAAGGATAATAAGGGTGAAGGTATTTAAGCTGGTTTGTTAGCTTTTTATAAAATGGAATTGTATGCCTTTACCTTGATTTCAAGGTTCTCATGAGTTGCGCAGGTCGCTTTTTAAGTGTTGCTTCGTTTAAAATGTCAAGGATTTCTCTTGCGCGGATTCTTGAGTCGAGAGTTCAGCGGGTTACTTTGTGAAAGTTGTTCAGCTGAGGAAAGATTTTATTTTGCCTATAAAAAAAGAAGATGTTTTTACAAAGTTAGGTTTGCCTACTCTTTTGATTAAAAATTTATGCATTGCTGGAATGAGTAAACCTAAGCCTATACAAGAACAAGCTATTCCAATGATGTTGAAAGGACACGATATTTTAGGGATTGCACAGACAGGTTCTGGAAAAACCTTGGCATTTGGCTTACCTATTTTAAGTCAAATTTTAGCTTTGGGTGATAAACGCTGTCCTAAAACTGCACGTGCTTTGATTTTAGCGCCAACGCGTGAACTTGCTGTTCAGATTGATGAAGCGATTCGCACTATGGCGAAAGGAGCACATCTTTCGACGTGTCTTGTTTTTGGTGGGGTATCACGTTTAAAACAAATCAAACGTATGGCAGCAGGTGTGGACGTCTTGATCGCGACTCCAGGGCGTTTAAGAGATCTTGTTCGTGAAAAGTGTGTTGATCTTTCTCAATCTCGTTTTTTGATTTTGGATGAAGCAGATCGTATGTTGGATATGGGGTTTATTCATGACGTTAAGCAAATTGCAAAGCTTTTGCATCAAGAGCGTCAGACAGCCCTTTTTTCTGCGACAATGCCGAAAGAAATTGCTGCGCTTGCAAAGTGTTTACTCAATGATCCAGTTAAGATTGAAGTTGCTCCTCAAGGTACTACAGCTTTAGAGATTACCCAGAAATTATATTGTGTTCCTACCAGTGAAAAAAAGAATGTTTTAAGTAAACTTTTGACAAATCCAGCTTTTGATTCGGTTATTGTTTTTACTCGAACGAAACATGGGGCTGATGCTGTCACACTTCATTTAGCAAAGAATGGCTATTTAGTTGCAACAATTCATGGGAATAAATCACAAGGTGCTCGCCAATCTGCTTTAAAAGCTTTTCGTGAAAGATCGGTAAAGATCCTTGTTGCAACAGATATTGCTGCACGTGGTATCGATATACCAGGAATAAGCCACGTTATTAATTACGACTTACCAGATGAAGCTGAAAGTTATGTGCATCGTATTGGTCGGACAGGACGCAATGGGGCATCTGGTGAAGCACTTACGCTTTTTGACGAAAAAATTGAAAGGACACGGTTGCGTGCTGTAGAGCGCTTGATTCGTATGAAATTGGTGTCTGACTCTGTTCCAGAACAATTTGCAGCATTTCCAGAAAAGCTCAATGCGCTCCAAAGTGGAGAAAAAGAAAACAATAAAGAACGTCGTTTAAAAAAATCTAAACGCCAGAGACGGTTTTTAGGTCGAAAAGATGATGCTGCACAGTTACAGCGGAAGAATTCTTCATCTCCAAATGAGAGGCATAAAAAGGCAAAAGCAGCGGCAAAGCGTGCAAAGTGCAAGTCAGTTAAAAAGGCTGCTTAACAGAATCTTGAAAAGAGATCGTATTTTAGGAGTTTTTTACTTTTATCGATTCCTCTTCATTAAAAAGAGAGATATACAACCTTCTTGCCAAAATAAGAGAGATTTTCAAAGGTTTTCATTTCTACAAAATGAAAACCTTTAAATGTTTGGACTGATTTAAAAATCTTTTGAAAAAAAGAGTCTCATTGTAGAGGCGACTATTTATTTGCTTTATTTCCATTTTTAAAAATATGAATAACGATAAATTTTATTGATATAAAAGATGTGTTTTATCTTTAATGATAACTTTTAATTTAAAATTTTATTATCTAATGATAATTGATTGTTTTATATATTAAATACCTCATCGCTATCGTAAAATTTTCTCATTTTGAATTTGTTTATATTGATCCATTAAAACTATTTGTTTGCATGTTACAAACGAGATGGTCGTGTGGATAAAATTTAAGCAATCAATAAAATACTTCTTGTAACCTATTGCAAAGACAAGGAATATTTCTAACATTGAGCGTGAGAAAATAGTATGATGGTATCGCTTTTATTGTGGAGCAAAGATGGTACTCATCCATGGATTGTATTTTATACCATTTACGGGAGCCATTGTGAAATGGGTTGGGGAGATTTAAGAGATGTTTCTAAACTCAAAATACGTGTGTAGATTCACAAGACAATGGATAAAAACAATGGAGAAAACGCCTATGATTGGTTGAAGGTTTTTACAGCATTCTTCACAACTTAGATTGTTATACTGTTTGCACTGTAAAAACACTCTTGTTTAGGGGCATGATATAAAGCCTATAAAGCTTTACGCATTCAGTGTTTTTATGACAGTGTAATGAATATTCAAGGCAAAGGACTGTTTGTAGAGTTTATGAATTGATGAGTAGAAGGAACTCGTTAGGTAAGAAGCTGGACTGTTTACAAACTTTTGGGTAGGGAGTTTCTGTTTTCAGGGAGAATTATGGGGGGGGACGGCGATAATATAGATGATCTTGATTGCTGTTCTTCCATTTTTTAAAATGCTTGCTTCAAGAGCAAATTTTTGTGCTTAACTGTTTTAATTTTTTTATTGAGTAAAAATTATTTTTTGGTGGGGAACAAAGATTATACGGAAGCTTTTTCATGACTGGTGGCATTTAATATCCCTCTCTCATAAAAGAAATCGTAAACTATAACGTGCCCAAAATTACAATGCTCTCTGATAGAGATGCGGTAATTTGAAAAAAGTAATTATTTTAAAGTTAACCAATAAGAAAAAAACTTGTACAATAATTTTCTTTTTAAAACGAAATAATTGTTTTTTGTGTTCACTAGAAAAAACATCCTGTAGGATATTGCATTTCTACTTTATTGCGAAAAATCTCTTTCTTCACTTTTAAGCGAACCTCTCATGTTTAAAGATGTGAATAAAAATAATTTTCTGAATGGAGTAAAAAAGTGGCTCCCCGGGCCGGATTCGAACCAGCGACCAACCGGTTAACAGCCGGTTGCTCTACCGCTGAGCTACCGGGGAACGGTGCTCAATCATTTAGCTGAAGAGGCTATAGCAAAGCAATACTGATTTGCAAAGGATAAAATTACTTTATTTAAAAAAAAATATGATAAATTGTGTAATAAGCAGAAAAAAGGCGAGAGAAGGTTTCTACACCTTGACGGATGCTTTACCTTCCCTTATTGAAACCTTTATATTTGTTGATGAGGCCTTGTGGCGGAATGGTTACGCAGAGGACTGCAAATCCTTGTATCCCGGTTCGATTCCGGGCGAGGCCTCCAACCGATTTTAAACGAAACGGCTTTTAGGGGGGATAAGAAAAGAGATTATTCCTCTCTAACACTTGTAAAGACACTTTTGAGTGAGAGACTGTGCTGTTAGAATCAAGTTATTAACTATTGTGTTTTTTGTAACACCCGTCGTTTAAGAGATCTTAGTCCTTCATTGTTGCTATTTTGTTTTTTTTGTAGGTTAGGAGAAAATAGTCGTTATGGTTGCAGATTTTGCTGAGCTTCGTCGCAAAATGGTTGACAATCAAATTCGTACAGTCGATGTAACGGATTTATCAGTGCTTGAAGCTTTTTTAACGATATCTCGTGAAGATTTTGTATCGGAAGATGTGAAAGCATTAAGCTATCTTGATGCTGATATTGTTGTATGTCCAGAGCGAGATGAGGTTCCTGCACGCTATTTGATGAAGCCTGCATCTCTTGCGAAATTATTACAGCTTGCTGCTGTAAAATCATCAGATGTTGTTTTAGATATTGGTGCAAATAGTGGTTATTGTGCAGCCTTGCTTTCGAAACTTGCAGGGTCTGTGATTGCGTTGGAAAGTAATGATTCTCTTTTTGAGCGTGCTGTTGAAGCTTTAGAGCGTAATCAATGTGATAATGTGGTTGTTATTCATGGTCCATTAGAGCAGGGATATGCTGTTGAGGGGCCTTATGATGTGATTTTTATTGAGGGATCTGTCGATTTTATTCCACAAGGTATCTTTGATCAAATGAAAGACGGTGGACGTCTTGTGGTGGTTGAAGGGCATGGAAATGCAGCTGTAGCACGAATCTACATCAAAGAAGATGGAATTATTTCAGCCCGTCGTGCTTTTAATCTCGCTGTAAAGCCTCTTTCTTGTTTTTTAAAAACATCTGATTTTGTATTTTAGTGCTTGTTCGTTTGGTAAATAGAAGATAATTCTGTTATTTATTTGGGGTTTATTATTGTGTGTGTTGCGTTTAAAATAAACAAGAAGTTTCAGGCATGTTTTTTGCTGGTTTTGAGTCTTTTATTATCAGAGACTGTTTGTGCTGAAACATTGATGGATGCTTTTTCTAAAGCTTATCAACACAATGCTAAGTTGAATAGTGAACGAGCGGCTGTTCGTATAGCCAGTGATGACGTTGTCATTGCGCGATCAGGGTTATTACCACAAGTTGAAGGGATTGGGAGTTATGGGCGGAATAAGTCTTTTACAGGTCCTTATGTCACTTCTGGATCTATAGGTGTGAGATTAAATCAAAGATTATTTGACGGTTTTATCACGCAAAATATGTTTTCTTCAGCTCAAGTTAAGCTGCAGGCGCAACGTGAATATCTTCGTAATGCTGAACAAAATACGTTTCTGGAGACCGTGACGGCTTATGCTAATGTCTATCAGGCACGTCGTGTTGCTGATCTTCGGAGAGAAAATTTAGCGGCTCTTGAAGAACAAGTTCGTTCCAATAAAGCAAAATTTGATGTGGGTGAGGGAGGGCGCGTTGATCTTGCTCAAGCTCAAGCTGCACGTTCCGTGGCAGTTTCAGAGCTGAGTCTTGCTCGTGCTGATGTAAAAGCAGCAGAAGCAGTCTATCGTCAAATTATTGGTTCTGATCCTGAAAAATTAAAACGCCCACCCGTTGCTACAGATCTTCCCGTCAATCTTGATACGGCTTACCAAATGAGTGTTGTGATGCATCCTGCAATCCTTTATGCTCAATATTTAGTCAATGCGAGTGGTTACAATGTAAAGGCGAAAGAAGGGGTGTTGCTCCCTAAAGTTGATTTTTCTGCAACAGCATCTTATAATCGGATTTACAGTGGTGCGGGAGAGGATGGCGTTTCTAAATCAATCGGATTGTCGGTGAGTGTTCCAATCTTTGAAGGGGGGCGTACGTCTGCCCAGATTCGCCAATCGAAGGAACAGCTTGGACAGGCACAGCTTCAACTCGATTTAGCGCATAGTAATACGAGACAAGCACTTACTTCTGCTTGGTTTCAGTTGGAAGGTGCACGCGCATCTGTTATTGCTTACCGTGAAAGTGTGCGTGCTGCTGAAATTGCTCTTAAAGGTCGTGTTCAAGAAAATCGTGTAGGGCAGGCAACAACATTAGATGTTTTAAATTCTCGTACTCAGTTGATTAATGCTCAAATTGCGCTTGCAATGGCAGAGCGTAATGCTGTTGTGGCAAGCTATAGCGTTCAATCTTCTATTGGTAAATTGACCGCAAATTATCTAGGCTTAAAAACAATTCAATATATTCGATAATGCATAAAAGTAGCTCTTTGATCTCAAATCATTTTAGTTTTTTAAAAATTAGTTAATCAGTTGTTGGGTATGTTGAAAAACAAAGTGGTGATGTTCTTTTTAAGTACAGAAAGTTGTGCGTAGCGCCCTCTTTATAACAAGCATATTTGAAAATATCACGAGAGTCATGTTGATCTTATGATTCTTTTGCATACACTGAAAATATGATTCTATTTGTTGTTGCGTCTTTGAGAGGTTGTAAAGTATGGTACAGAGTTCAAGCGTGTTACGTGAGCCAAGTATGGATGAAATTTTGACATCTATTCGTGAAATAATCGAGGAAAATGCGGTTCAACCTGATCACTTTTTAAATGAAGATGTCGCCGTAAATGCTTCAGAAGATCGCTCAGAAGCTGCATCAGAAGGTGTTTATGATACAACCCTATCGGTTGATGATGCTATGAAGGCTTTAGCTGATCGTATTGGTCTTTCTACTGAAAATCAAGGGGGAAGGAGTGCGCAAGAGAAAGAGAATGCACAGGTAGAAAATGATACAGTTGGTGTGGATGTACAAAAGATGAAGCTTTCTTCTGAAGAACGAAATTCTGTTTATAAAGCAAAAGAATATGAAGATGAGATTAGAAAGTTACAGTCAGACACTGGAGGAAATGGTCGTGTGGAGTTATCTGCGTATTGTGTTTCTTCTGCAGAAAAGATTGCAAAGGATGTGTTGCGTCCAGCTATAGCTGAATGGTTGCAGTCTAAATTGCCTGTTTTGCTGGAAGATATTTTACGTGAAGAGATTGTGAAGGCGATTAAAAAATAGTCTTAATTATTTACATGTTTTTTATTTTATGAGACTTCGTTTGAGATTTTGCTGTCTCTCGATTGAGTGGGGTTTGCAAGATTCTGATCATGTTTTGGTCATATATTGTTATTGTGTTTTTCAGCGGCGTTATGGATGGATAGAATGTTAGAAAAAAACTATGATGCTGCTTCCATAGAGCAACGGGTTGCAAAGAGATGGGAGGCTCGTGGGGCTTTTAAAGCGGGAACGGGCTCTAAAAGTGGTGCAGAGCCTTTTTGCGTTATGCTTCCACCTCCTAATGTTACGGGCTCACTTCATATGGGGCATGCGCTCAATACGACAATTCAAGATATAATGGTTAGATTTCAGCGGATGCGTGGCAGAAATGTGTTGTGGCAGCCTGGTATGGATCATGCTGGGATTGCTACACAAATGGTTGTAGAGCGTCAACTTGCAGAACGCCAAGAGCCAACGCGTCAAGAAATGGGGAGAGAAAAGTTTATCGAGCGTATTTGGGAGTGGCGTCATGAAACGGGAGGCATTATTGCAAACCAGTTGCGCCGCCTTGGCGTTTCATGTGATTGGTCGCGTGAGCGGTTTACAATGGATGAGGGGTTATCGCAGGCTGTCCGTGAAGTTTTTGTGACGCTTTATAAACAAGGATTGATATATAGAGATAAGCGCCTCGTCAATTGGGATCCTAAATTGTTGACGGCGATTTCGGATCTTGAAGTTGAACAAAAAGAAGTTCAAGGGCATTTGTGGCACTTTAGATATCCACTTGAGGGTAAGAGTTTTGATCCAAATGATGCGACAACTTTTATAACAGTGGCAACAACACGACCAGAAACAATGCTTGGTGATACAGGAATTGCTGTTAATCCTGAAGATGAACGTTATAAACATCTTATAGGTAAAAATGCTCTTTTGCCGCTTGTTGGTCGCCGGTTGTTGATTGTTGGTGATACACATGCTGATCCTGAGGCTGGAAGTGGAGCTGTAAAAATCACACCAGCCCATGACTTTAATGACTTTGAAGTAGGGCAGCGTAATGGTTTACGCTTAATCAATATTTTTACCTCAAAAGCCGAGATTTTTCTCTGTGAAAATGAAGCGTTTTTTGATGGTTTAGTTTTATCAGATGAACTAAAAATATTAGTCGAAAATCTCGATAAAGCTGATCGTTTTGTTGCACGGCAGAAGATTATTTCTTTGATGGAAGAACAAGGGTATTTAGCTTCAGTTGATGATCATTCTCATATGGTTCCTCATGGAGATCGCAGTGGTGTGCCTATTGAACCTTTTTTGACAGATCAATGGTATGTTCATGCTGCTGAATTAGCAAAGCCAGCGATAGAAGCTGTTCAACAAGGGAAAACGCAGTTTGTTCCCGATAACTGGAAAAAGACCTACTTCAATTGGATGCAAAATATTCAACCTTGGTGCATTTCTCGCCAATTATGGTGGGGACATCAGATTCCTGCTTGGTATGGTCCTGATGGAACAGTTTTTGTTGAAAAAAGTGAAAAAGAGGCTTTAGATTCGGCTTTTTCTCATTACGGTGAGATGGTTGAATTAATCCGTGATGCAGATGTCTTAGATACTTGGTTTTCATCAGCTCTTTGGCCTTTCTCAACATTAGGGTGGCCAGATAAAACAACTGAATTATCTACTTTTTATCCAACCTCTTTATCCGTGACAGGATTTGATATTATTTTTTTCTGGGTTGCTCGTATGATGATGATGGGGCTTCATTTTATGGGTGAAGTTCCTTTCCCAACGGTTTATGTGCACGCTCTTGTTCGAGATCAAAAGGGCGCAAAGATGTCAAAATCAAAGGGAAATATTATTGATCCCTTAGAGCTTATTGATCAATATAGCGCTGATGCTCTTCGTTTTACTTTGGCTATTATGGCAGCGCAAGGTCGTGATGTAAAACTGGACACTTCCCGCATTGCTGGTTATCGTAATTTTGCTACGAAATTATGGAATGCTACTCGCTTTGCACAGATGAATGGAGTGAGGCATGATCCAACTTTTAAGCCAGGACAAGCAAAGCTGGCACTTAATCGTTGGATTTTAACAGAGCTCTCTAAAACGATTTCAGCAGTGACGGCCGGTATTGAGCATTATAAGTTTAATGAGTCTGCAGCCACACTTTACCGTTTCATTTGGAATACATTCTGTGATTGGTATTTGGAACTTCTCAAACCCATTTTTCAGGGTGAAAATGAAGATGCTAAAAGTGAGGCTCAAGCTTGTACTGCTTGGGTTTTAGATGAAGTTTATAAACTGCTTCATCCCTTTATGCCTCATATGACAGAAGAGCTGTGGTCTCTTACAGAAACGCAAGAGATCAAGCGTGAGGATATGCTCGCATTGACAAAATGGCCAGAGGAAACATTGATCGATGAGGCTGCTGCTGCTGATATTAATTGGCTTATTGATGTGGTCACGGGGATTCGGTCTGTACGTTTTGAAATGAATATTCCAGCAGCTACACGAGCACCTCTTGTTGTTGTCGAAGGAGGGGAAGTGACGCGAGAGCGTGTTCAGCGTTATGATGCACTTCTTAAAAAGTTAGCGCGTATTGAAGTCATTGATTTCTCTGATAAAGCTCCGGAAGTATCAGCACAAATGATTTTGGGAGAGGCTGTTTTTTGTTTGCCATTAGGACAGTTGATTGATTTGGAGGCTGAACGTGTTCGTTTGAGGAAGGAGGTTCGTAAAATTGAACAAGATATTGAAAAAATATCGCTTAAGTTAAATAATCCCAAATTTATAGAGAATGCGAAAGCAGAAATTGTTGAAAATGAACAAAATAGGGTTGTAGAATTGCGTGCGGCGCAGAAAAAAATATCTGTTGCTTTAGAGCGGTTGGGCTGAACCTAACTTCTTATTTTTAGATGGGTGATTTCAGTGCATTACGGCTGGTATCGATTTTTTTTTAAGAAAACTTTTTCTTTTGTTCATCTTTGGTGAATGCGATCATGAAATCTCTACTGGGGAGGCACCGTTTCTATGTTCATCATTAAAGAGACACCTCTTAAGGTACTTAAGCTCATTTTGCGCTGGCGCCTGTGAATGATATAATGGCAAATTCATTGAGTTTCCCCATCTTTGCACTTGTGAAGTAACCAGTTGGCGTCATTACACACTTGACAGCGGCCCAATGTTGTGGGGGGATAGCCTTTGGCACTTAAAACGGTTCAATTGGTGTTTTTAGTCCTTCCTTACACAGTTTCACTCCATACGGTTCTCCCTGCTTGTAACGTGAAAGTGTATGATTTTGATTGATTCAACATGGAACAGGTTTGGAATGAGAGAATCTTACGATATCCGGGGGGCTCGTTCAATAAGCAAAACAGTATATTATCTTTATCAATCAATATGTTACCTTATTGCTGTGAAACACCATCATTTAGGGCAATAAGGCATATAAAATTTTTACATGTGGTATTTTTTATATGTAGCGGTGAATATTTAGGGGGGATTTTATTTGTAGAGCGTATAAAGGTACTAGCGGGTAAGGTCATTATAGTTTCTTTGTGATGGCTCTTGTATTTGAATGTATTTATTAGAGGCGTTTTAAATGCTCTTTTAAGCTCATCCGCAAACCCTGCTTATTGTTTATGCGCAAGTGATTTTCATTGCTTCAATATGATAGGGGGAAGGAATCCTCCTGTAGTGAAGGGTATGATTCAAATTGAAAATGATAATTTATCTTTATCAATCAATATTTTATCTATGAAGCAAAGCATATAAAGTGAACAGCAGTTAGAATCTACCGAAAAAACCAGATTTTTTACCGATTGATGGGAGTGAGAAACTTCATCTTTCAACTGGAGAGACAGTCGTGAAGTTATAAGATAACGATCATCATTATATTTATCCATCTTTCATGTTATTTTTTGTACTTAAATGTTTACAATTCATCATATATTCTCCCCATTCTCGAAATTCTATTCAAAGCGCAGGTTGTGTTATTGAACGATTTTTACTCATTCATATAAATTTTAAAGACAACACAATCCTATAACGTTAACGGATGTGTTACAAAATATAGAGTGATGATTTGTATTTAAAAATCAAATTGTTGTATATAAAAATGAACGATTAATTTTATTGAATATTTTTGATAAATTTCATTTATTTGTCTTTTCTTTTAAAAATTTTATTTTAAAATCTCTCGTATTTCTTACTAAAAAGAAGAGTTTACAGATCTATAAAGAAATTTGTAACAGATAGAACATTAATATTGAGAGAGGGGGAAATGGTCAAGAGATTTCAGATATGGAAAAAAGCTACGATTGTTGTGACTTTAGGGGGATTTTTTTCGACTGTTTATACAATAGATGTTAATAGCTTGCAGGAAGTGCATGATGGTTCGTTTTATTTTTTGAAACGTGGCATGTCTGCTTATAAAAATGGGCAGATAAATCAGGCACTTTCAGCGCTACGTTGTGCCGCTAAGAGGGGCTATATTGGTGCGAATTGGAAACTTGGTTCTATCTACGCAAACGGTGATGGTGTTCCTAAAGATGATTACAAGGCTTATCATTTTTTTGCATATATCGTTGAAAAAGGTGCTGATCTTGGCTCAGAGGATGAAAGTTATGTTTCTGATGCATTGGTTAAGCTTGCTCAGTATATAAAAAAAGGTATTCCTCAATCACATGTGAAACCTAATCCTTCTTATGCGGCTCGTCTTTATATGCAGGCTGCGGTGAATTACGGAAATCCTAAAGCTCAGTATCATTTAGGAAAAATATTTTTAAAGGGAGAGGGAAGGGAGAAGAATCTTATACAAGCAGCACGATGGTTTCAACTTTCTGCAAAAAAAGGAAATCCTTCTGCTCAAGCGATGCTCGGAAATATGCTGCTTAAAGAAGGAAAAATCATTCGCGGTACGGCAATGCTAACTGCTGCTTATGAAAAAGCGAACGTAAAGGATAGAAATTGGATTCGCCCTTTGCAAGAGCAGGCTTTTTCTCTTTGTGATGAATTTGAAAGACGTACAGCAATTTCACTGGTTGCTGATATTCTAAAATATAAGAACTTTTAACGATCTGATTGTAATATTTTTTCACATTCTCTCATCTGTTATTAAACTCTCCTTTCTTGTGTCCAAGTTTACAGTAGAGATGGCTTTTTATGATGATATAATGGCTAATGACTTAAGATTTTAGACAAAAATTCTTGCGTTCTTGGTGTTCTTTCTTGCGGATTAGAAAAGAACTCTTGAGATGAACAGTCTTCAAGAATTGTTCCTTGATCCATGAAAATAACACGCCCAGAGACTTTTTGTGCAAAACCCATTTCATGCGTCACACACATCATTGTCATCCCTTCTTCGGCTAAGCTGATCATGACATCGAGTACTTCACCTACCATTTCAGGGTCTAAAGCAGAGGTTGGTTCATCAAAGAGCATGACGAGTGGGTCCATCGTTAAAGCACGGGCAATAGCAACACGTTGCTGTTGCCCGCCAGAAAGTTGACCCGGATATTTGTCTTTATGTTCAATGAGTCCAACACGCTCAAGATATAACAAACCCCGTTCAAGTGCTTCTTTTTTGCTTCGTTTTAGGACTTTAATTTGTGCAATTGTCAAATTTTCTGTGACCGATAAATGGGGAAAAAGTTCGAAGTGCTGAAATACCATTCCTACGTGGCTGCGTAATTTAGGCAGATTCGTTTTCTTTGAATGAACTGGTGTTCCATTAATCCAAATTTCGCCTTTTTGAAAAGGGACGAGAGCGTTAATCGTTTTAATGAGTGTTGACTTTCCTGAGCCTGATGGTCCACAAACTACAACCACTTCTCCTTTGTTAATATTGGTTGTACAATTTTTAAGAACGTTAATTTCGCCATACCAATTAGAAACATTTTTTATTTCGATCATATGTGTAGACATTTTTTTTCCTGTTAGCGAATAATGGATACTTTTTTTTGTAAATATAAAACGATTTGTGACAGTATAAAACAGATCACAAAATAGAAAATAGCTGCTAAAATATAAGCTTCTTGTTTTACGCCAAAATTATTAGCAGCAATATCAAAACCATTCAAAAGGCTATGACCACTGATGGCATAAACAAGGGTTGTATCCTGAAAAAGGATAATGACTTGTGTTAAAAAGACAGGAAGCATATCTCTAAAGGCTTGAGGAAGAATGACAATGTACATACTTTGCCAATAGGTCATCCCAAGAGCTTGCCCCGCATATTTTTGTCCTTGCGGAACTGAATTGATACCAGCACGCATAATTTCAGCAAAATAGGCCGTTTCAAATGCGGTAAAGGTAATGAGTGCAGACTTATTGGCACCGATGGATGTCCCCGTTAAAAAAGGCAGAAGCACAAAAAACCATAAGATAACCATCACAAGGGGTATTGAACGCATAGCTGTTATATAAACGATTGCAAACCAAGAAAGAATTTTTATGGAAGAAAGGCGCATCATTGCTAAAAGCGTGCCGAAAACAAATCCCAATACTGTGGCAAAAAGCGTTAGAAAAACGCTAAAGAGCAAACCTGATAAAATGTAAGAACGAAATACATCAAAGGTAAAAAAGGAAAAATCAAAGTCGGAAAAATTGAAAGGGAAATAAAGTCCAAACTGAGAGCTTATGAAATTTATCATATTCAATTTCCCTTTGTTCGAAAATGAGGAATTTTGAGCATTTGTTCAATGACTGTCATTACAATGAATACGCATAAGGCTATAAAAATATAAAGAATCGTAACAAGCAAATAGTTTTCGTAAACATGACTTATCTCTTCAATTGCTTGGTATTGAAATTGCATGAGTTCATTGATTGAAACAGCGAATGCTATAGATGAATTCTTCACAATGCCCATTGCTTCTGAAGTAAGCGGCGGCATAATTGCACGGATAGCACGCGGTAATATAATATAGCGATAACTTTGATAAGTTGTAAACCCCATTGCCATGGCAGCATAACGTTGTCCTGATGAAATCGCTTCAATGCCTGAACGAACCTGTTCTGCAATGCGTGCCGATGTAAAGAATCCCAATGCGCATGTTATTAAGAGAATGGGGGAAAATTTCATTGCTGGTGGATAAATCTTAGGAACAACGAAATACCATAAAAATACCTGTACAAGGAGGGGAATGTTACGCATAATTTCCACCCAAAGAGCACCGAGAGTGCGACATACACAATTGATGATGGATGTTTTAGGTAAAGTGCGCATTGTTCCTATAATAACACCACAAAATATCGCTAATATAAGTGAAGTGATGGACAGTATAACCGTATTTTTAAAGCCATCAAGAAGTGTATCTAAATAGGTATGACTCACGCCGGGAGTGCCCAAGCACCCTGTTACCAGTGTTTGAGTAAGGTCATCTCTACAAAGGAAAGAAAAGTCCATTAATTGATATTCCCTCAAATTAGTCATTCACAAATAGGACGATAAATCAAGCGTATCTACATAGGCAGAATTTATTAAAAAGTGAACTAAAATATAAACCACACTCAATTTTTAAAAGAGTGTGGTTCTTCTTTTTAAATTCTATAAATCTTTTTCTGTGTAGCTTTCGCGCGGCTTATTGTTTGGGTGATTCCAAGCATATCTTGTTTGTTGTGATAAGGGAAGGTTCATAACAGTATTAGCAGGCGGAATCGGTTTCATAAACCATTTATTATAAAGCTTTTCAAGTGATTCGTCTTTAATCTGATGTAGGATACTATCGTTAATGGCTTGTTCAAAGTTTTTGTCATGTAATCTAAGCATGCAGGCGATAGGTTCGACTGAAAGTACGGTGTCAAGAATGACATAATCAGATGGATTTTTTGATTTTGCAATATGTCCAGCAAGAATTGAGGCATCCATAACAAATGCATCGGCACGACCAGATTCGAGTAATAAGAAACTATCTCCGTGATCTTTTCCTTTGACGACCTTAAAGTGAATATTTTTTGCACGTTTATTTTTACGAATAAGTTGAACAGATGTCGTACCGGTGGTTGTTGCAACTATTTTTCCATTTAAATCATCAAGAGATTTAATGTTAGAATTTTTCTTTACAGCAATTCGAACCTCTTCAACGTATGTCGTATACGCAAATGCTGCTTCTTTGCTGCGGGCAATATCATTTGTTGTTGAGCCGCATTCAAAATCATAGGTCTTGTTTTTTAAGAGAGGAATTCTATTTTGAGAAGTAATGGGAAGATAATGAATTTTAATCGATTTACCAATTTTTTTTGAGATATCATCAATGATATGTTCTGCCATTTCTGTATGAAAACCTACATATTTATTATTACCAAGGGCGTAGGCCAAACCAGATGATTCACGGACACCTAAAGTGATTTCCCCTGTTTGTTTTATTTTTTCAAGCGTATCGTTTTCAGCATGCGCGCCACTTGTGAGCCCAATGGCTGCTGCTGCAATAAACATTAACAATGATTTCTTCATTTATGCCTCCATTCATTTATTTTTTATTTTAGTTACTTAAGATATACTGTTTGCGTGGTGTAGCATAGTTATTCTCTTAAGTGGAATTTTTTTTGTTATTTCATGAAAGAGGGCTGTACTTTCTTAATTGATATTAAGATGAATCCAAACAGGAACATGATCAGATGGTTTTGGATACCCCCTTACTTCTGTTTGACTGTGCGCACAAATAAGGCGATCAACCGCTTCTGGTGATAAGAGTAAATGATCAATGCGAATCCCATTATTTTTAGGCCATGCTCCAGCTTGGAAATCCCAAAAACTGAAGGAGGGTGTATCGGTGACATTCCGGATAGCATCGTAAAGACCCAAATGAAGAATACGTTGGAATGCTTTTCTTGTTTTTTGAAGAAATAAGGCATCTTGATTCCATTCTTGAGGTTTTTTTGCATCTAACGGGGTAGGAATGACATTGTAATCACCGGCTAGAACAAGAGGCTCTTCATATGCAAGCAATGACTTTGTATGTGCATATAATCTTTCCATCCATTCCATCTTATAGGAATATTTTTCACTCTCAATAGGGTTTCCATTTGGTAAATAGAGAGATGCAATACGTACAACACCTTTGTTTGTTGAATAAACGGCTTCGATATAACGTGTTTGTTCATCATTATCGTTGCCTGGTAATCGACGGATCACTTCATCGGGTGTTTTTTTAGAAAGAATCGCAACGCCATTAAAACTTTTTTGTCCGTGTGTTTCTATATGGTATCCTAGATTTTCAATTGCATCACGTGGAAAACTTTCATCAATGCTTTTAATTTCCTGTAGGCAGACTATGTCTGGCTGACTTTTCTGTAGCCATTGATACAATGTTTCATGTCGTGCTTTTATTCCGGCAATATTCCACGTTGCTATTTTCATGGTGCTCATCATTTGATATTGAATATGCAATTTAATTTACTGCATTAATGTTTTACTGCAGTGGCATCGTTGCTTTTTTTGTTTATAGGGTGATATTACTATGGTAAATTGATTTATCAAGGGTTCCGATAAAAGCAGATTTAAAGTTTTTAAATTTAATTTATTTTGATTTTTGAAAACTTTCTTCTGCATTAGTTCTTGACGAATGGCTGCGTTCTCGCTATTAAACACGAACGTAACCGATGTGAAAGTGATCGTTTGTTTTGGATATGATAACAGAAGATCATTCAAACGGGTGTTAAAAAGATTAAAAGCAAATGCTAGTGCAAAAGGCTATTGCCTTCTCTGCTTGTGATCGGGTAGACTGTTTTTGCAGGTTTGCCCGGTTTTGTGTTTAGAATAAGTCATCTATGCCAATTTTATTGGAATGGGTGAAGATGAAAATAGAAAAGCCCAATTGGGTGAGACGAATATAGATTGAAAAGAGGAAGGTTACATGCCTACCGTAAACCAGTTGATTCGCAAGCCACGTGTGGCGCCCGTTAAACGTAATAAGGTTCCTGCTCTGCAGTCGAATCCGCAGAAACGTGGTGTTTGTACACGTGTTTATACAACGACGCCGAAGAAGCCTAATTCCGCTCTTCGTAAAGTTGCTAAAATTCGCTTGACGAATGGATTTGAGGTGATTGGTTATATCCCTGGAGAGGGACATAATCTTCAAGAGCACTCTGTTGTGATGATCCGTGGCGGTCGTGTGAAAGATTTGCCGGGGGTTCGTTATCACATTATTCGTGGTTTGCTTGATACGCAAGGTGTCAAAAATCGTAAACAGCGTCGTTCAAAATATGGCGCAAAGCGTCCAAAGTAATATTGAGAGACAAAGCCAATGTCCCGTCGTCATAGAGCAGAAAAGCGTGAAATTAATCCAGATCCTAAGTTTGGTGATTTGGTTATTACAAAATTTATGAATGCCATTATGTTTGATGGCAAAAAGTCAGTTGCAGAGCGTATTGTTTATGGTGCGCTTGATTCTGTAGAGAAAAAAGTAAAAGCAGATCCAGTGGATCTATTTCATCGGGCTTTGGAGAACGTTGCTCCTCATATTGAGGTTCGTTCACGTCGTGTTGGTGGTGCTACTTATCAGGTTCCGATTGATGTTCGTCCTGATCGTCGTCAGGCTCTTGCTATTCGTTGGTTGATTTCGGCAGCGTGTGGACGGAATGAGACAACAATGATTGAGCGTTTATCTGGTGAATTGATGGATGCGGCTAATAATCGCGGTTCTGCCGTGAAAAAGCGTGAGGATGTTCATCGTATGGCTGAGGCTAACCGTGCGTTCTCGCATTATCGCTGGTAGAGGTTTTAAACTAAGGCAAATATAATGGCTCGCGAATATAAAATTGAAGATTATCGTAATTTTGGTATTATGGCACATATTGATGCTGGTAAGACTACGATGACTGAACGTATTCTGTTCTATACGGGTAAGAATCATAAAATCGGGGAAACGCATGATGGTGCTTCTACGATGGATTGGATGGAGCAGGAGCAAGAGCGCGGTATTACAATTACATCTGCTGCAACGACGACTTTTTGGGAGGGGCGTGACGGTCGGAAGCGTCGCTTCAATATTATTGATACGCCAGGGCACGTTGATTTTACCATTGAGGTTGAGCGCTCTTTGCGTGTTCTTGATGGGGCGATAGCATTGTTAGATGCTAATGCTGGTGTTGAACCTCAGACAGAAACTGTTTGGCGGCAGGCTGAGAAATATCGTGTTCCTCGCATGGTTTTTGTTAATAAGATGGATAAAATAGGTGCTGATTTCTATCGTAGTGTAGAAATGGTTGGTTCTCGGTTGGGGGCTAAAGCACTTGTTGTACAGTTGCCGATTGGTGCTGAAAATGACTTTGAAGGCGTTGTTGATCTTGTTGAGATGAAGGCTTTAAAGTGGGACGGCTCTATTGGTGCTCCAGCAGTGATCGGTGAAATTCCTTCTGATTTAAAGGAAAAAGCTGAAGAATATCGCGAAAAACTCATTGAAATGGCTGTGGAGGTCGATGAGGCTGCTATGGAGGCTTATTTGGAAGGTGTTATGCCAACCAACGAGCAACTTGTTTCTCTTATTCGTAAGGGAACCGTAGAGGTTCAGTTTCATCCTGTTCTTTGTGGTACGGCTTTTAAAAACAAGGGTGTGCAGCCGCTTTTGGATGCTGTTGTTTCTTATCTTCCTTCTCCGATTGATATTCCGGCGATTAAGGGTATTGATGTAAAGACTGAGGCTGAGACGACGCGTGAATCTTCTGATGATGCTCCGCTGTCTATGCTTGCTTTTAAAATTATGAATGATCCTTTTGTTGGTTCGTTGACTTTCTGTCGTATTTACTCTGGTAAGGTTCATAAAGGTGTTTCTCTTGAGAATACTGTGAAGAAGAAGAAGGAGCGTTTAGGGCGCATGCTTCAAATGCATTCAAATTCTCGTGAGGATATTGAAGAAGCATTTGCTGGGGATATTGTTGCTCTTGCTGGTCTTAAGGAGACGACAACAGGGGATACGCTTTGTGATCCTTTGAAGCCTGTTATTTTGGAGCGTATGGAATTTCCAGAGCCTGTTATTGAGATTGCAATTGAACCGAAAACAAAAGCAGATCAGGAAAAAATGGGTATTGCTCTTAATCGTTTGGCAGCGGAAGATCCTTCGTTTCGGGTTAAGTCTGATGAGGAGTCAGGTCAGACTATTATAGCTGGAATGGGTGAGCTTCATCTTGATATTATCGTTGATCGTATGCGGCGTGAATTTAAGGTTGAGGCCAATGTTGGGCAGCCTCAGGTTGCGTATCGTGAGTCAATTACTAAAACGGCGGAAATTGATTATACCCATAAGAAACAATCCGGTGGTGCTGGTCAGTTTGCTCGTGTAAAAATTGTTTTTGAGCCTCACGAAGGTGATGATTTTATTTTTGAGTCGAAGATTGTTGGTGGTGCTGTCCCTAAAGAATATATTCCGGGTGTCCAGAAGGGGATTGAAAGTGTTATGGGGTCAGGTCCTCTTGCAGGATTCCCTATGCTTGGTGTAAAAGCAACGCTCATTGATGGTGGTTATCACGATGTTGATTCTTCTGTGTTGGCTTTTGAAATTGCTGCTCGTGCAGCTTTTCGTGATGGCGCAAAGAAAGCTGGTGCACAGCTTCTTGAACCGATCATGAAGGTGGAAGTTGTTACGCCAGATGATTATGTTGGTGATGTTATTGGCGATCTCAATTCTCGTCGAGGGCAGATTTCAGGAACTGAAGCGCGCGGTATTGCAACAGTTGTTAATGCGATGGTTCCGTTGGCGAATATGTTTGGTTATGTGAATACCCTTCGCTCTATGAGTCAGGGGCGTGCGCAATATACAATGCAGTTTGATCACTACGAACCTGTTCCTTCGGCTGTTGCTTTGGAGATTCAAAAGAAATACGCGTAATTTCGGGTTGGTAAATTATTTTTTTTAACTTAGTCCTTGGCTTGGACGGAAAATGGAGAGCTCAAATGGCGAAGAGCAAATTTGAACGTACAAAACCGCATGTTAATATAGGTACGATTGGTCACGTTGATCATGGAAAGACTTCGTTGACAGCAGCGATTACGAAATTTTTTGGTGAGTTTAAAGCATATGATCAAATTGATGCAGCACCAGAAGAGCGTGCACGTGGGATTACCATTTCTACAGCCCACGTTGAGTATGAAACGGAAAATCGTCACTATGCCCACGTTGATTGTCCAGGACACGCCGATTATGTGAAAAACATGATCACTGGAGCCGCGCAGATGGATGGTGCCATTCTGGTTGTTTCTGCGGCTGATGGTCCAATGCCTCAGACACGTGAGCATATTTTGCTTGCTCGTCAGGTTGGTGTTCCTGCGATCGTTGTTTTTCTTAATAAAGTTGATCAGGTTGATGATAGCGAACTTTTGGATCTTGTAGAGCTTGAGGTTCGGGAACTTTTATCCAAATATGATTTTCCAGGTGATGATGTGCCAATTGTTAAAGGTTCAGCGTTGGCTGCTCTTGAGGACAAGGATAAAAGCATTGGTGAAGATGCGGTTCGTCTGTTAATGAGTGAAGTTGATAAGTATATTCCAACCCCTGAGCGTCCTGTTGATCAGCCATTTTTGATGCCGATAGAAGATGTTTTTTCGATTTCAGGTCGTGGGACGGTTGTTACAGGTCGTGTTGAGCGTGGTGTTATTAAAGTTGGGGAAGAAATCGAGATTATCGGTATTCGTCCAACGTCTAAGACAACAGTCACGGGTGTTGAAATGTTCCGCAAGCTTTTAGATCAAGGGCAAGCGGGTGATAATATCGGTGCTCTTCTTCGTGGTGTTGATCGTGAAGGGATTGAGCGAGGTCAAGTATTGGCGAAGCCCGGATCTGTTACACCTCATACACGATTTAAGGCAGAGGCTTACATTTTGACGAAGGATGAAGGCGGTCGTCATACACCGTTTTTCACGAATTATCGTCCACAGTTTTACTTCCGTACGACGGATGTTACGGGTATTGTCACGCTTCCAGAAGGAACGGAGATGGTTATGCCAGGGGATAATGTTGCAATGGATGTGTCTCTGATTGTTCCAATAGCGATGGAAGAGAAACTTCGTTTTGCTATTCGTGAAGGTGGTCGTACTGTTGGTGCCGGTATCGTCTCTAAAATCATTGAATAAATAATGCTTGTTAAGCGCCTTGATTATTGAAGGCGCTTTATATGACAGGGAAATAAAGAGCATGAACAGTCAAAATATTCGCATTCGCTTGAAAGCGTTTGATCATAGAATTCTGGATACGTCGACGCGTGAAATTGTATCGACTGCTAAACGGACCGGTGCGAATGTCCGTGGTCCCATTCCGCTTCCGACGCGGATTGAGAAATTTACGGTCAATCGTGGGCCGCATATCGATAAGAAGAGCCGTGAGCAGTTTGAAATGCGTACGCATAAGCGTCTTCTTGATATTGTTGATCCAACGCCGCAAACAGTGGATGCGCTTATGAAGCTCGATCTTTCTGCTGGTGTGGATGTAGAAATTAAGCTCTGAGGTTTGAGGACAGAAGGAACAGACCCGATGCGTTCAGGTGTAATAGCACAGAAGCTGGGCATGACCCGTATTTATAATGATGCTGGTGAGCATGTGCCGGTGACAGTACTTCGTTTGGAGAATTGTCAAGTCGTTGCTCAGCGTACAGTTGAAAAGAATGGTTATACTGCTGTTCAATTAGGTGTAGGCTTTGCTAAGGTTAAGAATACTTCACAAGCTCTTCGTGGACATTTTGCTAAGGCTTCTGTTGAGCCTAAAGCCAAAATAGCAGAGTTTCGTGTAAGCCCCGATAATCTCCTTGATATCGGTACTGAGATTACAGTGGAGCATTTTGTCCCAGGACAGCGCGTTGATGTGACGGGCACCAGTATTGGTAAGGGATTTGCCGGTGTTATGAAAAGGCATAACTTTGGTGGGCACCGCGCTTCCCATGGTAATTCGATCACACATCGTGCTCATGGTTCTACGGGGCAGTGCCAAGATCCTGGTAAAGTTTTTAAAGGGAAAAAAATGGCTGGCCATATGGGGCAGGTGCGTGTAACAACACAAAATATTGAAGTTGTTTCCACTGATATTGAGCGTGGTTTAATTTTAGTGCGTGGTGCTGTTTCTGGTTCTAAGGGTTCTTGGATTTTGGTAAGAGATGCCGTGAAGAAACCGCTACCTGATAATGCTCCAAAGCCTGCTGGTATTCGCCGTCTTGTGAAGGAGAAAACAGAAATGGTTGCTCCGGTGACGGAAACCTCTGAAGTTGAGGGAGCCTAATAATGGATCTTGTAATTAAAACTCTTGATGGTCATGAAGCTGGTAAATTAAAGGTTTCTGAATCTATTTTTGATCTTGTTCCGCGTGAGGATATTTTACAGCGTGTTGTTCGTTGGCAACTTGCACGTCGTCAACAGGGAACCCATCAATCACAAGGGCGCTCTGATGTGTCACGAACGGGGGCGAAGATGTTTAAACAAAAGGGAACAGGGCGTGCTCGACATTCATCTGCCCGTGCACCACAGTTTCGAGGTGGCGGTAAGGCACATGGGCCGGTGTTTCGTAGCCATGCACATGATCTTCCTAAAAAGATTCGTGCTCTTGGTTTACGTCTTGCTTTATCTGCAAAATTAAAAGCGAAAGATTTAATTGTTGTGGATGAGTTGGCTGTTAAGGATGCTAAAACGAAAAAACTTGTTTCTCATTTTTCTAAGCTTGGATTTAATAATGCTCTCTTGATTGGTGGTCAAGAGATTGATATTAACTTTTTTCGTGCAGCATCGAATATCCCTAATATTGATGTTTTGCCCATTCAGGGAATTAATGTGTATGATATTTTGCGTCGCAGCAAACTTGTTTTATCAAAGGCAGCTGTTGAGGCTCTTGAGGAGCGTTTTAGATGACAGATCTTCGCCATTATGATGTAATTATTAGTCCAGTTATTACTGAAAAGTCGACTATGATTTCTGAATATAATCAAGTTGCTTTTAATGTCGCGCCGAAAGCGACGAAACCTGAAATTAAGGCTGCTGTTGAGGCGCTTTTTAGCGTAAAAGTTAAGGCAGTTAACACGATAGTCCGTAAGGGTAAAGTGAAACGTTTTAAGGGTATTGTTGGTCGGCAGAGTGATGTCAAGAAAGCGATCGTAACTCTGGCCAGTGGTCAGACTATCGACGTTTCGACAGGTCTTTAAAGAGGCTCGGAGATAGGAATAATGGCACTTAAGCAATTTAATCCAACAACACCTGGGCAGCGTCAGCTTGTCATTGTGGAACGTTCTGGTCTTTATAAGGGAAAACCTGTAAAGATGTTAACTGAAGGTTTGTCTTCGAAGGGTGGACGTAATAATCGAGGTCGTGTTACTGCTCGTTTTCAGGGTGGTGGTCATAAACGAAGTTATCGGTTTGTCGACTTTAAGCGTCTTAAGCGTGATGTCTTAGCGAAAGTTGAGCGTTTAGAGTATGATCCTAATCGCACCGCTTTTATCGCTTTGATTCGCTATGAGGATGGGCAATTAAGTTATATCCTTGCACCACAGCGTCTTGGTGTTGGTGATTCTGTTGTCGCTGGTTCAAATGTTGATGTTAAACCAGGAAATGCTATGCCCCTTGGCAATATGCCGGTTGGTACAATTATTCATAATGTTGAAATGAAGCCAGGAAAAGGGGGGCAGATTGCACGTTCAGCGGGTGCTTATGCGCAGTTGGTTGGACGAGATCATGGTATGGCTATTCTTCGTTTAAATTCTGGTGAGCAGCGTTTGGTCTCTAGCAGCTGTTTTGCAACTGTTGGTGCTGTTTCAAATCCTGATCATGGGAATATTAATGATGGTAAGGCAGGTCGGTCACGTTGGCGTGGTAAGCGTCCACATGTTCGTGGTGTTGCTATGAACCCTGTTGATCATCCGCACGGTGGTGGTGAAGGTCGTACATCGGGGGGACGTCATCCGGTGTCTCCTTGGGGTAAACCTACGAAAGGTAAGCGTACGCGCTCCAATAAAGCCACTGATAAGTTTATTATGCGTACGCGTCATCAGCGCAAGAAATAAGAAAGGTAGTCTGAAGTGGTTCGTTCAGTTTGGAAAGGTCCGTTTGTTGACGGCTATCTTCTTGGTAAAGCAGAGAAGGTACGTGCAAGTGGGCGCAATGAAGTTATAAAAATATGGAGTCGTCGCTCTACTATTTTGCCGCAATTTGTTGGTTTAACTTTTGGTGTTTACAACGGCAATAAGCATATTCCTGTTTCTGTTTCTGAAGAGATGGTTGGACATAAGTTTGGTGAGTTCGCTCCTACCCGGACTTATTATGGTCATGGTGCCGATAAAAAAGCGAAGAGGAAGTAGGAATGGGAAAAGCTAAGGTTCCGCGCCAGCTTAAAGACAATGAAGCAAAGGCTGTCACACGAACAATTCGTGTTAGTCCGCAGAAGCTTAATTTAGTTGCTGCAATGATTCGCGGGAAAAGAGTTAATGTGGCGCTCGCTGATTTGACATTTTCGCGTAAACGTATTGCTGCTACTGTGAAAAAAACGCTTGAATCAGCGATTGCAAACGCAGAGAATAACCACGATCTTGACATTGATTCGCTTATTGTCGCAGAGGCTTATGTTGGTAAGTCGATTGTGATGAAACGTTTTCATGTTCGTGGTCGCGGGCGTGCTAGTCGAATTGAGCGTCCATTTTCACATCTTACTATTATTGTTCGTGAAGTTAGCGAAAAAGTGGAGGCCGCGTAATGGGTCAGAAGATCAATCCAATAGGACTTCGTCTTGGTGTTAATCGGACCTGGGATTCTCGTTGGTATGCTGATAGTGGTGAGTATGGACGTCTTCTTCATGAGGATTTGAGAATTCGTTCTTATGTGCTTGAAGAGCTTAGGCAGGCAGCTATTTCTAAGGTCGTTATTGAACGTCCTCATAAAAAATGTCGTGTTACGATTCATTCTGCACGTCCTGGTTTGATTATCGGTAAAAAGGGTGCTGATATCGAGAAGCTTCGTCGTAAGCTTTCAGAAATGACCAATGCTGAGACTTCATTGAATATTGTGGAGATTCGTAAGCCAGAGATTGATGCTACGATTATTGCACAGTCAATTGCTCAACAGTTAGAGCGTCGTGTTGCTTTTCGTCGTGCAATGAAGCGTGCTGTTCAATCTGCTATGCGTCTTGGCGCGGAAGGTATTCGTATCAATTGTTCTGGTCGCCTTGGTGGTGCTGAAATTGCTCGTATGGAATGGTATCGCGAAGGTCGTGTTCCACTTCATACCTTGCGTTCTGATGTCGATTACGGTACAGCAGAAGCTAAGACCGCTTACGGTATTTGTGGTATTAAAGTTTGGGTCTTTAAGGGTGAGATTCTTGAACATGATCCGATGGCTTCAGAACGTCGTGCTACGGAAGCTGATCAATCTGGTTCTTCATCGAATCGTCGCCGCGAAAATGCTTAGTTTTTGAGATTAAACTAAAATTTGGAGTAGAGAACAATGTTGCAGCCAAAGCGCACAAAGTTCCGTAAGCAGTTCAAGGGCCGTATTCACGGTGTTGCGAAGGGTGGTACGGATTTGAATTTCGGTGCCTACGGTTTGAAGGCTGTTGAGCCGGAGCGGGTTACTGCTCGTCAAATTGAAGCAGCGCGTCGTGCGATTACACGTTATATGAAACGTTCTGGTCGTGTATGGATTCGTATTTTTCCAGATCTTCCGGTTACATCTAAACCGACTGAAGTTCGTATGGGTAAAGGTAAGGGAAGTGTCGATTATTGGGCTGCACGTGTTGCTCCTGGGCGCGTCATGTTTGAGCTTGATGGGGTTCCTGAAGATGTTGCGCGTGAAGCACTAAGGTTGGGCGCTGCAAAGTTGCCTATAAAAACGCGTTTCATTCAGCGTATTGCGGAATAAAGAGGTTAAGCAATGAGAGCCAGAGAATTACGGGCGCAAACGCTCGACCAAATGAAAGATGAGTTGGCTAAATTAAAGAAAGAGCAATTTAATTTGCGCTTTCAAAAAGCAACAGGTCAATTAGAAAAGACTGCACGTGTTAGACAAGTTCGTCGTGATATTGCGCGCATTAAGACTTTTCTTCATCAAAAATTAAGTGAAAGTAAGGTTTAAGGAAATAAGAGATGCCTAAACGCGTTTTGCAGGGTGTTGTTATTAGCGACAAAAGCGATAAGACTGTCGTTGTCAAAGTTGAGCGTCGTTATTCTCATCCGCTTCTTAAGAAGACTGTTCGGCAGTCTAAAAATTATAAAGCGCATGACGAAAACAACCAATTCAAGATTGGGGATCAAGTTTCTATTCAAGAATCGAGACCAATTTCGAAAGATAAATGTTGGATTGTTGTAAAAGACAATGTAGCGTAATGAGTTAAGTTTATTGTTTTAGAATTTAACAGTGGTTTTTCGTTGGTAAATTTGAAGGCGATAACTTTATCGTTATTTGGCAGGCAAATCCGATTGTATAAAAGATACAAGCGGATATAGATGTTAAGAAAAGGTGGCCAGTCATGATTCAGATGCAAACAAACCTCGACGTTGCTGATAATTCTGGTGCTCGTCGTGTCATGTGCATCAAGGTGTTAGGTGGTTCAAAGCGTAAATATGCTTCGGTCGGTGACATTATTGTTGTTTCGGTTAAGGATGCTATTCCTCGTGGCCGTGTTAAAAAGGGTGATGTTATGAAAGCTGTTGTGGTTCGTACTGCTAAGGATATTCGTCGCGCAGATGGTAGTGTCATTCGTTTTGATAGTAATGCTGCGGTTTTAGTGGATAACAAAAAAGAGCCGATTGGTACGCGTATCTTTGGACCAGTTCCCCGTGAATTGCGTGGGAGGAATCATATGAAGATCATCTCGCTTGCTCCTGAAGTGCTATAAGGAGTTAATATTATGCAGAAGATTCGAAAAGGTGATAAGGTTGTTGTTTTATCCGGTAAGGATAAAGGATGTAGTGGTGAAGTAATTAAGGTTAGTCCGAAAGAGAATAAGGCTTTTGTTCGTGGGATTAATATGGTTAAGCGTCATCAGCGTCAAACGCAGAAGCAAGAAGCAGGAATTATTTCTAAAGAAGCTCCGGTTCATCTGTCTAATTTGGCGATTGCTGATCCTAAAGATGGTAAGCCTACGCGCGTAGGCTTTCGTATGAATGCAGATGGTAATAAGGTACGTTTTGCCAAGCGTTCGGGAGAATTGATTAATGGCTGAGGAAAGACAAATACCGCGTATGAAAACGCATTATTTTGAAGTAATTCGTAAAGCACTTCAAGAGAAGTTTAATTACAAAAATGCGATGCAAATTCCGCGGATTGATAAGATTGTAATCAATATGGGGATAGGTGAGGCAACTGCTGATTCGAAGAAACCTTCCCTTGCCGCTGAGGATTTAGGACTCATAACAGGTCAAAAGGCTGTTGTTACCCGTGCGCGTAATTCTATTGCGACCTTTAAAGTTCGTGAAGGAATGCCTCTTGGGGCTAAAGTGACATTGCGTAAAGATCGGATGTTTGAGTTTTTAGATCGTCTTGTTACGATTGCTCTTCCGCGCGTTCGTGACTTTCGTGGTTTAAATCCAAAGAGTTTTGATGGTCGTGGCAATTTTGCTATGGGCATTAAAGAACACATTGTGTTTCCAGAAATTAACTATGATAAGGTTGATCAAATTTGGGGCATGGATATTATCGTTTGTACGACAGCAAAAACGGATGATGAAGCGCGTGAATTATTGCGTGCTTTTAATTTTCCTTTTCGCTCGTAACGGCAAATGTAGCGAGGTGAAATTATGGCCAAAGTAAGTGCCGTTGAAAAAAATAAGCGTCGTGAGGTGATGGTGAAGCGTTATGCAGCACGTCGTGCACGTCTGAAAGCAATCGTTATGGATCAGAAGGTTTCTCTTGAGGAACGTTTTAAAGCTTCTGTTCAATTGGCAGAATTGCCACGTAATTCTTCCAAGGTTCGTATTCGTAATCGCTGTGAGGTTTCAGGTCGTCCGAGGGCTTATTATCGTAAGTTAAAAATGTCACGGATTGCATTGCGTGAACTTGGTTCTATTGGCCATATTCCTGGTATTGTAAAGTCTAGTTGGTAAGAGGAGATTATTTAATGTCTATGTCAGATCCTCTTGGTGATATGTTAACACGTATTCGTAATGCTCTTGGTCGCAAAAAAGACAAGGTAGTTACGCCAGCTTCGAAGCTTCGTGCGCATGTTCTTGATGTTCTTCAGTCGGAAGGTTATATTCGCGGGTATAATCAAGTTGATTTGGGTGATGGGAAAGCTGAGCTTGAGATCGAATTGAAGTATTTTGAAGGGATGGCTGCTATTCGTGATATTTCACGTGTGTCAAAGCCGGGTCGTCGTGTGTATGTTTCTGCTAAGTCACTTCCACAGGTGGCAAATGGTTTAGGTATTTCGGTTTTGTCGACTCCTAAAGGCGTTATGGCTGATCATGAAGCGCGTGAACAGAATGTTGGTGGAGAACTCCTTTGTCGTGTTTTCTAAGGTATGTCAAGAAAACGGAAGAAAAAGTAGGTTAGAACAATGTCTCGTATTGGAAAAAGACCCATTTCAATTCCTTCTGGGGTTACTGCTACCGTTGAAGGTCAGCTGGTTAAGGCAAAAGGTCCAAAAGGTGAACTAAGTTACGTCGTTAATGATGAAGTTTTAGTTAAATTCGAGGAAAATGTCATATCCGTTATGCCGCGGGATCAGTCAAAAGATGCGCGCTCTAAGTGGGGTATGTCACGCTCAATGATTGAGAATATTTTTTGTGGTGTAAAAGATGGTTTTGAAAAAAGGTTAGAGATCAATGGGGTTGGTTATCGTGCTGCTTTGCAGGGTAAGGATATTCAACTCTCTCTAGGTTTTTCGCATGACGTGGTGTATAAAGTTCCATCGGGTGTTACTGTAACTGTTCCTAAGCCTACAGAGATTGTTATTTCTGGTATTGATAAACAGCAGGTTGGACAAGTTGCAGCGGAGATTCGCGAATATCGTAGACCTGAGCCTTATAAAGGTAAAGGTGTTAAGCATGCAGATGAACGTATCTTCCGTAAAGAAGGTAAAAAGAAATAAGGATTTTGTATTATGGTTTCATCTAAGGACATTATCCAGCGTCGTGCAAGACGTGTTCGTCGTAGAATCAAGATGGTTTCTCATGATCGTCCTCGGCTTAGCGTTTATCGTTCCAATCAGAACATCTACGCGCAGGTTATTGATGATTTACGGGGATGTACGCTTGTTTCAGCTTCTACTCTTGAAAGTGATTTGAAAAAATCATTAAAAAGTGGTGCTGATAAAGAGGCCGCTTTTGCCGTTGGTAAGTTAATTGCTGAGCGTGCGAAGAAAGCTGGTGTTAATGAAGTGGTTTTTGATCGTGGAGCCTATGTATACCATGGTCGAGTCAAAGCTTTGGCTGAGGCTGCTCGTGAAGGTGGTTTGAGCTTTTAAAGTTTCCTCCTTATTGGATGAGGAGGGATACTTTAGAGTATTTCGTTTAAGTTCTTCTGGTTTGATGAGGAGCTTTGTTATCGTGCTTCCGGAAAAGAAAAAGGAATGAGGAATGGCACAAAAAGAACGTGGTGAGAGAGAAGAACGCGATAATGAGTTTGTCGATAGGCTCGTTCATATTAATCGTGTTGCTAAGGTTGTAAAGGGTGGTCGGCGTTTTGGTTTTGCTGCTCTTGTTGTCGTTGGAGATCAAAAAGGGCGTGTAGGTTTTGGACATGGTAAAGCCCGTGAAGTTCCAGAAGCCGTTCGTAAAGCAACGGAATCTGCAAAGCGTGGGATGATTTATGTTCCGCTTCGGTCTGGACGTACACTGCATCATGATCTTGAAGGTCGTCACGGAGCGGGGCGTGTTTTGCTCCGTTCAGCGTCTGCTGGTACGGGTATTATTGCAGGGGGACCGATGCGTGCTATTTTTGAAGCTCTTGGTATGCAGGATGTTGTTGCAAAATCACTAGGATCATCCAATCCTTATAACATGGTTCGTGCAACATTTGATGCATTGAAACATCAAATGCATCCGAGAGATATTGCTGCTCAGCGTGGTATAAAATATTCGACTTTACAGGCGCGTCGTCGCCATTTGGTCGACGTAGAAGGGTAGTTTCTGAGATTGTCAGAAAAGGAATTAGAAAATGGTTCAGAAAAAATCTCAGAGTGGTAAAACTGTGACAGTAGAGCAAATTGGAAGCCCTATTCGAAACTCACAGATTCAGCGTGCAACCTTAAAGGGTCTTGGACTCAATAAAATGCGTCGGCGGCGCGTTTTAGAAGATACACTGTGTGTACGGGGTATGATTGCTCGGGTTCGGCATCTTGTTCGCGTTATAGATGAAGATTAAGGGTTGCAGGAGTATTAGATATGAAACTCAATGAACTACGTGATTGCGAAGGTGCAACAAAAAATCGTAAGCGTATTGGGCGTGGTATTGGTTCAGGGACTGGTAAAACTGGTGGTCGCGGTGTGAAAGGGCAAAAATCCCGTTCTGGTGTTTCCTTGAATGGTTTTGAAGGTGGGCAAATGCCTATCTATCGTCGTTTACCAAAACGTGGATTTAAAAATTTCTTTTCTAAAATCTATAATGAAGTTTCACTGGGACGTATTCAGTTGGCCGTTGATACTGGTAAGTTGAATATTGAAAAGCCTGTTGATATGATTGCTTTGAAAGAGGCTGGTATTATTCGTCGCGAGAAGGATGGGGTTCGTCTTCTTTCTGATGGTGATTTGAAAGCTAAAATTACCTTTCATGTTTCTGGTGCTTCACAAGCTGCTCGTGTTAAGGTTGAAAAAGTAGGTGGTCAGGTTATTTCCCCTGAAGTTGTTGGATAATTTTTTAGTATCAGTTATGATTTAAATAAGAGGTACTATTCTTTTGAATATTTTTTGGAGAATTGTTTAAGTTCTGCAATTATTTGTGTATAAAGATATAAATTTTAGGATACTTCTGTGATTTAAAGAACTGGAGTGTGAAGTGGAGACGTTTTATGGCATCAGCAGCAGAGCAATTTGCTTCCAATATAAACTTCGGTACCTTTTCGCGTGCAACTGAATTAAAGAAACGCATCTGGTTTACTCTAGCAGCGCTTCTTGTCTATCGTTTCGGCACTTATATTTCTCTTCCAGGTATTAATATTGATGCTTTACGGCAAACATTTGAACATCATGCATCAGGTGTCCTAGGACTCTTTAATATGTTTGCTGGCGGCGCTGTTGGGCGTATGGCAATTTTTGCCTTGGGTATTATGCCTTATATATCGGCATCTATTATTGTACAATTGCTCACGTCCGTTATTCCTTCTTTGGAGACTCTTAAAAAAGAGGGTGAGATAGGTCGTAAGGTTATTAATCAATATACGCGTTATGTAACGGTCATATTGGCTATTTTGCAAGCTTTTGGTATTGCGGTTGCGCTTGAAAGCGGTATAGGGACAGGGCTTCAAATTGTTGTAGAACCAGGTCTCATGTTTCGCATCTCTTCTGTTATCACACTTGTTGGCGGAACAATGTTTCTCATGTGGCTTGGTGAGCAAATTACCTCACGCGGTGTTGGTAATGGAGTTTCTCTCATCATTTTTACGGGGATTGTAGCCAATCTTCCTTCTACTTTTGCTCAGCTTTTGACTGCACATAGTCAGGCTGATTTATCAACTTTTCTTTTAGTAACAATTGTTCTTATTGCTGTTTTGGTTATTGGACTTATTGTTTTTATAGAACGCGCGCAACGGCGAATCCTTATTCAGTACCCGAAGCGTCAGGTTGGTCATCAAATGTTTCAAGGTGATATGTCGCATCTTCCTTTAAAGTTGAATACTGCTGGTGTCATTCCGCCTATTTTTGCTTCATCTTTATTGTTATTACCCGCTACTATTAATAACTTTTCTGATAAAATGCCGCAATGGGTTCAGGCTATTTCTTATTCTCTTGGTCACGGACAGCCACTTTATATGATTATCTACGCATTTTTAATGGCATTTTTTTGCTTTTTTTATACGGCTATTGTGTTTAATCCGAGTGATACTGCGGATCAGTTGAAAAAACATTCTGGTTTTATTCCAGGAATTCGTCCAGGTGAGCGTACAGCGGAATATATTGATTATGTTTTAACGCGTATTACTGTTGTGGGTGCACTTTATATTATCTTAGTTTGTTTATTGCCTGAGTTTATGATATCGGCATTTCAAGTTCCTTTTTATCTTGGGGGAACGTCTTTGTTAATTGTTGTGACTGTTACTCTTGATACGGTCGCTCAAATCCAAGGGCATCTTGTTGCGCACCAATATGAAGGATTGATAAAAAAATCAAAACTTCGTGGAGGTAGAAGAAATCGATGAGAGTTGTTCTTTTAGGTCCTCCTGGAGCAGGGAAAGGGACGCAAGCTAAAATGTTAACTGAGGAATATAATATTCCTCATTTATCAACAGGGGATATGTTGCGTGAGGTTATTGCTAAAGAAACGGAAGTTGGTAAAAAAGCTAAAGCTATTATAAGTTCTGGTGCTTTGGTTCCTGATAGCATTGTTAATCAAATCGTATCAGATCGGATTGATGAGGCTGATTGTATAAACGGTTTTATTTTGGATGGATATCCAAGGACTGTAGGGCAGGCAGAAGCGTTACAACAGATACTTGAGTCAAAAAATATGCGGCTTGATGCTGTTATTGAGTTGTGTGTTAATGAAGACGCATTGATTGAACGTATGGAAAGGCGTGTTCAGGAGACGGTTGCGGCTGGTGGGCAGGTCCGTTTAGATGATAACCCTGTTGCTTTTGCAAAAAGATTAGTAGAATATCGTGAAAAAACCTCTCCTTTATCAAAATTTTATTCAGAGAGAGGAATGTTGAAGGTTATTGATGGAATGATTGGTATTGCTGAGGTGACACGTATAATTAAAGGTTTTCTTTCATGAGATTTTTTTGAGAAGTAAATGAAAAGAGTTGACTTTTGAGATAAAATCTATCACAAACAACTTTAATTTATTTCGGTTAAATAAGCGGATTCGGGAGAACTTTGTTCTGAGTCTATTTTTTTCTGTAAGGTACATCAGGTATTTTATAACAATTTGTCAACATAACTAAGGAGAATAGGCGTGGCTCGTATTGCTGGCGTCAATATCCCGACAAATAAGCGTGTAATTATTGCGCTTCAATATATCCACGGGATTGGACCAAAATTTGCTCAAGAAATTACTGAAAAGGTTGGCATTCCCACAGGGCGTCGTGTGCATGAGCTTTCAGATGCTGAGGTGTTGCAGATTCGTGAGGCGATAGATCAGGGCTATCAAGTTGAAGGTGATCTTCGTCGTGAAGTCGCTATGAATGTTAAGCGTTTGATGGACCTTGGTTGTTATCGTGGATTGCGTCATCGTCGGTCTTTGCCTGTCCGGGGACAGCGTACACATACAAATGCTCGTACGCGTAAGGGACCTGCTAAGGCAATCGCTGGTAAGAAGAAATAAGAAACTGTGTGAAAGGTTTTTTATATATTCTGTTTCTTGTTGAAGTCGGTTTGACAAGGAAAAGAAGGTGGAGCTGCTGATATTACGGCAGTGATGAGATCGTTGAAAGGAAAAATATGGCCAAGGAAGCCACACGTGTTCGTCGTCGCGAACGTAAGAATATTTCATCGGGTGTTGTGCATATCAATTCAACATTTAATAATACAATGATTACGATTACTGATGCTCAGGGGAATGCAATTGCGTGGTCGTCTGCTGGTGCTCAGGGTTTTAAAGGGGCGCGTAAGTCTACGCCTTTTGCCGCTCAAGTTGCTGCGGAAGATTGTGCGAGAAAAGCACAGGAACACGGTATGCGTTCTTTGGAAGTTGAGGTTTGTGGTCCTGGGGCAGGGCGTGAATCTGCTCTACGTGCGTTGCAATCTGTTGGTTTTGTCATTACTTCTATTCGTGATGTAACACCAATTCCTCATAATGGATGTCGTCCTCGGAAAAGGCGGCGTGTTTAATTGGGTGTTGTTTTTTGTTGTCGGAGATTTCTCTGATGTTCACATTGGTCGTTACGATTGAATGGTAACGGAACTAAAGAACGGGAATAAAAATATGATCCAGAAAAACTGGCAGGAACTTATTAAACCCAATAAGGTTGAATCATTTACGCATGATAATTCAAATATTATAAGCGTAATTGCTGAGCCTCTTGAGCGGGGGTTTGGCTTAACATTAGGAAATGCGCTTCGTCGTGTGTTATTGTCTTCGCTTCGTGGTGCTGCTATTACTGCTGTACAGATTGATGGCGTCTTACATGAATTTTCATCGATTCCAGGCGTTCGTGAAGATGTTACAGATATTATTCTGAATATAAAAGAAATTGCACTTCGTATGGAAGAAGAAGGACCTAAACGTCTCGTCGTTTATAAAGAGGGGCCTGGTGTTGTGAGAGCGGGGGATATCAATACCGTTGGGGATATGGAAATTCTTAATCCAGATCATGTTATCTGTACGCTTGATGAAGATGCTGAAATTCGTATGGAATTTATTGTCAACACAGGAAAGGGGTATGTTCCATCGGATCGTAATTGTGTTGATGATGGGCGCATAGGACTTATTCCAATTGATAGTCTTTATTCACCAATTCGTAAAGTGTCTTATAAAGTGGAAAATACGCGTGAAGGTCAAGTTCTCGATTATGATAAATTGACGTTAACGATTGAAACGAATGGTGCTGTTAATGGAGAAGATGCTGTTGCTTTTGCTGCACGCATTCTCCAGGATCAATTATCATTATTTATTAACTTTGAAGAACCACAGAAGGAGCCTGTTGAGGAGGCTGATTCTGAGCTTTCCTTTAATCCTGCACTTCTCAAAAAAGTGGATGAATTAGAACTTTCCGTTCGTTCGGCAAATTGTCTTAAGAATGATAATATTGTCTATATTGGTGATCTTATTCAAAAAACAGAATCTGAAATGCTTCGGACACCAAATTTTGGTCGTAAGTCATTGAATGAGATTAAAGAAGTTTTGGCATGTATGGGATTGCATCTCGGAATGGAAATTCCTGCATGGCCGCCTGAAAACATTGATGATCTTGCTAAACGTTATGAAGATCAATATTAAAATTAGAGTTTAAGGAGAGGGCTTATGCGCCATAGTAAGTCAGGCCGCAAGTTGAATCGGACTGCCAGTCACCGTAAAGCGATGTTTGCAAATATGGCAACGTCGTTGATCGAGCATGAGCAGATTGTGACAACACTTCCAAAGGCTAAGGAAATTCGTCCTATTGTTGAAAAACTTGTTACTCTTGGTAAGCGTGGTGGTTTGCATGCGCGCCGACAAGCAATTGCTGCACTTCGTGATACAGGGAAAGTGGCAAAGTTATTTGATACACTTGCGCCGCGTTATGCATCACGCAACGGTGGGTATTTGCGTATTATGAAAGCGGGATTTCGTACTGGAGATAATGCGCCTATGGCTGTTATAGAATTTGTTGATCGTGATGTTGAAGCAAAGGGTGCTGGGGATCGTGCTCGTATCGAAGCTTTAGAGAATGAAAAGGGAACAACCTCATAAGCTTTTTATTCAATTGGATTTTTTAAGGCCGCCTTGTTTTAGGCGGTTTTTTTATGCGTATTTTTAAGTTTGTTTTACTTGAGAAATAGATGGTGAGAGAAAATTATAGCATATTGAATTATTTGATTTTTATAATATTTTATTGTTTAAATGGGTTGTTTTTAGTCTCTATTATGAAATATTATTAATAGAGATCCTTTATTTGCGGGGATGTTTTTTTAGAATTCTATGAATCTTCAACAGAATGGGCTGGTTTTATAAGGAGTAGATTATGAGGTATTCTTTTTGGGTGTGGCTTTTTTGTGCGATTATGATGCTGATATCGTTTGATCATATCTATGCTCATGTTCCTCAAACAGAAAAAGAAATCACTCTTTCATTTGCTCCTTTGGTTAAAAAGACAGTACCATCCGTTGTAAATATTTATGCGGCTCGACAAATTAGAGCGCGATCACCTTTTGCGGGCGATCCATTTTTTGAGCAATTTTTTGGTCGTCTGCAAAATAATTTTCCTGTCCGTAAGCAATCATCATTAGGATCAGGCGTGATTGTTGATGCGCGTGGTTTGATTGTTACAAATTATCATGTCATTAAAGATGCAAGCGAAATTAAAGTGGCTTTTTCTGATGGGCGAGAGTTTGAGAGTAAGGTCGTGCTCAAGGATGAAGCAACGGATATTGCCATTCTTGAAGTTGATGTAAAAGATACTCAGTTTCCTGTTCTACCTTTGGGGGATTCTGATACTGTTGAAGTTGGTGATCTTGTTTTGGCTATTGGTAATCCTTTTGGTGTTGGTCAAACGGTTACAAGTGGTATTGTTTCAGCGCAAGCGCGTACACGTGTTGGGATTTCCGACTTTGACTTTTTTATTCAAACAGATGCAGCCATTAATCCAGGAAACTCTGGTGGCGCTTTAATTGATATGAAGGGGCAATTAATCGGAATTAATACGGCTATTTATTCGCGTTCCGGTGGCTCTGTAGGGATTGGTTTTGCTATTCCAGTTAATCTTGTAAAAGTGATGCTTGCTACTGTTAAACGCGGTGGAAAATATTTTGTTCCGCCTTATATTGGGGCATCCTTTCAAAATGTTACTCCTGATATTGCTGGTGGTTTAGGTTTAGAACGTCCCTATGGGGCTCTTATTATTGAAATTATCAAAGACAGTCCTGCTGAAAAAGCTGGCTTGAAAGTAGGTGATGTTATTTTGAGTGTGCAGGGGGTGCGCGTTGATAATCCAGATAGTCTTGGGTATCGTTTGATGACGGCTGACGTGGGTCATAGCCTTGCTTTGGAATATTTACGAAGTGGCAAAACTTTAAAAACACAAATAATGGTTGCATCAATATCGGAAACTGCATCTGTAAAATCTGAAAAAATTACGGGTGATAGTCCTCTTGCTGGTGCTGAAGTGTTAGATTTAACACCGCAAAATAGTCGACGGTTTCATCTTCCTATATCGGCAAAAGGTGTTGTGATTACCGATCTTGATGAAATGAGCAATGCTTCTGGAATTTTTCGGCCCGGAGATATCTTACGTGTTGTAAATGGCCATAAAATTCAAACAGTTCATCAGTTGAAAAAGGTTCTTATGCAGACGCGTTCACGTACTTGGCAATTGGAATATGAACGTGATGGTATGTATATTCGCCAATTTATTCGTTGAGGTTTTTTTGAAGAAAGATTTTTTTACTTCGTCGTTTGATCCTAAAGTTAATAAAAATCAGCCACTTGCAGAAAGAATGCGTCCTTGTTCTCTCAATGAAGTTGTGGGACAAAAGCATTTAATTGGAGAAGATGGTTTGCTTTCACGGATGGTGGCAGCGGGCTCAATTGGATCGCTGATCTTTTGGGGACCTCCAGGGACGGGAAAAACAACAGTTGCACGCTTGTTAGCACTTGAAACAAATTTCGCGTTTGAACAAGTTTCTGCTATTTTTACAGGCGTTTCTGAACTTAAAAAGATTTTTGAAGTTGCACAGAGGCGTTTTATGTCTGGGGATAAAACGCTTCTCTTTGTTGATGAAATTCATCGGTTTAATCGTGCACAGCAGGATAGTTTTCTTCCTGTGATGGAAAATGGTACTGTAGTACTTATCGGTGCAACGACCGAAAATCCTTCTTTCGAACTTAATGCTGCTCTTCTTTCGCGTGCACGGGTTTTAACATTTTTTTCTCATGATCATGAAAGTTTAGGCATGCTTTTGAAGCGTGCTGAAGAGGTGGAAGGAAAGCTTCTTCCCTTGGATGATGGTGCTAGAGACGTTTTGATAGGGATGTCTGATGGTGATGCACGGGTAGCATTGACATTAGCAGAGGAAGTTTGGTCTGTTGCGCGCTCGGAAGAAATTCTTGATGCTGGTGCTTTGCAAAAAGTTATCCAGCGTCGTGCACCTATTTATGATAAAGGACGAGATGGACACTATAATCTCATTTCAGCGTTGCATAAATCTGTTCGTGGCTCTGATCCTGATGCGGCACTTTATTATTTAGCACGTATGTTAGATGCTGGTGAAGATCCTCTCTATATTGGGCGAAGATTGGTTCGTATGGCTGTTGAAGATGTTGGTTTGGCAGATCCTCAAGCTCTTGTCATTTGTAATGCGGCAAAAGATGCTTATGATTATTTAGGATCACCAGAAGGAGAGTTGGCTTTGGCACAGGCATGTCTTTATGTTGCAACTGCACCAAAGTCGAACGCGACATATCTCGCGTATAAAGCAGCACTGCGTTGTGCACGCAAAAATGGTTCTTTACCGCCTCCTAAACATATCCTTAATGCAGCGACGAAATTAATGAAGGAAGAAGGGTATGGAGATGGTTATTGTTATGACCATGATGAACCAGATGCTTTTTCAGGACAAGAATATTTTCCTGAAAAACTTGGGCGACAGAGTTATTATAAACCAGTTGAGCGTGGATTTGAGCGTGAAATTGTGAAACGTCTTGAATGGTGGAAACAATTGCGCCAAAAACGTAAAAATCAACAATAGAATTTGAGTTGAAGCACATTTTTTATTGATCTTGGATTTATTTTTTATCCCTCATGTCACCGTATGAACAAGTTAGTTTATATTTTAAACACTTGTTGCATTGTTCGTAGAACAATTTTTTTTGAAACGCATATCTTTTTATGGATTCATAATTTAAGAAATCTGTCATTCAACTCTTAAAGCTGTTTTATTTTTGTGATTTTAATTTGAGTAAGATATTAATTTATATTGATATTTAACTGTTTTATATGTTGAATGAGAGCCCCCAAATACCGTATGATCCTCTCATTCCAAATCTAATCAATCAAAACCATTCGCTTGTACGTTACAAGCGGGATTAACGCGTGATAAAAACTGTACAATAAAAAACTAAAATGACCTTATGAATCGTTTCAAATATCATGAGTTGTCGCAATATTAGAGGCTGGAAAAGTATGCCATGGTGTAAAGATGCCGTACTGAGTTGTTCCAAGCATAAAGATGTTGGTGCTCAATGGATTTTACAGTATATCATTTACGGGCGTTATCACGAAACGGGGGTGACGAGCGTTGAAAGATGTTTTTTTTCCAACCAGTGCGTGGATATGCAACACAAAGGTGTTCTGTTCTTTGATGTAATAGGGGGTTGTTTTTATTGATGATGTGTTTTGTGTGATTAAGGGAAGAATTTTTTCTTTAGGGGCTTAACTAAAGGGGGAAGGAGAAAGGTTAAACATTATGTTGAAATTTAAATTGTTGCTTTTCTAGAGAGAGATAAATGTGTTAACTTGCTCTCCTATAGAAGTATTATTTTATTTGGATTCTATGTTGTGTCATAAAACAAAGAGGGCCAGTTCTTTATTTTGATGGTCATGATATGTTATAGACATAACGTGGGGATAGAGATGGGAATAGTCTGTGAACATCTAAACTCAAGGCTTTAGTTAAATTAAAAGTACAGTGTACACTTTGAAGTGTTAGATTATTATGAATCGGTCAAGGATATAATCGTGGATAAAACAAAAGCTCTCGATGCTGCTCTCTCACAAATTGAACGTTCTTTTGGTAAAGGCTCGATTATGCGTCTTGGGCAAAAAGAGCAAGTTGTTGAAATTGAAACAGTTCCAACAGGGTCATTATCCTTGGATATTGCTTTAGGGATTGGTGGGTTACCGAAGGGGCGTATTGTAGAGATCTATGGACCAGAAAGTTCTGGGAAGACAACATTGGCTCTGCATGCTATTGCTGAGGCACAGAAAGGGGGAGGAATTTGTGCTTTTATTGATGCTGAACATGCGCTTGATCCTATTTATGCGCGTAAGCTTGGGGTTGATTTAGAGAATTTGTTCATTTCTCAACCGGATACCGGTGAACAGGCATTGGAAATTACAGAGACGTTAGTTCGTTCTGGTGCCGTTGATGTGCTTGTTGTGGATTCTGTTGCAGCTTTAACACCGCGAGCAGAAATTGATGGTGAAATGGGCGACGCTTTACCAGGATTACAAGCGCGATTGATGAGCAAAGCTTTGCGAAAACTTACGGCTTCTATTTTTCGTTCTAACTGTATGGTGATTTTTATTAATCAAATTCGCATGAAAATTGGTGTGATGTTTGGTTCGCCTGAAACAACTACAGGGGGAAATGCTTTAAAGTTTTATGCTTCTGTTCGTTTGGATATTCGCCGTATTGGGTCTATTAAAGATCGGGATATGATTGTTGGCAATCAGACCCGCGTTAAAGTTGTGAAGAATAAGTTGGCTCCTCCCTTCAAACAGGTTGAGTTTGATATTATTTATGGGGAAGGTATTTCCAAGCTAGGTGAATTGATTGATTTAGGAGTCAAAGTGGGTATCGTGGAGAAATCTGGCTCGTGGTTTTCTTATAATTCTCAACGTTTAGGGCAGGGACGTGAAAATGCGAAGCAGTTTTTGCGCGAACATGCGGAAATAGCGGCAGAAATTGAAACGGCTTTGCGTCAAAATGCAGGTTTGATTGCGATTGAATTGTTAGAAAATGCAGGGTCAGAAAATACAGAAGGCGATGAAGTCATTTGATAGAGCGTTTTTTCGTCTATAATTTTTTCATTTAAGATTTTTTCTGTTTTTATTTGTTTAAGTTTTTTAATATACAGCCATTTTTTCTCAATTTTTTTGAACAAATAGTCCATTCTTTGATTAAATTGACTCCATGCGTGGCAAAGAGAATATTTAATGAGAGGGATTTTTCTTTTATGGTTTTATGCGGTATTCTGCAGGTGTATATATGAATAGTGTTAATAATATCCGGTCAACATTTTTGGATTATTTTCATCGTAATGGGCATCAAGTTCTTTCTTCTAGTCCACTTGTTCCACGCAATGATCCTACACTTATGTTTACAAATGCAGGGATGGTGCAGTTTAAAAATGTTTTTACTGGACTTGAACAGCATCTTTATAAAAAGGCTACAACGGCACAAAAATGTGTTCGTGCGGGTGGAAAACATAATGATCTTGATAATGTTGGTTATACGGCGCGCCATCATACATTTTTTGAAATGCTGGGTAATTTTTCTTTCGGCGATTATTTCAAAGAAGAAGCCATCTTTTTATCATGGGATCTTTTAACAAAGGAATTTTGCCTCCCAAAAGATAAATTGTTGGTAACCGTTTATCAGAGTGATGATGTTGCTGCTGAATTATGGCGTAAAATCTCAGGTCTTCCAGATGAGAAAATCGTTCGTATTGCGACAGCTGATAATTTTTGGGCGATGGGTGATACAGGTCCTTGCGGTCCTTGTTCGGAGATTTTTTATGATCATGGTGATGAAATTTGGGGTGGTCCTCCTGGAAGTATGGAAGAAGATGGTGATCGCTTTATTGAGATTTGGAACCTTGTTTTTATGCAGTATGAGCAGCTTTCTAAGGAAGAGCGTGTTGATTTGCCTCATCCTTCTATCGATACCGGTATGGGGTTAGAGCGTATTGCTGCTGTTTTACAGGGTGTTCATGATAATTATGACATTGATCTTTTTCGTGTATTAATTGGAGCATCAGAAAAGATAACAGGGATTAAGGCAACGGGGGATTTTGTGGCGAGCCATCGTGTTATTGCTGATCATCTTCGCTCATCTGCATTTTTGATTGCGGATGGTGTTCTTCCTTCCAATGAGGGAAGGGGATATGTTTTACGTCGCATTATGCGTCGTGCTATGCGTCATGCGCATCTTCTTGGTGCTAAAGAACCTTTAATGTGGCAGCTTTTGCCTGCTCTCATCTGCGAAATGGGACAAGCTTATCCCGAATTGGTGCGAGCTGAATCTTTGATTTCGGAAACTTTAAAATTAGAAGAAATACGTTTTCGTAAAACGCTTGAACGGGGACTAGGTTTGTTAAATGAAGAAAGTGCCAAGCTTAAGGAAGGGGATCATTTAAATGGTGAAGTTGCTTTCAAGCTTTATGATACCTATGGTTTTCCACTTGATTTGACGCAGGATGTGCTTCGGCGTCGTGGAATATCTGTTGATGTTGATGCCTTTGATAAAGCAATGGAACGCCAGAAAGAAGAAGCCCGTGCCCATTGGTCTGGTTCAGGTGAAGCTGTAACAGAGACAATTTGGTTTTCCGTTCGTGATCAGGTAGGGGTTACAGAATTTTTAGGTTATGAAACAGAAAAAGCTGAAGGTATTATTACAGCTCTTGTGTGTGATGGTAAAATTGTTGATGAGGTTTCTTCAGGGCAGAAAGCTATTCTTGTGCTAAATCAGACTCCTTTTTATGGTGAATCTGGTGGGCAAATTGGTGATAGCGGTATCATTTCTGGTGAAGATTTTATTTTTGAAGTGCATGATACTCAGAAAAAAGCTGATGGTGTTTTTATTCATCTTGGAAAAGTTAAATCTGGTCATGCCAAGATCTCTGATTGTGTGCAATTAACCGTTGACGTTGTGCGTCGTAAAAAAATCCGCGCCAATCATTCTGCTACCCATTTATTACACGAGGCTTTACGTCAAGTATTGGGATCTCATGTGACTCAAAAGGGTTCTCTTGTATCGCCAGAACGGTTGCGTTTTGATTTTTCGCATCCAAAATCTGTTTCTTTGGAAGAATTAAAAAAAATAGAAGATTTAGCCAATGAGATTGTTTTGCAAAATAATAAAGTGACAACGCGCCTCATGGCTGTCGATGAGGCAATTTCTGAAGGAGCAATGGCACTCTTTGGGGAAAAATATGAAGATGAAGTTCGCGTTGTTTCTATGGGGGCGCCACTTGAACAGGGAGGATTAAAAAAGCATTGGTCAATTGAGCTTTGTGGAGGGACACATGTGGAAAGAACAGGCGATATTGGCTTGATTCATATTGTTTCTGAAAGTTCGGTTTCAGCTGGGGTGCGGCGTATTGAAGCTTTAACAGGTGCAGCAGCGCGTCTTTATCTTTGTCGCCAAGATGTACGTATCCGTGAAATTTCCGATCTTTTAAAAACTTCTTCTTCTGATTTAGAAGAACGGGTGAGGAGTTTGCTTGATGAGCGTCGTAAATTTGAAAAAGAGTTGAATGATGTACGCAAGAAAATGGTGTTGAATGGGAAAATAACAGAAAGTGGTCAAGGTGATATTACCATCATCAATGGACTTTCTTTTATGAGACACATTGTCAAAAATATTTTGCCACGGGATCTTAAGGCACTCGTTGATGCTGGGAAAAAACAGATTGGGTCTGGGGTCGTTGCTTTTATCACTATTTCAGAAGATGGAAAAGGGAGTGCTGTTGTTGGTGTTACGGATGATTTAACGGATAAACTCAATGCTGTTGATCTTGTTCGTATTCTTTCAAATGTGCTTGGTGGTCAAGGTGGAGGTGGCCGTTCTGATATGGCGCAGGCTGGTGGTCCTGACGGGAACAAAGCTAATGAAGCCTTTGCAGCACTAAAAGATTTTCTTGAAAAAACTTAAAAAATAAAAACCTTTCTCATAAGTGTTTTTTACATTTTTATGTTGGAAGAGCGTTTAAGAATTACGAATATCTGTCTGGTGTATTGGCTGAAATGCCGATACCGTCTCATTGAGAGAGAGATAAAATCGTAAGGATGTAAAGATAAAGAAACAGTGTTCGTTAGCGAGATGATTATGCGATGCTTCATTGCTTTTGTTTATCTTCATGCTTTTTTGTGAGATAGATAGATCATACCTTTTATGAAGAATAGTATCTATTATATTGGTTTTAAAAGAAATCTCTCTCTCCTTTTTCAAAAGAGGAATTGTGAAGAGGATAACGCAAAATTTATTGCATAACAGTTTTTTTTAGCTTATGAAGTTATAGGTTATCGTTTTCTCGCTTTCAGATTGCTTAAATTATTGCTCGCTCTTCATAAGAAGTCCATTTTTTTAGAGTCGTTTTATTGGTTCCCTTTGTGGATTGTGTGTAAGAGAAAAGTTTTTTATTGCAAATTACAAAACGTATATTAATGATATAAATCAATTAAATACTGCATAAAACTAAATATTTATATTAATTTAGGTTTTTCTATGTGCTATTTATTGCCGCATTAAAAATAGATTATGGCATTCTTAGAATTTTTTTCATTTAAACGAAAAAAGCATTTTTGCAATGTCTTGCATTGAGATATTTTTTTGCATGAGGTTTGTGAAGAGTGTGATTTTTATGATGCTATGGCTTCATGTAAGGGGATGATGTTTTCATTTTCTCCTTCTCTTTCTGGTGGTGTGATTGCTAAACCGCTTGCTTTTAAAAATTCAGAAAAACGGCCTCCTTTATCGATCAATTCTTGAAAGTGTCCTTTTTCAATTAAGGAACCATTTTCCAGAAAGAGTATCATATCAGCATTGCGTACTGTTGAGAGGCGATGTGCTATAATGAAAGTGGTGCGGTTATGGCTTATGCAATCAAGAGCCTCTTTGACACGTGCTTCTGTTTCAACATCAAGAGCACTTGTTGCTTCATCTAAAATAAGAATAGGGGCATTTTTTAAAACAGCGCGTGCAATTGCTAAGCGTTGTTTTTCTCCGCCTGATAGTTGAGATCCTCGTTCGCCCACCATTGTGTTATAACAATCAGCTTTTTTTAGAATAAAATCGTGCGCTTCTGCTATTTTTGCTGCTTCACAAAGTTCTTCGTTTGTTGCATTTTCTTTTCCTATTGAGATATTATCACGAATACTACGGTTGAAAAGACCCGCATCTTGAAAAACTGTTGCTAGAGAGTGGCGTAAAGATTCGCGATTGATCGAGCTTATGTTTATTCCATCAATGGAGATATGCCCCAAAGTAGGGTCGTATACGCGCTGCAACAGATTGATTAATGTTGTCTTTCCAGCCCCTGTTGGTCCTACAATCGCAATCGTTTGTCCTGCTTTCACTTCAAAGGAAATGTCAAAAACACCTTGAGAAGAATTTGGGAATTTATAAGTAACGTGATGAAATTGTATGGCTCCCTTAACATTTTGGAGGGAAGGGAGATTTTGTGGTTCGTTGATAGGGAAGGTTGAGTTTTCCATTTCAAAAAATTCTTGCAATTTTGCTTGTGAGGATATTGCACAATGAATAAAATTGCTCATTTGATCGAGACGGCTAATCATAAGTTGTGCAAATCCAACAAAAGCAACGACTTCACCTACTCTTAATTGATCTTTTGCAACAAAAAAAGCTCCAAGAAGAAGAACACAAACGATTGAAACTGTTGAAGCCATTCGATTTAAGCCACTGGCGAGTGCCCACCAATTGAGAACAGGATTTTGTGCTTTAAGTAGAGCATTTGTATGTTGATGCAGTATGGATGTTTCTTCTTTTATTCGGCTATAACTTTGTACAATAGAAACATTAGAGATTGAATCACTGACATGGTTAAAAAGGTTATGATGATAGCATTCTACAGCGGCTTGTCCTTCTTTTGTTTTTCGCATCACTAAACGTGCAATTAAGACATAGATGACGGCAAGTACAACCAAGACTATTGAAAGACGCCAATTCATGTGAAAGGCTGTGGGGATGAGAACCAATAAGGCGACAAGCGTTGAGAGATGTTGGCGCATAAAATCAAGCCATATGGTTGACATGGAGTCTATTGCACGCAAAAGTGTGTGGAGAGCGTTAGACGTTCCGCGTTGTTGATGCCAAATTAAAGGCATGGCAATGATGCGTTCAAAAGATTCTGTTAAAACCGTTAAACGGCGTCTATGGGCTAAGCGGTCTGCACCACGAGCTACAAGGACATAAGCGATAATATGGGAAAGACCGAAACAAACCCAAATGGCGAGGGTAGGGATGATTCCTGATTTTTCTGCAATGGAGTCAATAACGTGTCCAAATAAAATAGGTTCTGCAATGGCGATAATAGCCAACATAACATTAGCGGTACAGATTAAAAGGGATGCATTTTTTTCTCTGTTTAGGTAACTGAGAACACGTGTATAGGTTTTGAATAAGGACACTGTTAATGACCTCCATTCGCTGTTAAGCGTAAAGGCTGTTTTATAATACTTGAATTTCTAGCTAATAAAATTTGAACATTAAGAAAAGGCAATTTTGGATACTTATTGTAATATGGTGTGATAAAGCTAACGAAAATATGAATTTTTGTGTTCATAAGGGTGAAAAAATAGATCAATAAAATTATCAGGCAAAAAATATTGGGCAGGGAAAAATTATCAGGTAAGGGAGCTTTCATGGCAGGCGTAGAAATAAAAAAGGTTGAGACAGACGAAAATGGAATGCGCTTAGACCGTTGGTTTAAAGTGCATTATCCAGGACTTGGGTTTGGAGCTTTGCAAAAATTGTTGCGTTCTGGTCAGATACGGGTTGATGGTGGACGTGTTAAAGCCGATACGCGTCTTTGTATGGGGCAGTCTGTTCGTGTTCCACCTCTCCCTCTTGATAATATGATAAGTCTTCCAATAACGGATAAAACACTTCGTGGGCAGGATGATGGGACCATTTTGAAAAAAATGCTGCTCTATGAAGATCCAAAGGTCTTTGTTTTTAACAAACCAGCAGGTCTCGCTGTACAAGGTGGCTCTGGTTTAACACGTCATATAGACAGTATGCTTGAGGTATGGCGCAATAAAAAAGGTGAAAAGCCGCGTTTGGTTCATCGTCTTGATCGTGAAACATCAGGTGTGCTTATTGTTGCGCGCTCAAGGGGAGCTGCTCAGGCCTTAACAGCTGCTTTTAGAGAGCGAGAAACAAAAAAGACTTATTGGGCGTTGGTTCGAGGGGTTCCTAAAAAAAAGCAGGACAAAATCTCAACGTGGATGGTTAAGGAGATGACTGCACAAGGTGACAAAATGCGTGTTTGTGACCATGGTGAGCCAGATTCCCATCATGCGGTTTCCTACTATCGCGTTTTAGATACGCGAGGGCGGACTCTTTCGTGGCTTGAAATGGAACCTTATACGGGGAGAACACATCAGCTTCGTGTGCATGCTGCCTATATGGATCATCCTATCATTGGCGATTCAAAGTATTTTTTTTCTGATAGTAATTGGACATTACCAGGAGGAATTCAAAACCGCCTTCACCTTCATGCACGTCGTATTCGTATTCCTCATCCTTCAGGTGGTATATTGGATATTATTGCACCTTTACCACCCCATATGGTCCAAAGTTTTAATCTTTTGTCTTTTAATGAGCATGATGCTGAAACAGAATAAAAAACTTCATTTGTGTTTTTTTGATTGATAAAAATTTTGTCTGTAAATTTGATGAGATGGATAGAGCATCATTAGAAGAGAGCTTTAGTAATCGCTAAGAGAAAATGGTGTTTTGCATGATGAATTTTCTTTCTACAGTTCTTTATCCATATTGATTGTATTGTTATTTCTAGATAGGGTGTATTTTTAATAATCTAAGCTTATGAAGGTATTCCTTTGAATTATCTGCAGAGGGGTTGTATATTGGGGAGAGGTGTATGTTGAGGAAGATGAATGAGATAAAATCTGAAGACATTTATTGAAATGTGTAAAGGCGATTTTTAATCTTTTTATAGAGAATAATTGAATCCTTTTACAGGAATTCTTAAGGGAGCAGCATCTCAAAAAAAATCTTGTTTTCAAGCAGGTTTGTTCTGTTATCTGTGTGGTGTGAATACTTATTATAGATTTATGGTTTATATCTTTGTCTACACAATGAGAATTTATGAGCAAAGTGCTTCTTTCAATTACAATATTTTTCTGTTTACTTCATTTATCTGAATTTATTCGAAAGATTATCTTTCACAAGAGAAGAAACAAGTTTTTAGTAGCTTAATGCTTCATTGAAGATTTATCACATTGAAGATGCCATACTAAAAATTGGCGATTAAAGTGTCAGCTGCTTTTTATTGCTCTAAGGCGTGGGGGATTTTAACAGTGAACAAAACTAGATATTCAGAGATTATGGGAATGTTCCAAGAGGGGCTAAGTTGAAATGAGGAGGACTGATGGGATCATTATTGATTGATGTTAATAACGTCTCAAAAATATACCGCAGCATAGACAGAGGAACTGGTGTTACAAACAAAATTCTTTCTCTCTTTAAGCCAGTATATACAAATTATCACGTGCTGAAAGATATCAGTTTTACTCTGTTTTCAGGACAATCTCTTGCTATCCTTGGAGCGAATGGGGCAGGTAAATCGACACTGATTAAAATACTTTCTGGTATACAAGCCGTTGATAAGGGGAGTGTTAAAGTCCTAGGATCTAATCCCTATAAAACTAAGAAAGATCTGTTTAAGCAGTTGGGTGTGGTCTTTGGTCATAAGAGTTGTTTATGGTGGGATTTACCACTACGTTACAGTTTGGATATGATTCAACCATTATATGGTCTTGAACGAACTTCTTTTGTCCGTGATCTTAAAGAAATTACAGAATTGTTAGGACTTGAGCCTATCATGGATAAGCCAGTGCGGATGCTGAGTTTGGGTGAGAGAGTCAAAAGTGAATTGGCTTTTAATTTATCGTTTAGACCTAAATTGTTGTTCTTAGATGAGCCAAGTATTGGTCTTGATATTACTTCTAAGCACGAAATCAGGGAACTGCTTACAAAACTCAAAAAAGAGCGAGGTATGGGATACATCATCACAAGTCATGATATGGGGGATATTGATGGCTACGTTGATGATATTCTTCTATTGCATAAAGGAAAAAAACAATTTTACGGTGATCTTAATACCTTTAAAAATATGCTTCCTTCTTTGGTGCGCGTGACATTTTTTTGTGAACATTTGCAAGCGCTTTCTGCTGCTGTAAAGAGAATGGATGAACTTTCGTTAAAATTGTCTGCGCCTTTAAAAGATAAAAAACTGAACAATGAAGAATGCTCACTGGAGATTTCGTTGTCCCGTGGAGATTATTCATATTTCATACGGGAAATGACAACTCAATTCAACGGTACATTCTCTGTGTCTACTCCCTCACTTGAAGAGATGCTTCGTGTTAAATTTAAAGAATTTACTTAATCATTGCTCTGGCATGTTTTTCTATGCAAGGAATGGATTACTCACTGTTCTAAGTGATAGAGCCATGTTTTTTACGGATATTGTTATTGGGACACTTTCGCCATTTATTATTCAACTTCTATTATGGAATGCACTTTTTTCTGATACGGTCAACACCATAAATGGCTTTAGCTTTTATGATATGATGTATTATTACGCATTTGCTTTAGTCTTAGGACGCTTAAATAACGGTTATAATGTGATTAAGTTTTTTTCTCATCACGTTAAAGAAGGTCAATTAGAAGTCTATCTCACAAAGCCATTCCAATATATGACACAAATGCTTTTTACCTTTTTGGGTGAGAGTGTATTATATAGCATCCCGTTATTGGCTCTTTTTGTTGTAAAGCTTGTTTTATCCTATGAAAATATTTTTGGATTGTTTATCGCTTTTCTGTTCTTTTTTCTGGTTGTTATTCTATCACAATTGCTTTGTTTTTTACTTTCTTTTGGAATTGCCTTATTAAGTTTTTGGGTGATTGAGTACAATATATTACTTTCATTGAGTATTGTCAGTTCGGCGCTTCTTGGGGGTGTTCTTTTACCACCATCTTTTTGGCCGGTGTGGCTTATTCCGCTTATGCAATTTAATCCTTATCGTTTTATGATATCAGCGCCTGCCGAATTTTTCTCGACACAAAATTTAGCGTTGTTTCAGCAGTTTATTTTCGGAAGTTTTGCTTATATTTTGTGTCTTTTATTCTTAATTCATATTGCTTGGAATAAAGGAATGAAAGCCTATAATGGAGCAGGTGGCTGAGATGAAAATAATTCTTCATTTTATCAGCCTGAATATCCGCCGACAAATTGTTTATGGTAAGAATTTGACTGGGGAGTTTATTCTTTCTTTGTGCTATTATTTTATTCAATTCATATTTATTGATAGAATATCTTCTTTTTCAGGAAGAATTGGTAACTATAGCAGAGATGAGATTCATCTTATCTTTGTGGTGTTTGTTTTACTTGGGATATTTTTGAATATTTTTACTCATTCTATTGAAACGTTTTTTGAAAAAGTAGCGGATGGTAAAATTGAGCCATACTTGATAAAGCCTGTTTCAATCTGGTTGTTGATGTTGTTTGGTTGGTGTAAACCACTTAATCTGATCAAGCTATTTGTTCTTTATGTGAGTGCCTATTTATTCGTATCATTACCGGATATGTCTGATCTTAAGCATAGATGGATCTCTTTTATTGTTGCAATATTTTGTGTTTTTATCGTCAATATTTGTTTTTTCATGATGTTTAATTTTGTAACATTTGTTACCAGTCGTAAGATGCCAGTCGAATATTTTCATGAAATGATTTACGAGCTTTCATTTGTCCCAATAGGAATTTATCCTTTAAATTTTGTAAAATGGCTTTTGTTTATGCTTCCCATGGCTTTTTCTGCTTCTTTGCCTGTGTCCCTGTTGCTTGGTAAAGGCGAATGGAATATTGAATATCTTCTGTTGAGCGCTTTTCTTTCCATTGCTATGACTTTTATAAGTTATAAGAAAACAATTCGTCAATTTAATGGATTAGGGGGATGAGATGAACGTTAACCTGATTATAAAAATAAAAAATTGAGTGAATAATTCTATTGTGCCATAAATTATCGTTATTTATGCCGGCGATATAAGGCATATGAAATTTGCACATGAGGCTTTTTGTTAGATATATTGACGCGTGAGATCGGCTGTGTTTCCATAGCTGCGAGCAAAGAATTTATAAAAGAAATCAGAGAGTTGAATTGCTTGCTTTTAGATCAATTTTGGTTTGAGTTTAGATGGCAGCTTGATGACAAAAACCAATGATAAGGTAGTGTCAAGATTACTTCATAATACGGCTGGATTTGTTCTTGTTGCGGTTATGTTACTAAAAAATTGTCAAAGACGGGTGATTTTTACATGGGCAGAATGTGGTTATTCGTGTGGATTTTATTCGTGCAATATATTGTTATGTTGGTGATTTTTTTCTTAAATAATAAGAAAATTGACTGAGTAAAGTTTCTAAGCCGCCCGATAGAAAGGACAAGATGCGGTCGATAATCGCCTGAAAAATAACAGAGCTTACTAAGCTAGAAAGCACAAAACAATAGTAACTAGCTTGAGTTCAATATCATCATAAATATGTTTCTAGTGTTTTTTGTAAATCAAGAGAGAAGTCCTAATTTTTCGTACGCATGGCTCATTTGATTTTATGATTTTGTTTAAGATAAAGAGAGATTAATGTGCTATATTTTAATAGTATTATTATTCAATTAAAATATACATTTTGTATAAATATAATACAAACATAATGTATTTGTTGTTTATATGGTGTTTTTATTTTAATTTAAAATTATATTTGATATTGCTATAAACACGTTATACCTGCTTTAATTGTATCAATATGATATGTCATTTTTAATAAGAGAAGAAGTAAAATGGGGTGTTCAAGCTCATCACCTGATTCAGGTAATTCATGTCGTTCTGCGGGTTATTGGGATGCAATGAAAACGGCAGGACAAACAGGAGCAGCGATAATGGCGCCTGTTGGGGCGGTTGGAGGCGCTATACTTGGAAGGTTGGCAGGAGTGGCTGCGCGACAGTTGCAACAGGGGGGGGCAGCTGCACCGACAATCTTGAAGGCTGCTGAAGCGGGTATGGCACTAGGTACATTGGGTGGTACAGTAAATGGCGCTGTGATGGGGGGAGCTTTTGGAGCTGTGCCTCATCTTTATAATTGTGTACGATAATTTATAGAATATCTGAAATATATCTCTGTAATCATAATAATTTTGTAGATATGTTAATAAAAAAAATGTCTACAAATATTTCTAGGATGATTTTCAATGATATGTTATTTATAATTCTCTATATTTTAACTAAGAAATTTTAAGTGTTATGGATATTTTAAATAATATTAATATTATTAATTATTTACTTGTATCGATAGGTGAGCTGCTTATATTTATATCTTTATTTAAATTATATTATGAATCTAAATCGCATAGTAAAAATAATATTATAAAAAATCATCAATAACCTTTATTTCATTTTTTATAGTATTTTTTTATTATTTTATTTTGTTAATTTTTATATAAAAATAATACTTTTATGTTTCTGTAGTATATATTATTTATAATGAGCAATGCATTTTTATTTTTTAAATAGAATTTATTATGGATGATATCATTTTTTTGTTTAAAATGCATTGTTTGCAACAAATATTTTTGTGCTGTTGATTATATATTTATATAAATTAAAATTTACTACTTTATAGTAGTCTATAAAATTAGTATAAATTATAATTATTATTTACTTTATATTATATTTTTATCTTTTTTATTTGTTAAATTATTATATATAAATATATTTTATTATAGTATTAACTTTAAAATAATTAAAATGATAAATTTATGCGTTAAAAATAAATTTTATTTATTGATATTATTTGAGAATTTTAGTTTCTAATTGTTATGGTGGATATTATTGATGTGGATGGATTTTGTTAAATTTATTATAAAAGCATTACACTCAATAATTATTTTTATTACTATCATACATCCATTTATATTGTACTATGAATCTAAATGTTTCAGTAAAATATAAACTAATAAAAAGTTACTATCATTCGTAAAATTATATTTTATATTTATGTGGATATTATCTGTTATAGAATTATTATTTATAATTTTATTTAACGGCCTTTCTATAGAGCTTATGAGACATGTTATTAATAAAACTATGTTTTTAATTTTGGCTAAAGAAATAAAGAGAAAAATAAATTCAGACAGCTTCTTTTTCAATAGACAAAAATAATGCGTTCATTTGATGTTGTAAAATAAACTGATAACGATCATATGTTTTTGATTAACAGTGATAAAAATATGATTTGTGATATAGAGATTGAAATTTTTTTTGCCTATAATTCATATCTTCCTACCAAATTTTTTGAAAAAGTATATAAAGCAGAAAAATAAATGCCGTAGCGATATTAACATTTATAATGACTCTTTTATTGTCTAGTGTTGTGACTGCTTTTGCATTTAACAATGCATTAATAGCATATATGGTCTATTCTAAAGTTTTGTTTAAATTCATAGGTAAGTTCTATTTTGATTTGTTATTGCATAGCTCATATTGATGTATAACAAAAAACATTTGAGACAATATAAGACCACAAAAATAAATTTTTGATTGGGCATATAAACTACCGATTGCTTACAGATCAAACAATCTCTGCATATCAAAGTTACGTAATTTTTCCTCTTCAGTATGCGCATTTGAGTTAAATTTTGTGATTGATAGCTTTTCTACGATGAAAATATGGATATCATTTGATATCCACGAATTTTATATATTCATCTAAAAAATATACGATAAAAATTTTACGGCTATGGTGGATTTCATTTTTATAAACTGAAGAAATATAATGCATGGCATTACAAATATTTGCGATAATTTTATTCGGTATTGTTGAGATTTTTATGGTTTACATTTTTATCATTTTATTTTGTCTTTGGTAGGGAGAGAATGTGTATATTCATTATCTGTTTTATCTTAAAAGCGTCGAGCTATATTAATATCCAAAATTCATGGTCGTGAAAGAAAGATAATGAACTTGATTGTAGTTATTCCGCGATTCTGTAGAAGCGAATAATTGTAAAATCATTGAAATGTGTAATGGCTTCTTTATGGATTAAAGTTGGCGTTTTCATTAATGCCATCTTTCCTCTTTCCTCTTTCCTCGTTTAGTTTTTCAATCAATGTTATGATTACGTTAACTTTTTTTCGCTTAGCTATTTCTTCTCAATTTATAATAAAGAAAAAATTAGCTTAATCTATGCTAGCAATACAAAATCCATTATGTATAATAAAAAAGGACAAATTATTAATATTTTTATCTTGTGATTTAAAAATATTGTGATTAAGAAAATCGATTTTCTTTAAGAAAAAATACAATTTAAACAATAGTATAATCATATTATTTTAATAAAATTTTATCATTTAATCAGCTAGCTTAAAGCATAAAAAAATAATTGACAAAATAAATTAAATATGAAATGGATAAAATATAATACAAAATGATATTTATTTCTGTATTATATTATCATTCTCTTCTCAGTAGGAAAATATGCATCATCAATAGATGATGCGGTGCTTTCTTGTTTTAAAGAGTAAGGTTTTATTAATTACTAAATATTGTAATAGGTTATTATAATGAAAATATTTAAACATTGTATATCATGTGTTGTTGCTGTGGCTATTTTCTTTTCACAAGTTTTAGGAGCCAGTGCCGATACTTTAAATGGTAGATTTCAAAATACTGGTTTCATTTCTGTAATGAAACAAGAAAATGGAGTTATTAAAACTGTTAAGGATATTATTCGTCAATTTTCAGGACAAAGCAGTGAAAAAGGTGTCCAAAAGGTAGCCGGTTTAATAGGAGCAGAGGTAGCAATTTTTGGTTTATTAGCATATTTGTTTTATTTCTTTTCTGCTCCGGCTCTACCCCCTCATCAAAAGCCAGGTCAAAGAGCATTTACTGCTTTTGCTAGAAGCGCATGGGCTCTTATTCCTTGATGAAATATAAATTATTCTGTTTTTGAATCTTTCATATGGATAAACCGTGATTTCAAATCACGGTTTAGTTATTTTTATATTTATTAATATGGATATAAAGATTTAATTCTGTAGTCTAGAATACATTTTAAAAAATATTACTACAGAAATAATTTGTTGAGCATAATGTAGCTTTTTCTATTGTACAGTTTTTTATCATTTTATTTTGTCTTCGGTAGAGAGAGAATGTGTATATTCATTATCTATTTTATCTTAAAAGCGTGTAGTTATATTAATATCAAAAAGCTATGATCGTGGATGATAACGAAATTGATTGTAGTTATTCTGCGATTCTGTAGAAGCGAATGATTGTAAAATCATTGAAATTTTTAATGGCTTTATGGCGTTAGATTGGCGCACGATATTACCAAAAGGGAAGAAAAGCTTATTCATCAATGTTATTTTTTTATATTATCTTATTTAGCTTTTTCAATCAAAGCGTTAAGCTTGTGCTTACGCTAATGATTTACACTGTTAACTACTTATTAACAACTATAATAAGGAAAAACTATTTTGTTAGAACATTTCAATAAAGTATTTTTTCTATAAGGTTAAAAAATACTTATTTTACTATATTATAAAAAATAAAAAACATTAGATGTTACTAAAAAACAACATAACGATATTTTTTACATTGTGATTTTTAATAATATTTGTAGCTTTAATTATAAAAAATGCAATAAAAACAATAATATAATTGTAATTTTAATATATTTTATAGATAAATTATATAAATATAAAAATACAAATCAAATAATTGACAAAATTAAATGAATATGTAACAGATTTATTTAAAATATAATATAATATAAAATGATAATTAATATTTGTATTATATTTTTATTTATCAAAATATAAATATACATTATCGATAAATGTATGTGATGTGTTTTGTTTAGAAAATAAAGTAAGGAAAGTTCATTTTTAAATTATTATAATAGGTTGTTATAATGAAAATATTTAAGCATTGTATAGTATGTTTGGTTGCGACGGCTATTTTCTTTTCACAGGTTTTAGGAGCCAATGCCAATTCTTTAAATGGTAGATTTCAAAACGATGATTTCATTTCTGGGATGACACAAGAAAATGGAGTTACTAAAGCTGTTAATATGATTATTAACCAACTTGGAGGACAAAGTGATGAGAAAAATGTCCAGAAGGTTGCGGCTTTAATGGGGATGGAGGCAGCGATTTTTGGTTTAATCGCATATCTTGTATATTTCTTTTCTAGAAAGCCGCCAAGTCCTAAGAGATCGTCAGGTGGAAGAATATTCGATGCTCTTGCTTATAGTGCATGGGCTTTTAATTAAAAGATATTTCCTTGATGAATTTTAAATTATTTTTTGATTGAATATTTTATATTAAATAGACCGTGATTAAATATCACGGTCTATTTAATTTTTAATTTTAATGATATCGATAAACTTATTCTTTTATATCATTAAGATATTTGGGGGAGAATGGCAGTATAGGGGGCATTAAATTTAAATAATCAGCAGCTTTTTAAAGTTAATTAAATTTTTTCTATTCAAAATACGTATTTGAGATAAGTTTTTAGTTGATATTTTTTTTATGATGAAAATGCATGCATTTTAATTGGGATGTCCATAAACGGTGCGTATTCACTCAAAAAATAGAGGGTAATACAATATTATGGTTATTGTGCATTTCATTCTGGTGAACCGAAAAAGCACAGTGGTGCGTCTTACAAAGATTTGCAAAAAATGCTTTTATTAGAGGATCTCCATCTCTTTGTGGTTTACAATTTTTTTTATCATTTTATCTTAAGATAAAGAGGATGGGGATTCATTTCTATTTCTCTATTTTATCTGAGAAGGGTGGAGTTATACGCATGTCAAAAAAAGTCATGATCGTGGAAGATAATGAGCTTAATATGAAGTTATTCCGTGATCTTGTAGAAGCGAGTGGCTATGAAACCGTTGAAACACGTAATGGTCTTATGGCATTAGATTTGGCACGTTCAACGATGCCATCTCTTATTCTTGTGGATATACAGTTGCCAGAGGTCTCTGGGATAGATGTTATTAAACAATTAAAAGAGGATGAAGAACTTCGATCAATCCCTGTTGTTGCTGTAACAGCTTTTGCTATGAAGGGGGACGAGGAACGAATTCGTGCTAGTGGATGTGAGGAATATATGTCAAAGCCTATTTCTGTCCCTCATTTTATCACAATGGTAAAACATTTTGTGGACTGAATCTTTGTTAAGTGATGATAGAAAAGACACTGAAAAGCTTATGAGATAGCGAGTTATATTTTAAATTTTTTTGTGTTTTAGCACGTGGATATATTCAAGTTAGTCAAACAGATTTTTAAAAGTGAAGCTAAAGTTTTGAATTTTTTCGGTCTATTTTTCTTGGTTTTGTCTTAAGAGAAACAGCTGTTTTGCATTCTTGTTTTTTCTAATCGATATAGATTTGTTCCGATATTCATCTAAAAATCTGTTTTAGCAGGGTAAAAAAAGCCCCGATGAAAACGGGGCTTATATATTGCACATATATTGTATTGCACAAAAATTGAAATTAACGTTTTGAAAACTGGAAAGAACGACGTGCTTTTGCTTTACCGTATTTTTTACGTTCAACAACACGGCTATCGCGGGTAAGAAATCCCCCTTTTTTCAAAATTGGTCGAAGTTCTGGTTCGTAATAGGTTAAAGCTTTGGAAATGCCATGGCGTATTGCACCAGCTTGTCCAGAAAGACCACCACCTGCAACGGTTGCAACAATATCAAATTGAGTATCTCTATTTGTTGCAACAATTGGTTGACGAAGAATCATTCTAAGAACAGGACGCGCGAAATATTTGTCAAATTCCTTGTTGTTAATGATAATTTTTCCAGAACCAGGTTTAATCCACACGCGAGCAACAGCATCTTTTCGTTTTCCTGTTGCATAGGCACGTCCTTGAGAATCAAGCTTTTGCACGTGGACAGGAACAACATTTTCATGGGGCTCTGTAATACTTGTTGCCATGCTAAGTTCAGAAAGAGAATTAATTTCAGCCATAATCAAGCAATCCTTTTGTTTTTGCGGTTTAAAGCACCAACGTCAAGAGACTCGGGCTGTTGTGCTTCATGCGGATGTTGGCTTCCAGCATAAACACGGAGATTCTTCAATTGACGACGACCAAGAGGGCCACGCGGAATCATGCGTTCTACAGCTTTTTCAACAACGCGTTCGGGAAAACGTCCTTCAAGAAGCTGACGCGCTGTACGTTCTTTGATTCCACCAATATAGCCGGTATGCCAATAATATTTTTTATCCGTATATTTTTTGCCGGTGAGAGCTATTTTATCGGCATTGATGACAATAACGTTGTCACCATCATCAACATGTGGCGTAAATGTAGCTTTATGTTTGCCACGTAAGCGGTTTGCAACAAATGCGGCAAGACGCCCTAAAACAAGGTTTTCTGCGTCAATAATAACCCATTTTTTCACCACTTCAGTTGGCTTTTGCGAAAAAGTTGCCATAGAAGTATCCTTTAATTAAAGCCCCTACGAGGGCATTTTCATTGTTTGCGTTGAAAATTGTTAGCACAGCGAAATATTTAACGCATAATTGCTCTGATATAATGTCTTTTGATTGACGTCAAGAGAAAATAAAAGCTTTATAAAACAGTACGTTATGATTGAGGTATTATAATACCTTATTAAAATAAGTTTATGGACAATTTAAATCTAAAATGAATGTTGTAAAAGGCTATCTTATTTTTATCGCGTGATTGTGTTTTATTGATCTTCATTATAAAATAAGCAGCAATGCAGCTGTCTCGTTATTTTCTCAATGTTGAATCTTCTGCTTGTGGTCAAGCTTGGTTAGATGCTCTTGATGTTCAAGGGATAAATAATGCGCGTGCTATTTCTCAAAAGTTTGGTTTTCCAGATCAGTTAGCGCGAGTCCTTTCAGCAAGAGGTGTAGATGAAACTGAAGCTGTTGCTTTTATTGATCCAACATTGCGAATGCTTATGCCTGATCCAGAAAGTTTTAGAGATATGCAATGCGCAGCAGAGCGTATTGTTAAGGCTCTTCTCAATCAAGAACAGGTTGCTGTTTTTGGTGATTATGATGTTGATGGTGCCTGCGCATCAGCACTCATAGCGCGTTTTTTTCGTTATTTTGGGATTGAAGTCAAAATTTATATTCCTGATCGTATTGTTGAAGGTTATGGACCGAATGAACAAGCAATGAGAATGCTCGTGCAAGAAGGGGCTCGTTTAATTATCACTGTTGATTGTGGTGCCAATAGTCCAGATGCTGTAAAAGCGGCGAGGCTTGCTGGGGCTGATGTTGTGATTTTAGATCATCATCAAATGTCAGAGATTCATCAAGAAGCTATTGCTCTTGTCAATCCTAATCGCCCTGATGATTTTTCTGAACAGGGTTATTTATGTGCAGCGGGTGTTGTCTTTGTTACATTAGCTTGGGTTCATCATTTGCTGCGGAAAAAACAATTCGAAGGGCCGTTGCCTGATCTTCTCAGTATGCTTGATCTTGTTGCCTTGGCAACCATATGTGATGTTGTTCCATTACAGGGTGTTAATCGTGCTTTTGTAGTAAAAGGGCTGCACGTTGCTCGTTCTATGCATAATCTAGGGATAGCAGCTTTAACAAAGGTTGCACGGATAGGGGAGCCACTTAATAGTTTTCATTTAGGTTTTTTATTAGGCCCTAGAATTAATGCAGGAGGGCGCATTGGCGACCAAGCTTTGGGAGCACGTTTGCTGAGCTGTGAGAATAAAGATGAAGCGGATAGAATAGCAGAACAATTAGATCAGCTTAATCAAGAACGCCAAGAAATGGAGAAGATTCAATTAGCACAAGCAGAATCTTATATTGCTTCTCTTTATCAAGATCAAGAACCCCCATTGTCACTTGTCATTTCTCATCAAGAATGGCATCCGGGAATTATTGGTATTCTTGCTTCTCGCCTTAAAGAGCGTTTTTTTTGTCCTGTTTTTGCTATTGCTTTGAAAGAAGATGGAAATGGTGTAGGATCAGGACGTTCAATTCATGGCATAGATTTAGGAGCACTCGTTCGTGAAGCTGTTACACTCAATTTATTAGAAAAAGGAGGGGGGCATAGTATGGCAGCAGGAATTACGATTCAATCGACAAAAATTGAATTTTTTCGAAAATGGCTCGAAGAAAAAGTTTCTGTTATGGTTTCACAATTGCATGCAAAAAAGTCTCTTCGTATAGATGGTTCTCTTTCTGCTTCTGGTGCTAATCAAGCACTCTTTGAATTGCTTGAAAAGGCGGGACCTTTTGGGACAGGGAATGCAACACCTGTTTTTGTTCTTCCCTCTCATCGATTAATGAACCTATCTGAAGTTGGTAAAGGACATCTTCGCCTTATTATATCTAATGGGGAAGGTAAAAAACTGCAAGGAATAGCTTTTCGTGCTGTAGGGACTGCACTTGGTGATTTTCTGTCGAGAAATATTGGTGAAATGATTCATTTAGCGGGACATCTTAGTCTGAATTATTGGAATGGAACGATCAATCCGCAACTGCGCGTGATTGACGCTGCTGCAGTGGTTTAAAAGAGATATTTTTTACATGATTACATTAGATGTCTAAATTAGAAGCAAAAGTAGAATTTTCTTGTATAAAACGAAATCGTGCTTCTGGTTTTGTTCCCATGAGACTTTCTACAGTCTTTTTCGTTTCTTGCATTTCCACGGCATCAATAGAAACACGAAGCAATGTACGTTTTTGAGGATGCATTGTTGTTTCTTTAAGTTGTTCTGCGCGCATCTCACCCAGCCCTTTAAAACGCCCGATTTCAATTTTAGCTTTTCCCGTAAATTCAGTTTTGAGCAATTCATCCTTATGGATGTCATCACGTGCATAAGCAACTTTCCCGCCTTGCGATATTCTATATAGGGGGGGGACGGCGAGATATAAATGTCCCTGATGAATAAGGTCAGGCATTTCTTGAAAAAAGAAAGTAATGAGCAGTGACGCAATATGAGCACCATCAACATCAGCATCTGTCATGATGATAATACGTTCATATCTGAGATCTTTTTCACGATATTTAGAACGTGTTCCACATCCAAGAGCAAGGATAAGATCGCTAATTGTTTGACTTGAGTTCATTTTTTCATGGGCAGCACTGGCAACATTGAGGATTTTGCCACGAAGAGGTAAAATTGCTTGGTTTGCTCTATTTCTTGCTTGTTTGGCTGATCCTCCTGCAGAATCCCCTTCAACAATGAATAATTCAGCACCCGCTGCATGGTTTTGGCTACAATCTGCAAGTTTACCGGGGAGACGTAATTTACGGACAGCAGTTTTTCGACTTATTTCTCTATCTTGGCGTCGTCTAACACGTTCTTCAGCACGTTCAATAACCCAATCGAGAAGTTTTGTTGCTTCTTGGGGGGAATTTGCCAACCAATGATCAAAAGGATCACGGATTGCATTCTCAACAATACGCTGTGCTTCAATGGTTGCTAATCGATCTTTTGTTTGTCCAACAAATTCAGGATTACTGATAAAGACAGAAAGTATTGCGGCTGTTGAAATCATAATATCATCAGATGTAATGATCGCTGCGCGCTTGTTGCCTATTAATTCAGCGTAAGATTTCAATCCACGTAAAAGAGCTTGACGTAATCCTATTTCATGTGTTCCACCTTCTCCTGTAGGAATCGTATTGCAGTAAGATTGCACACAAGGATCACCACCATGCCAAGCGATAGCCCATTCGACGGAGCCATGACCATTATTTTGTTGTGTTTTGCCAGAAAAAATTTCTGACGTTACGCGATATTCATCTTTTAGTGATGCAAGTAAATAGTCTTTAAGCCCATTGGGAAAATGAAAAACAGCTTTTTCAGGAATATTTTTTACACTTTCAAGTATGACGGGATCACAACTCCAGCGAATTTTTACACCGCCAAAAAGATAGGCTTTGGAGCACGCCATTTTATAGATTTTTTCTGGATTAAAAGCCGCTTTTTCACCAAAAATTTCGCTATCAGGATGAAAACGAACGCGTGTACCACGACGATTATAAACATCCCCCAAATTTTCCAATCCAGATTGAGGAATACCGCGTGAGAAACGTTGGCGGTAAAGTTTTCGTTCTCGAGCAACTTCAACTTCCATATCATCAGAAAGAGCATTGACAACAGAAATTCCTACTCCATGAAGTCCACCCGCAGTTTGATAAGCTTTTCCATCAAATTTTCCTCCTGAGTGGAGTTGTGTCATAATAACTTCAAGAGTAGATTTGTCAGGCATTTGAGGATGATTTTCGACAGGAATACCACGTCCATTATCCGTAACGGTTATATAACCATTTCTATCTAATGACACTTCAATGGAGTCTGCATAACCAGCAACAGCTTCATCCATCGCATTATCAATAATTTCAGCAAATAAATGGTGAAGTGCTTTACTGTCTGTTCCACCAATATACATTCCAGGGCGTAAACGCACAGGCTCTAAACCCTCAAGCACTCGAATAGAGAGGGCATTATAGTCGTCTTCTTGCGTATTTTTTGCACTTTTTTTTGAAATCATCGCTTTTGATTTCATTGGAGATTGCAGAGTGCTTTCTTTTGTATTTACCCGAGATTGGGCTTTATTTAAAACACTAAAAAGATCCTTGTTGTTATCGCTCATAGCGTTTAACTATATACCTCATAAAATAAAATATTCATTAAAATAAATTTTATGCCTGTTTTTTATTTAAAAATCAATGCACTTAGGAAACATCAATCGTTGGACCAAAAATTTTCTCAAAAGCGTGTTTAAGAGCAATATCAATATCATGCATTGTTACAGGGCACCCTAGATTGAGAAAGCTTGTGACACCGTGGTTTGTAATTCCACAAGGAACAATTCCTGAATAATGGGCTAAATTAGGATTAACATTGATAGAAACACCATGAAAACTTATCCATTTGCGCACTCGAATGCCAATCGCTGCAATTTTATCTTCGGAAGAAAGATCATTTTTTTTTGATGGGCAATGAGACTGTTTTACCCAGACACCAACGCGATCTTCTCTGCGTTCGCCTTTAATATTAAAGCTTGCAAGCATCTGTATGATCCATTCTTCTAATGCACTAATGAAAGCACGAATGTCTTGTTTTCGACGTTTAAGATCAAGCATAATATAAGCAATACGCTGTCCTGGACCGTGATATGTAAACTCACCCCCACGTCCTGCTTCATAAACAGGAAATAAATGAGGCGCTAAAAGATCTTTTTTATCTGCACTCGTACCTGCTGTATAAAGGGAAGGGTGTTCAAGAAGCCAAACCTGTTCATGGGCAGTTTTTGCAAGAATTTTTTCCACACGCTCCTGCATATAACGCAGCGCTTCAGGATACTCAACCAAATGATCACTTATTTTCCATTCAACAGGTGGATTTCCTAGAATAGCATTAAAATGATGTGATAAGTGACTACGATCCCTATGTTTTAATTCAAATGTCATTGGCAATATTTATCTTAATGTTTGAGATTTATCTTAATGTTTGAGTTTGTATTGTAATCAGAAAAATAACAAAAGCATAAGATTAAGAGATACTTTATGAGAATTGCAATGAATTTTATTTAAAAAACGCGTTATGCTCGTTTTACCATCTTCCTGTTGCACCACCACCACCTGATGATCCACCACCACCTCTGAATCCTCCTCCTCCTGAATGTTTACCAAATATTCCACCAGGGGCTCTACCGCTTGCATTTAAGTTTAAAAACCAAGGTGTGAAGATAATACCCATCCAAAGATATTTTCGTGGACCTATTTTCTGACCAAAAATCATAGCAAGAATGGGCAAACCAACTGCTATAAAGAGAATGAAAAACATGATTGTATTTATAATCATTTCTTCTTTTGCAGCTTGTTTACGTTGTTCCTCAACAGCTTTAGCCTTTTGATTGATTCGAAAAGAAAAATCAGCATCGCTTTGTGTGATCACTTTGATAATTGCATGAACCGATTCGACAATTCCTTTTTGATAATTTCCTTCACGAAAATTAGGAATCATAAAGCTATTCATGATGACAGAGGAAATGGCATCTGTTAGTTCTCCTTCCAGACCATAGCCTACCTCAATACGTGCTTCACGTTCATTGGGTGCAATGACGATTAATACGCCGTTATTGATTTGTTTTTGACCTAACTTCCATGTGCGAAAAAGAGAATTGCTGTATGTCTCTATATCATTGCCTGAAAGAGTAGGGAGCGTTACAACAACAATTTGATCTCCCGTTTTTTCTTCGAGGGCAGAGAGCTGTTCTGTTAAATTTTTCTTTGTTGCATGATCAAGTAAATGAGCCATATCGTTGATATAGCCGGTTAAAGGAGGAAACTTAATGTGTGCGTAAGTGACATTCCCCAATGCAATGATCAAGCATAGAATGCTCAAAGGAATCCATAAACGTAGAAAAAAACGACGTTGTATAGAGTGTTGAAATAGTTTCATTAATTAAAATTAACCTTTGGTGTTTGTTGGCTATCCGTATCAATAGTAAAAGTTGGCATCGGTTTAGCATCACGAAACCATAATTTTGCCCAAATCATTGTCGGCATTGTTTTGAGTGCAGTATTGTAGGCACGAACCGTTTCGATATAATCGCGGCGCGCAACGGAGATACGGTTTTCAGTTCCTTCTAGTTGTGACTGAAGAGCAAGAAAGTTCTGGTTTGCTTTAAGATCCGGATAGTTTTCGACAACTGCCATAAGCCGCGAAAGTGCACTTGATAAATTTGCTTGATTTTTGAGATATTGCTGCATAATTTCCTGATTATTCAACATATCTGCGTTAATGTTGACTTGTGTTGCTTTGGCACGTGCTTCAATGACATTTGTGAAAACGCTTTGTTCATGGGCTGCGTAAGCTTTAACTGTTTCTACAAGATTGGGGATGAGATCTGTACGGCGTTGATATTGATTGAGCACTTCACTCCATGCTGCGTGTGCTTTTTCTTCAGTTGTTGGTATGGTATTAAATCCGCAACCACTTAAAAATGGGATTAATCCCGCCAAAAAAATAATAATTGAAAATTGTTTTAATATTTTAAACATTGAAGAAGTTTGTACATTTAACATAAAGATGTCTCCACAGATATTTTATGTATTATATAGGGTTTATATTCTTGGTGGAAAGTATTTTGAATTTTATAAACAGATATTATTATCAATAAATTGATATCTTTCTGCGCTTTTAGCACGCTTAAGTGACTTGTTGATATGAAAATAATAATGAAAATATAGATGTCATCTTGTGAAAGATCTATAATATTTATATCAATTATTCTTATGGCGTATTTATTATTTTCATAGTATTTTTTTTGTTTCAGAATAATATAGGCATCGAGCTTATAGAAAGGAGAGGCACTGCCCATTTCCCCTCCTTTAGAAGTCACGCTTAACCTATTGGATAAAAAAGGCTTTTAAATTACGGATATCAAAAATTGTGAAGAAGGGGAAAAATCCTATCTTGCAAAACTTTCAACAGCAAAATGAAAAGTTTGACGGATTAGCTGATGATTATGATCGTTGTCGCTACCCTCTCGCCTTATTTAAGATCTTCCTTTTAAGAACAAAAAATATTTGTCGATCGTGGATGTGGGGGGTGGGACCAGGCATTGCATGAGAGGGGATAGTTAAACTTTGAGGGAATGAGCACCAATCTCATGCTATCGATATATCGGCAGATATGATTAAGAAGGGGTGAAGAAAATTTTCTACGATATAGTGGTATCAAGGTCAAGCTGAAAAATTGCCTCAAATCGGCGAGGTCGATCTTTTTGTTGTGGCACAGGCGTTTCAGTGGATGATCCGCCCTAAGTTACTTTGGCACTGCTTCGGATCAATTTCGCGCCAATGGTGTTATGGCGATTGTTCAAAATAATCGTGATTTCAAGCATAGCGAATTTTTAGACGTTTATGAGGCATTGTTAGAGAAGAAGCGTTTGAACTATTCTCATTATTATCGTGATTTTTTACAGGAAATGAGTGATGGTTTTGGGGTAAATCTAGAAAAGATTTCTTTTCATACACGTAATTGGACAATGACAATCCCATCTGAAGATTTTATTGGAATGAGCTGCTCTTCAACGCAAGCGCAAGGCGCTACTGCGCGCCATAGGGAAAAATATTTGCGGAAATTGGTTGCATTGGTAAAGAAATATGAACTGCAAGAGAGTTTGGAGATTTTGTATTGAAGTGAGCTTTATATGTATGCAAATAATCTGTTATCGATGATGTTTTTACTATCCTTTAGCACATCAAAGAAGACAATGTTTGGGAAATTTGTGCAGTATTAAGGCACATTTTGAGGGGGAAGATAGCTTTTTCCTTTTGCACTGAATGGACTCTTCAGTACATCTGATCTTTACTGTCTAATTGACATGTGGGAATTCTCAACAGAAAAATTATGAACTTCGTTATGGCGTTTAAGGGAGAGTATCTTTACTGTAATTGGGCAGTAGGTTTTACACTAAGTAGGAAGAGGGGGATTGAATGGAAATATTGGGTAATTCTTTGTTTTTATGATTATTGTTTACTATTAGAGTTTTGTTAAAATAGATTTTGACAGCAAAAAACTGAAAAATACAAAAAATTACCACAATCAGAATTTGCTCGTAATAAAGGGTAGAGGACTTTGAAACCTCTATGAAAACTCGAAAAAAAAGTGGCTTTAAAAGACCTAAAAAACTGACTTATATTGAATTTTAAAATTATTTCTAAATTCAAATTCAATATAACAAAAAATTAAAATAGAAATATGCTATATGAAATATTTCTTTTTTTAAAAGATATAATATAAAAACAATATGTTAATTAAATTTTTTGATATAAGAAAATCTCCTTTATTTTCTATTTTAAATAACGGGTTAGTTCCAGTCTTGTGTGGTTTTACTGAAATGTGATTTTCAGATTTCAATCTGGCGCTTTAAATACAATGTTAGAAGTGGCAAATAAGCTTAATTTCTTCTCTATATTGATGTTTTGAATAAGTTTTTTAAATTTTCCATAAAGTTCCATCGAAAATACCGCTCTATCTTCAAGGAGAAGTTTAATTTTTGCAATCATAATAGATTGTGACAGCTATCTATCTAAGCTTTTTCATAAGTTTAGTAGGAATAGTTTTACGATAAATTCATTGAGCACTTCTCATCTTTAGACTTAATAAAAGAGCTAACCTGCATTATCACACACTTTGCCCATCTCCCAATGTTGTGCGACAGCCCTTGACACTTGAGACGGTTTATAAGAGGTATTTTTAGTCTTTTCTTGTACAGTTCCACTCTCCACGCTAATTTCGCTTGTGGCCTGCAAGCGACATAGTTTTGATTGTTTTAAAACAGATTTGGAATGAGAGAATCTTAAGATATTCGTTCCCTCATTCAATATGACTAACGCTAGATATATCATTATATATCAATCCACTATCTGTTATTTAAAATTCACAGCCTTTGTTGTGTTTGTCATTATCTCATTTTCATCTATCGTTAATCATTCTACTTTTTGGCAATACCTTTATTCTCAGGAGTGGCTTTTAAAAAAGCATTTTCGTTTAAAGAGTGATTATATCTTTTTTTGTTTTATAGAAGGATCAATAATGCTAAGAGTTATACTTTAATTAAAAAAGAAAGAAAATTATGACGATTATACTAAAACCGGGTGAGGTAACGCTTAGCGAACTTGAAGCTATTTATTTTAATGGTGAAATCAGTAAGCTTCATCATGACACGCATTTAGTTATCGAGAGAGGAGCGCAGCGTATCGCTGAAATTGTTGCTGGAAGTGAGCCTGTGTACGGTATTAATACTGGTTTTGGGAAGTTGGCTTCCATTAAAATTGATGCGGACAAAGTCACTGTTTTACAGAGAAATCTTATTTTGTCTCATTGTTGTGGGGTAGGAGACCCTCTAGCTGAAAATATTGTGCGTTTGATCATGAGCTTAAAGCTTATCTCTTTAGGAAGAGGGGCCTCTGGGGTTCGTTTAGAGTTGGTAAATTTGCTGGAAAATATGCTTGAAAAGGGTGTTATTCCTGTCATCCCAGAAAAAGGATCTGTTGGCGCTTCAGGTGATCTTGCTCCACTTGCTCATATGGCGGCTGTTATGATGGGAGAAGGAGAAGCGTTTTTTCAAAATATTCGTATGAGTGGAGCACTTGCTTTAGAGAAAGCAGGGTTATCCCCTATTATTTTAGAGGCAAAGGAAGGTCTGGCTCTTATTAATGGGACTCAAACATCAACAGCACTTGCACTTGCTGGACTTTTTCGAGCTTATCGGGCATTGTGTGGTGGATTGTTGGCAGGGGCTTTAACGACAGATGCTACCATGGGGTCAACGGCGCCATTCCATCCTGATATCCATATTTTGCGAGGTCATTATGGGCAGATTGCCGTATCAAAAACATTAGAAAAGCTTGTAGAGGATTCAGAAATTCGTGCAGCACATTTACGTGGTGATGAGCGTGTACAAGATCCTTACTGTATACGTTGCCAGCCACAGGTTATGGGGGCATGTTTTGATATTTTACTCGCAGCAGCAAAAACACTGATTATTGAAGCAAATGCTGTTACAGATAATCCTTTGATTTTAAGGAATGGTGAGGTTGTATCAGGGGGCAATTTTCATGCTGAGCCTGTCGCGTTTGCTGCTGATCAGATTGCTCTTGCTTTGTGTGAAATAGGATCTATTTCTCAACGGCGCATTGCCCTTATGGTTGATCCAGCAGTTTCTTACGGTCTTCCAGCTTTTTTAGCGCACAATGCAGGTCTTAATTCAGGTTTTATGATCGCTGAAGTAACAGCAGCAGCTTTAATGTCTGAAAATAAGCAAATGGCTTATCCTGCTTCCGTTGATTCAACACCAACTTCAGCCAATCAAGAAGATCATGTTTCAATGGCTTGCCATGGGGCTCGTCGATTATTGGTAATGAGTGAAAACCTTTTTACACTTATTGGCATTGAAACGCTTATTGCAACACAAGGAATTGAATATCGTGCACCTTTAAAAACAAGTACTCTCTTACAGTCTGTTATGGAATGTTTACGCAAAAATATTGCTTCTCTTAAGGAAGATCGGTATCTGGCTCCAGATCTTCATCAAGTCCATATACTTGTACGTGAAGGGCACTTATTATCTGTTTTACCAGAAACAATTTTTCCTTCATTAAGTTTTCAATAATATTTGTTTTAAAGTTAATGATGAGGGGCGGATATTGAATTTTAAAACTTCCTTCATATAAAAATATAGGAGATCAATAATATATTCAAATTTATGTATTTATTTACTGTATATATCTGTTGTCTGTAGCCAACTAGATATTTTATAATGATCTGTATTTATCATCATAATTTTATAGAAAATAAGAATTTTATTGTATATTCTTCTTGTTTATTAATGCTTTATGAGTTTTATAGTTCATTTTTGGTATTATAAATAAAAAAGGAGAAAGAAATGTTTAAAAGTGCTCGATTATGCGTTTTAATAACAGTTCTTTTTTGTTTTTTGCAAATACTTGAGGTTCATGCAAATTTTAGGAGAGGTCGTTTTTCAGAGGACGTTTTCATTATGATCGTCGCTCAAGAGAAGAAGCCTCTTGTTTCGGCGGAAAACAAAGGTTTGATTCCTATCTCAGGGAGAACTCCTAGAGGTAAGGTGGATACTATCATCGGACCAACAGTTAAAGATGCCATTTTTACCGTATATTTTTTTTTCATTGGAAAGCTTGTCGTTAGAGCAGTTGGAGTCCTTAAAAGATGGGCTGTAGATACACTTTCTCATACTTTTGAAAGCTGGCGAGATTCGTATTATCACTGATTGAGCTATTAAATTGGCGTAAAAAGTTTGTTTTATGGGCCCAAAAAGGGTTTGCTTAAAGTAACAAAAAATTAATTGTACGCATAGTTAATGCGTCGTTATGAATTTTTAGGCTTCTATTTCAGGGCGCCGAAATAGAGGTCTAAGTAGTTTACACTACATTAAGGCTAATTTTCTCTGTAAAAAACTAGAGAATACAAAATGAATTAAATGACAATTATAAAAAAATTCATTATCACCTTATTTATAAAATAATACGAAATTGCAGGCTATAAAAGCTGAATAATTCGTAATAAAAGTATTTTTCCATTGTTTATAGCAAAGTGTTGGACTGGCTGGTCTTCGATGTTGTTTGAAATATATTTGTGAAAAAAAACATGAGACTTTATTTATCATAAAGCTGTTGTAGTGGTGTGGATTTTATCAGCATTTCAAAAAGTAAGGAAAGAAATGGCAATAAATGAACTGAAACGAGGGATGAGTAAGCGCCAAGTTATTTTTTTAGCTCTTGGTTCTGCTATTGGAACAGGTCTTTTTTATGGGTCTGCACAGGCAATTAAGCTTGCGGGTCCTAGTGTTTTGATTGCCTATTGTATTGCTGGTTTAGCTATTTTTATGGTTATGCGGGCTTTAGGAGAGATGATACTTCATAATCCATTGCCTGGTTCTTTTGCTCGTTATGCGGCAAATTACATATCGCCATTAGCTGGTTTTTTAACGGGATGGACATATGTATTTGAGATGATTCTTGTTGGTTTGGCTGATATTACAGCTTTTGCGACTTATATGGGTTTTTGGTATCCTGATGTTGCTCCTTGGGTATGGGCACTGAGTGTTACATTAATCATCACAGGTATTAATTTAGCTGCTGTAGAAGTCTATGGTGAACTAGAGTTTTGGCTGTCTTCTATTAAAGTTATTGCTATCATTGCGATGATTATTTTAGGAATAGCAATTATTTTTTTGGGGTGGGGTGGAAGTGTAGGTTCTTCTACTGTTACTATTCATAATTTGTGGAAGAATGGTGGTATTTTTCCCAATGGCTGGTTTGGTTTTTTAGCTTGCTTTAGTGTTGTTGTTTTTGCTTTTGGTGGCATAGAAATCATTGGCATGGCAATCATGGAAGTTCAAAATCCTCATCAAACGATTTCAAAAGCAATTAATTCTACTCCAGTTCGTATTTTACTTTTTTACATCATGACGTTAGCTATTTTAATGTCTCTTTATCCTTGGAATGAGATTGGTCTTATGGATAGCCCTTTTGTATCCATTTTTGAAAATCTTGGGATTTCATATGCAGCAAATATTTTAAATATTGTTGTTGTTACAGCGGCTATTTCGGCAATGAATAGTGGAATGTATGGTGCTTGTCGTATGATCCATGGTTTATCGCAGGAAGGTTATGCTTTAAAAAAGTTTCAATATTTATCAAAAAACGGTATACCAGTTTTTGTTATTTTGATGATCTTTGCTATTTTTCTTCTTGGTGTTGTCCTTAATTATTTTTATCATGAAAAGCTTTTTTTTCTTATTGCAGCAATGGCAACATTTGCAACGGTTTTTGTTTGGATGATGATTCTACTTTCGCAAATTTTTATGCGAATTAAGATGCCTAAAGAAGAACAGAATACTTTAAATTTTCCCATTCTATTTTGGCCGATAGGATCAATTTTTTCTATCTTATTTATGTTTTTTATTTTTATTCTCTTATGGTACTTCGATGAGACACGACCAGTTTTAATTGTCGGTGTTAGTTGGATTGCTTGGCTTGTTATTTGTTTCTATGCCCTTAAATTTTATAATTTTAAGCAAAAGAAACTGCTCTAAAAGATTAGAGTAAAAAGAAATGGCTGATGTCTTCAGGAGAGCGGGTATTTGATCGTTATTCTCCAAAGATTGGAATAATTTAGATTGAAAACAACCTACTCGTTACCATTTTGCTTTGGGATTTTTTGTGAGCTATTGTTGATGACAATAACACCATCATATAAATATCAGATATTTTTTGATGGTGAGTTGTGCCATTAATAGCCATGCCATTAATATAGGTATCACCTGTTAAAATGCCTGACAGTGCGGACATATTTTACTAAATAGAAGGCTATAGGGAAATATTTTTTTTTAATTTATTAATGAAGTGATGTTTCACAAGAGAAGTTATTGTGAGATTTATTTCTATTATTTGAGTTAAATTTTTTCATCTATGTTCAACTGAGCCAATGAATTATTTTATAAGCTTTTTTAAATTGAGTTTTTAAATTTTGTTATTTAAGAAATCGCTGAAGAAGCGAAGGTGAAGTTCTTTATGCAGTTCCTTGTGAAGAAGAACTGATATCCTCCACATCCATTAAAAGGATATCGCGGTTATTGTGGGTTAAAGAGGAGGAATTTTTTTCAAAGAGGCGTTGGTAGAAAATAGCAGATAAAAGATTCATTGGGGGATTGTACTATTGTGTTTGCAAAAGCTTTAATAAAGAAGAAGTAAGGTATCGCAATAAAATCTCATAGAAAAAAATCTCATAATAGAAGAGGCAATCTAAGAGAATGATGAGCGTATGATCATTTTTTTACGATTCTGTTATTGCTATCAAAAGGGCAGGGAGTAGGCTTATTTGTTTATAAGCATATGTTTCATTGCGTATTTTTGTTACAAAATTAAATAATATCGATACAGGGTTCATTTTTATCACAAGTAGAAGAGGGTAAAATGCATTTTAAATGTATTTAAGTATAAAACTATGCAATATTCTCATCAAAGGGGCGCAAGAAAAGTATGATCAGCAAGCACAATCGTCAGAAAGTGGCTTTTTGAGTAGCAAATCTTCCGATACATCTCAATCCCATACAACAACGGTTTCCTCCATTCTGGGGGCGACGGGCAACATTATTACGCAATCAGACAAAGAGACCACAATCACGGCTTCTCATATGATTGCCAATGGAGATATCCATGTGGCAGGACAAAGCGTGACGATTGATGGCATGACAGATCACCATGAGAGCCATTCAGAAACTCATGAAACGGGTTTTGGTGTGGGATCAGGCAAGGGCTTTGTCTCAATCTACGGGAGTGAGGGAAAGGTGCAAAATGAAGAAAGTTTTGAACATCAAGGCTCTTCGCTCAATGGTAAAAATATCACTATCACCGCCGAAAAAGAAGATGTGAATGTGGTAGGTTCTGACTTTATCGCAGAGGAAAATATTAATGTTTCGGCAGTCCATAATGTGAATGTTTTGCCTGGTCACAATAGCCATAGCACAAATTCAAAGGAAGAACGCACAGGTTTTGGCTTTCAGTTTGAAAAGAGCAAAAGTGGTGCTTCTGTGGGTGTTGGGGTTGAGAGCAATAAAGATACGGGCGATCAATGGGAAAAGACGAATACGCCGTCCAATTTCCATGCGGGCAATGATGCAAATTTTAATGCCGGCAATGATGCGAATTTTCAAGCGGCAAATGTTTCTGCAAATCGTGATGTCAACATTGATGCTGGTAATAATATCACACTATCGGAAAGCTATGATACCTCTAATGCGCAAGAAAAGCATGAAAAGTTCTTTGCTGGTGTGACAGGCTCTGTCAATGTGGGCATTCTTGGTACAGTAAAAGATGTAAAGGATGCAGCCAAACGTTTTGGTCATGGGGATACAAAACACAAAATCGGTAATGGTCTTATTGCTGGTCTAAAAGGCTATGATCTCTATAGCAAAGGCAAAGGTCTTTATAATGGGATGAAAGGTGGAAACAAACAGTCTATTCGTGATATTGCTGATGTTTCTGCTAGCGTAACCGTGGGCTTTAAGACAGAGAAGGCAGAAGCCTCTGTTCAGACCTCTACTGCGGTAACAGGTACAATAGAAGCAGGACGCGCTGTTAATATGCAAGCCTACAAAGGCAGCATCCATGGTGTTGGAGCCGATATTATTGCTGGTACAAACCCGATACAAAGCAATGATGAACAGAGCGGGAATATCACCATGGAAGCAGGTAAAGATATCATCTTTGAAAGTGCGCAAAACACGCAGAGCACAGAAAACCACACGCAAAGCGCTTCAATGAATGTTGGGTATAGTTATGGTACCGGTGGTACAGGGTGGATGGGGAATGCTTCTTTTGGTAAGGGCAAGGGTTCCAGTGAGGAGGTTCACCAGAAGAACAGCCATATTATTGGCACCGGCACAGTTCACACAACGAGTGGTGCAAACACCACATTGGCAGGTGCTGTGGTTTCTGGAGAGCGTGTAGAAATGGAAGTAGGGGGTGATTTTGCCATTACCAGCCGCAGTGATACGGGACAAAGTTCCAGCAAGCAAAACTCTGTTTCCATTGGTTATAATAGCCGAGAAAAGGATGGTACAGCCACAACCAATATTGCCTTTAACAAGGATAAAACCTCTAGTGATTATCACAGCGTTGTGGAACAATCCGGCATCAAAGCGGGTGAGGGCGGTTTTGATATTACAGTGGCGGGTGCAACAACTATGACCGGGGGGATTATCGACAGCACCGCACCGGCGAACAAAAATAAACTGACCACCGGAACCATTAAAACGAGTGATATCACCAACAGTGCTGATGCTCAAGCCAACAGCGATGGGATCAGCATTTCTGCGGGTGGCCCCATGTACCAAGGCAAATATGGTGTTGCAAAAAACATTGCCAAGAATGTTTTAGATCATGCAAAAGCCAAAGATTCAGAGGAAGGCTATACCAAATCCGCCATTAGTGATAGCACCATTGTGCTGACAAATGAAGCAGGGCAAAAGGCGTTGACGGGGCAAGATGTGGAACAAGCCATCGCCTCCCTTAACCGTGATACTGCCAACGCCCATAAGGGGGTACAACAGCTTGATGTCGCCAAGCTGGAACAAATCGTCCATGAAAATCGTGAAATGGCAACACAACTCTTAGAAGAAGGGTTTAAATACAGCGATGACTCCTATAGAACCATGTTTATCAAAGAACACCCCATCGCTGTGGTCGACCGTGATGAACAGGGCAATACAATCTATAAAACAGATGAAAATGGTGTACCTATAAGAGACGCTCGAGGACAAAAAATCCCTAAGTTCCATTATTTAACGGATGAAGAAAAGCAGCATTTGCAAGCCGGCTCTGATGGCAAGGTGCACGTGTCCCTCAATGGCATCTTTACTCCACCCTATGAGGCCGCTGTTTATGCAGAGCAACATGCGGAGAATAAAAATGAACCGCTTTATTTTGTTGTGTTTCCGCAAGCTGATTCTGCCATCTCAGAACTTCTGGTCGCGGGATACCAGAAGTTTCTGGAAAATAACTTTTGGGGTTTGACCAATTCAACACAAGAAGCAAAAGATTTGATGTATAGCTATGGTCTTACAGGATTAGAACTTTATGGACATAGTCGCGGGACAATGACATTGGGGAATATGCTGAATTCTTTCAAACAAGAAGGTGTTCACGGTATAGCCAACGAAAACACGACTATCAATCTCTATGGACCAGCCTTTAATGTTTTAGTTGCAGCCGGTCTGTTAGATTATGTGAGTGATGGCAAACAAACCATTGTTGGCTTTGATGGGAATAGATACGACTTTGTCAGCAGAATTATTGGCGGCAATGGCTATACTTACGAGACAATACCTGCTGGCAGTAACTGGTGGAAAGAATGGTGGAGAGTGGTCATGAATCCCATAAGTTCCCATACTTGTCTTGGAGATGCAGGTTATAAATGTAGATATGATTATGGTTCATCTCATCGTGAACAATTTCCTTTAAGTAAATCATGGAGTAAAAAATGAAACACATCGTAAAATTATTAAGTGCTGTAACTTTGTTAAGTATCGCTGGATGTCAGTTTAATAAAACTCCTTCAGGATATTTGACTGCTTGGGAGAAACCGGGAGCAGATTTTACTGAGGTAGGAAAAGCATTATTAGAATGTGGTATGCCAACCCCTGATGATGTCGACCCAGAAAATAAAAAGCTAAGCAACAATGCATGGGCAACAATTCATGCCTGTATGGTTCAATCAGGATTCCGCTATAAAGATCAAAGAGGGGGGGGGTGGTGTTATACTTTTAAAGCCGAAAACCTTCCCATTTGTCGACCAGGTGCTGTCGTTCCACAGAGAAGTGTCAAGAAGCGCTTAAACAGCCCTTTTTGTAAAAAATATAAAAATGCACCTGAATGCAAACCTTAAGTCTTGCTAGTGATGATCAACAATCCGCCATCCTTGCCTTCACTTGGAATGGCGCGATTGTTTCCTCACGCACATTGTTTAACGGATGAAGAAAAGCAGCATTTGCAAGAGGGTGCTGATGGCAAGGTGCATGTGTCCTTTAATGGCATTTTTACTCCACCAGAGGAAGCCGCTGTTTATGCAGAGCAACATGCGAAGGATAAAAATAATCCGCTTTATTTTGTTGTGTTCCCTCAAGCCGATTCTGCTATCTCAGAACTTCTAGTCGCGGGCTATCAGAAGTTTCTGGAAAATAACTTTTGGGGTTTGACCAATTCAACACAAGAAGCAAAAGATTTGATGTATAGCTATGGTCTTACAGGATTAGAACTTTATGGACATAGTCGCGGGACAATGACATTGGGGAATATGCTGAATTCTTTCAAACAAGAAGGTGTTCACGGTATAGCCAACGAAAACACGACTATCAATCTCTATGGACCAGCCTTTAATGTTTTAGTTGCAGCCGGTCTGTTAGATTATGTGAGTGATGGCAAACAAACCATTGTTGGCTTTGATGGGAATAGATACGACTTTGTCAGCAGAATTATTGGCGGCAATGGCTATACTTACGAGACAATACCTGCTGGCAGTAACTGGTGGAAAGAATGGTGGAGAGTGGTCATGAATCCCATAAGTTCCCATACTTGTCTTGGAGATGCAGGTTATAAATGTAGATATGATTATGGTTCATCTCATCGTGAACAATTTCCTTTAAGTAAATCATGGAGTAAAAAATGAAACACATCGTAAAATTATTAAGTGCTGTAACTTTGTTAAGTATCGCTGGATGTCAGTTTAATAAAACTCCCACACCATATCTAGGGATGTGGGAAAAGCCTGGAGCAGGTTTTACTGAGGTAGGAAAAGCATTATTAGAATGTGGTATGCCAACCCCTGATGATGTCGACCCAGAAAATAAAAAGCTAAGCAACAATGCATGGGCAACAATTCATGCCTGTATGGTTCAATCAGGATTCCGCTATAAAGATCAAAGAGGGGGGGGGTGGTGTTATACTTTTAAAGCCGAAAACCTTCCCATTTGTCGACCAGGTGCTGTCGTTCCACAGAGAAGTGTCAAGAAGCGCTTAAACAGCCCTTTTTGTAAAAAATATAAAAATGCACCTGAATGCAAACCTTAAGTCTTGCTAGTGATGATCAACAATCCGCCATCCTTGCCTTCACTTGGAATGGCGCGATTGTTTCCTCACGCACATTGTTTAACGGATGAAGAAAAGCAGCATTTGCAAGAGGGTGCTGATGGCAAGGTGCATGTGTCCTTTAATGGCATTTTTACTCCACCAGAGGAAGCCGCTGTTTATGCAGAGCAACATGCGAAGGATAAAAATAATCCGCTTTATTTTGTTGTGTTCCCTCAAGCCGATTCTGCTATCTCAGAACTTCTGGTCGCGGGATACCAGAAGTTTCTGGAAAATAACTTTTGGGGTTTGACCAATTCAACACAAGAAGCAAAAGATTTGATGTCTCGCTATGGTCTTACAGGATTAGAACTTTATGGCCATAGTCGCGGGACGATGACATTGGGGAATATGCTGTATTCTTTCAAACAAGAAGGTGTGCACGGGATAGCTAACGGAAACACAAATATTAATCTCTATGGGCCAGCCTTTAATGTTTTAGTTGCATCCGGTCTGTTAGGTTATGTGAGTGATGGCAAACAAACTACGATAGGTTTTGATGGTCATAGATACGATTTTGTCAGCAGAATTATTGGCGGCAATGGCTATACTTACGAGACAATACCTGCTGGCAGTAATATGTGGAAAGAAACATGGAATATGTTCACAAATCCTTACAATCCCCATACTTGCCTTGGAGATGCGGGTCCAAAATGCCAAGATATATATGGACTTTCCCATCGAGTACAAGTCCCTTTAAGGAGGAAAAAATGAAACACATCTTTAAATTATTGAGTTGCATAGCTTTATTAGTTATAATGGGATGCCAGTTTAATAAACCTCCTGCAGGATACTTCACTGTGTGGGAGAAAACAGGAGCAGATCGGCTTGAGGTAAAAAAAGCCTTGTTAGAATGTGGCATGCCAGCTCCTTATGATGTATTTCCAGAAAACAGAAATTTAAGCAACAATGCATGGGCAACCATAGAAGCTTGTATGATTCAAGCTGGTTTTCATGATAAATATGATGTGGGAGGGGGGACTTGGTGTGTAAATCATAAAGCCGAAAACCTTCCGATTTGTCGACCAGGGGCTGTTGTTCCACAGAGAAGTGTCAAGAAGCGCTTAAACAGCCCTTTTTGTAAAAAGCATCCAGAACAATATGAATGCTATCCTTAAATTTTACTGTTGATGGAAACAATCCCCACATTCATGTGTTTTCATGCCTGTGGGGGATTGTTTTCTTCATCCAATTATCTCAACGCTATTTATCTATGGGGCAATGTAGGCGCAAAAATTTATAAAAATATCTATTTCAATTGTAATCAAAATATTGAGAATAATTATAAGCATAACATTGATAGAATATGATTTTAGTAGTAATTTTGCTGTATTTTTGATACAGTACCAAATGGCATAATCATCGGAAAAAGATAAATGATATAAAGATTGATAATGTCCATCATTGTTTTGGAAATGAAAAAACAGCATGTAAAATAATTTATAGATTGTTTCGTGTTATCAAAATTATTTAAGGATAGGAAAATGAAGCAGATTTTAAAATTATTAAGCGGGATAGCCCTATTTGTTATTGCTGGATGTTACCCAGAGCAGCCTTCTCGAACAGCTGTAGATACATGGGAAAAGTCCGGTGCGGATCAACTTGAGGTCAAAAAAGCTCTGTTGGAATGCGGAATGCAACATCTTGATGGTCGTCTTGATACAGAAAAAAGTACAGATGAGAAATTCAATGCAGAGGAGTCTGTGAATACATGCATGATACAAGCAGGTTTTCAGGATAAATTGGGAAGGGTGAAGTGGTGTGAGAAATATGAGAATCTTCCGATTTGTCAGCCTGATGCTGTTATTCCTCAGCGAAATGTAGAGAGGCGCTTGAATAGTCCTCATTGTGAAGAGCACAAAGAACAACCTGAATGTCAGCCTTAGGTGTTGAAGCTGCTGTAATCAAAAATCCTTACATTCTTGTTTTTGCAGGGGGGATTGTTTCTTCGATGTCTATGTGCTAACGAGGGTTATCTTGCATGTGAGAGGACTTATCAGTCTTTCTATCGTAGATATTGAAGGAGGGGGAGATGCAAAGAATATTGAAATTATTGAGTTCTATCATTTTATTAAGCTCTGCTGGGTGTATTAGCAAACCTCCCCCATCGACCTTGGAATTATGGGAAAAGCCTGGTGTTGATAAGTCTGTGGTCCAACAAGCACTGTCAAAATGTGGCTGGAAACCGATCTATGCTTCTTCTGAAAGTATGGATTCGCGTGTAAGTGAGTTTGCAGCAGTTTATGAATGCATGACTCAAGCAGGTTATAGGTACAAATTACAAGATTCAAAGGGAATCTATTTTTCATTAGCGCCACGAAGTGATTCATTTTTAGTCAACTTAATGGTAGCAGGGTATCAGCAGGTTATGGACAATGATACTTTTGGTGTAACCAATTCGACCAAACAAGAGCGAGATTTGATGTTACGTCTTGAGAATGATAGAAAACGCCAGAAAATAAAAAAAGCTTTGAAAAAATGAAATATTCATCTTGAAAGCAATAATTGAATGAAAAATATTATGGAGGAAAGGGAGAGAAATATAGTTCTTTTCCCTCCTGGTATAGTGATATCTATCAGTTCTGAGAGTGCTAGTGATGTTATTGCCAGATGATGATATTGGGGAATGTTTAGAGATTTATTCAATGTAAAAAGGGGATCCAAATAGCTTAACTAAAGTATCTGCTTTAACGATAAGAAGCAGATTGCTTTCATAGAACAGATTTTTATGAAATTTTATTTTGATGCTTTTCAATTTCAGGATAGTGAGTGTTTCACTGTATTTTAGTTTTTATCTGAAAATTCAAAATGTCATGCAAGTGGTTTTGATGTAAATAGCTTTTCATTTTATGATCTGTTTTTAGATGATATCTTCTAAAGTATTTCATTGATGTAGTTTGACTGTAGGTTTGGCATTAAGTGGGAATAGGTAGGATTAGTTAGGAATAGGTGGTAATTTTTTGTTTTTATGTACAATTTTTACCATTAAATGCACGTTTTATCAAAATAGATTTTGATACCTAAAATTGGAAAAAAAAACGCGGAAAATGGTAAAAATTGCGATTTTGTAGAAAAAATGAGAAAAGGCTTTGAAAGATCTTTGAAAATCCTTTGAGAACCCCTTTTAAAACCCTTCAAAAAAAATAAATTGATGCAAAACCTGCTATCAAATTATGCAAAACCTGATGACAAAGCTGCAATTGATTCATTCACATCATTGATGATAGGTATTAAAAGAAGTTTTGTTTGTTTATTCAATTTTGTGCTAGATAACTGGCAACTTTAATTTAGAAATTGTGTACATTCGCTTATATCCCAGTGAGCGTTTCTTTGGTTTTTTGTTGTGGTTGAAGAAATGATGTGGTTATAGATTTTACTGTATCTCATTGTATGATATTTTTATTAACATATTTTGATCATTTGAATCTTTAAAATTATTATCATTTTGTTTTATTTTTATTTTTGAGAAATGAGATAAGTTGAATATTATATCTCCTCAAAATTCACATTTTTTCGCATTTTTGGAGGGATTGGTTTTCTAGCGCTTTGTGCTATAACTCTCAGCGTTTTAGGGGATGAATCTTTAAAGGGATCGTCATCCTCAATGATATTTTTAAATTTTTTGTTCTTTCTTTACATAAAATACAAAACCTATTATGAAGTGCTGTCATTTGTCAGAAAAATAATAAAATAGCTTTTTATTTTATTCTTATTGTATTTAATTTTGCAGTTTATTGTTTTGCCAGCATTTTTTGTTTTTGTTGAAAAAAGAAAGTTTTGAAAAGCAATGGTAATCAAGATATCTAATAATCGCTTGTACTCGTGCGTTTTTACAGCAGCTATTTTTTCTTTTTTGTTAAACATAAATATTGAGGCGCATTCTCGCTCATTTGTATCACTGTCATGTGATGAAAAAAAATTACCTTATGAATGCAGTGATGGTACAAAGCATACAATTAGTGATAAAATATATAAGTTCACGACACCTGTTAAACCAAAGAATGAAAAGGGGAGTTCTCTCACTTTGCTTGCTGCTATAGGAGTGCAGAAGCCAAATACAGTTATTCAGGCAATGCGTATAGAGGTTGAAGGTATTGCGGGTATAGAGGATCTTTATGGTGCTGTTGTATCGCAAGGGGGAAAAATTGTCTTGAGCGATTCAGCTTTTAAAAATGTATCAATAGGTCTTAAAGCTGATCGTGGAATGATTGAGGTCAATCGTGGAACGATTGAAGCGTCTCAGGTCGCTGCTTATGCAGAGAAAGTAGGAGCATCTGTTACGTTAACGAATACAAAAGTTAAAGTGGAGGGGCAGGGTCTTGGTCAAGAGAGTGCTCTTTTCGTTAGTGCTGATGCGGATATTCAGATGAAAGGAGGATTTATTGATGTGAATGATGCCGCTGCTCTTTATGTGGGGAGAGGGGGGCGTGCAACTTTAGATAATGTTACCATTACTTCAAAACATCAAAAAACAGAAGATAGAGAAAATACAAATGAAAAAATTGCACATACAGTTTTCAATGTAAAACAGCAGGGTTCTATTTATTTAAAAAATACGAATATTATTTCTACGGATGTTCATGTTTTAACTGTTGGACAAGATTTTAACACACAATCTGGGGACGGTTGGAAAGGAAATATTTTAATTTCGCGGGTTAATATTGAAGATTCAACCATTAAGGCAATAGGAAACAAGCATGGTATGCATTTTGAAATGGGAGGAGAGAATAATGCGTTCGAACAGGGACTTGTTTTTTTGAAAAGGACCGTTTTTGAGGTTCCAGCTGGAACAGCTATTCATAGTCATAACAGTCGGAGTTATATTGGAGTAACAGAAGGCACAAAAATTTCCGGTGATTTATTGTTAACAGCTGAAAAAGGGGGGACTGTAGCGATTTTGGCAGATTCTTCTTCATTGATAGGGGGGACTCGTGTTGATGATAATTCTATTGCTGAGCTTTATTTGACAAAAGGATCAAAGTGGTTTTTGACAGGAAGAAGAAAAACAGATTCGCACGCTGCAAATCGGACAAGTTCGTTTATTTCATTTGTAAAACTTTCTGATAGTTTTATTGCTTTTGCCTCCCCAATGTTTCACGAGTATCAGACACTTTATATTGGGAAGGGAGAAAAAGAAGTTTATAATGCGCAAGATAAGGCGGATATTTATCTCAATACACATCTCAAGAGTGATGGTTTGCTCGATAATAAAAAGACTGATCGACTTTTGATACACGGTAATGTTTCTGGAAAAACGACAGTTTATGTGCAATTTGTTGTAGGAAAACAGGAGGAGATAGCAACGGATGAAAATGCTCATAGTATTTCACTTATTCAGGTTTCTGGAAAAGCGGCAGAGGATTCTTTTCAGTTAAATCGTGCTTATATTGCCTTAGAGGGTTTGCCTTACCAATATTATCTTAATGGCTATGGTCCAGCTTCTTCTCTTGGACCAGCAAAAACTTCTCAAAGATTGGTTGAAGGAGAGGGAGATTTTTGGGATTTTCGCCTTGAAAGTAAGTATATTCAGCCTGCTTTAGGGATGTCTGTTATTCCTCATTCTGAGCTAAAGATTAGGGAAGTTGTCCCACAAGTTCCGACCTATCTTCTGTTACAAAATGCTTTGTTTCATGTGGGGATTATGGATATTAATAATCAACAAAAGAAGTTGCAAACGACGCGGTCTATTTCTCGTAAATTATTAAAAGTTGAAGGAAATTTTGCTTTATCTGTTTATGGTTATGGTGGGAGTTCTCGGTATGTTTCAGATCTTTCTGCTCTTGAATATGGCTACGATGGTCATGTTGATTATAACGCTATAGAAACAGACATCTTACTCAAAACGATAGAGAGGGCATATAGTACGATATCTTTTGGAATGATGGGAAGTTATGGGAAGCTTTCCTTACAACCTCGTAACGTAAAACAAAGTCAAAAGAGTCCGTTTAATAAATGGTTATTTACGGCATACGGTAGTGTGGAACACAATACTGGTTTTTATGTAGACGGTCTTTTATCTTATGGTTTTTTGAAAGGTGATGTGCTTACGTATGCTTGGGGTAAGACGGCGACATTAAAAGCAAATCCTCTGAATGTTTCGTTGTCTGCTGGTAAAGCGTTTATGACAGGACATGAAGGTCTTATTTTTGATCCGCAGATTCAGCTTATTTATCAACACCTTCAATTTGATAAGTTTCGTGATATTGATGGATTTGATGTTGAGATGAAAAAAGGGGATCAGTGGTTGATGCGTATTGGAGGATATTTAAGTAAAATATTTACAGCATCTGAAAAGGATCATATCATTTTCTTTAAGGGCAATATTCATTTTGCACATCGTTTTGGTGAAAAACAATTTGTTCATCTAAAAGATGTTTTCCAGTTAGGTGCTTTTGGTTCTTCTTTAGAAACAGGTTTGGGTATTAATGCACAATTTTCCTCTAAAGTTACACTTTACAGTGATCTTAGCTATCAGCATAAGCTAACCAAGGCAGGTTTTTCTGGCGTGCGTTTTTCTGGTGGATTACGTTATCATTTTTAATAATTTTTTTTAAAATAATCCATGTGTTTTGATAAATATAAAAGGATCACGTTGTTTTGAATTTTTTGTTTCATTGATAAGGGACTCAAATGCTTTGAAAAGAATGTGTCAGTGAAACTCTAAATCTGTTTGTGTTGTTTTACCAAGATATGAGATGCATTCGTCGTCAGTTTTTTAATAGCAGCATTGTTGTCCTATATACTGTAAAATACCGTCGTTTGACGGGGGCATTAAGAAAGGCAGGAAGGTATTGATTTTTAATTGAGGGCGTTTGCTGTTAAGCAAAGATGGATGATGCGTAAATGCACCATTTCGTATTTTTTGTGAAGTGCACTTTTCTGCTTTGCGTTATATTCTGTGAGGAATATCTTAAAAATATGTGAGAGTATATGCCTCTCTTTTTAGATGGAAAGTGTGCAGGGTTGTGGGTGAATTATCACTATCAAATTCAACATTTCCAGTTTTTAAATCGAGATAAATTCTTAAAAAGATTATTCTAGCAGCTGTTGTCGAATATATGAACAAGATCATTGTCTTGTCTGTTAAATAGATATGAAAATATAATTCTTAAATCAGAGTGGGGTTGGTAAGGTCTTTTTTCTCTTTTGAGATGTGGAGATAAGAGGGTGATTATGTCGAAAAAATCGATTATAGGTCGTCATTATTTCGAATATAGAAATATTGAAGAGTTTCTATTAAAATGCGCTGTAAAAATAGGTTATAGTTTTTTCAATCTTTTGTTTTTGAAATATGCATCTTTAATAAAAAGGTGTTTGCGAAATTTTAGGAAATCGCCTTGTGATTTTTCCTGTATCGATGAAATTTATATAAAAATTTAGATTGAGTGGAATCTTTATAGGGTTATTGATCAACATGGTGTTTCCATAGGATGCTTAAGGTATTATCAAGCCATTTATGGTAATCGCGCGCTTCTTGATCTGAGGCATGAACAGAGAAAATAAAACCAGGATATCCACCAAATGCTGGTGGAGGTGGTGAAATATGATCAGGTTCAAAGAAAATTATAGTTTTGGTGGTTTGAGGATGCTGTACAACCTTCTCTAAACCTAAAAATCCGCAGAAGCGTCCATAACCATGAAGAGGAATAATGTAATTTGCAGCCACTTTTTTAGCTGGGAGTATATCAGGAAGGTCTGGGGTTTGTTCCGCTAAAGCTGCTTTCATACAGAGTTTTGCAAATGAAACTCCTGTTCCTTGTTCCACAATAAAATGGGAGACACCTGATCCACCTATACGAGCGCCGATCTCAATGATATAAGGTAAATTATGAGCATCGAGACGTAGCTCTACATGGGCAGCACCCATGTTTATACCAAGAGCTTTAACGCCCGAGCATGCAACCTCACATAAAGCAATAATTAAAGGATCATCTCTATCACAGCGTTGACGATAAATTGTTTCCTCAAACCATGGTCCTTCAGGTTGTCCTTTGTCGCCAACGGCTAAAACATGCACACCTGCTGTATCAACAAAACATTCTACGACAAATTCTTTTCCTGGCAAATACTGTTCTACGACTAAACCTATAGGTTTATTTTTATCATTAAAACGTGCCATGTCTTTATGCTGAACATTCCATACGGCTTTAATGAGGCCAGGAAGTTCAGCGGAATTTTTAGCTAACATTACGCCTGTACTCGCCCATCCAGAGACGGGTTTAATAACGAGCGGATAATCCAAGCCATGTGTTTGTGATAGATCTTCTGGATTGTCTATATAAAGAAATCTTGGTGTTCTTAAGCCTGCTTTAGAAAAAGCTTGACGCATGAGATATTTGTTTCTGGTTAATGCTGCTACTTCTGGTTCAATACTTGGAGTGTTGATTTTTTTTGAAGCCAAAGCTGTCCATAGAATTGCTTCTTCACGAAGGGTCATAACCCCAGCAATATTGCGTTCTTTTACTCCCATTGCAAAAGTGTCTAGAGCTGCTTCTGGTTTATCAAAAACAGGAAGTTGCCAAGTTGAAGTTACTGCTGCGGGGAGTTGAGTAGGAGCGCTTTCAGCGGTATCATAGATCATTACTAATTCGATATTAGCTGCCTTGGCAGCTTCAAATATAAATGGTAGTTTTGCATTGCGTTGGCAAACTAACGCGAGTTTTTTCATTGTGTTTCCTCATTAAATTTGGAATTTTGAGCACGACGTTTCTGTTGCCATTCAGATACCTTTGATGCATCTATAAATAAGAGTGTCATTCCTATAACAGCCATCATCATAGCAATTATTTTGATAATATTGAGAGAGGTGCTCGAGCCAATTATCCATTCACATGCAACGACTGCAAAAGGAGATAATACACCAATAGTGTTGGCGTATAATACACCTCCCTCAGCTAAAACTTTTTGGTACAAAACGTAAACTGGTGCTGAGCAAATAGTTCCTAAAATCAAAATCTTAAATATATCTTCTAAATTAAGATATAAGATTGGAGCAGGATCAAAAATGAATAACGGCATAAATGACGCTGCAGAAATTGTCGTGATCCAAGCCAGTGAGGTGAGCAAAGGTAAATTTTTAAGATAACGTTTAGACAATAAGCCATAAGCAGAGTAAGAAAGCGCTGCTGTTAAAGCAAGAGCTATTCCTATGAGGCTGTAATATTCCCCCTCTACACTGTTTATATTGAATGCTATAGCAGCTATACTGACAATGATCATACCGATAAGCTTGAACCATGAAAACATAAGGCTATTCGTCAATATCCCCAATATATAGGTAATTCCTGGAATAGTGGCGAGAACCATGGTTAAATCACTGGCTTTGAGCGATTTTAATGCACCAAAGCTGCATACAAAGTACAGCGAGAATCCTAACACTGATAGAATGAAAAAAGGAGGGATCATGGAAAGTAATGGTAGGGATCTGAAAACAGCTTTCTCACGCAATAGTGCAATCAACCATAAGGCGGCGGCAGTAGCAAACAACCTCAGTCCAACCGCATGCATGACTGGTATATTGCTCACCAAATTCTTAGATAATAACCAACTTATGGAAAACAATGCGAGAATGGCAAAAGTAAATAAGAATAACCGTCCTTTTAAGAAACTCAATGACTTAATCCCCCAATAACGCGCTGTGCATAAGATGAAGTTGAAAAATTAAATCTTGACTGTGAAGTTTGCGGTTTTCCAAGATTATTTTGGATATAATCTTTAGCGCCTGCCAAATAAGCATCATCATCTAATGTTTCAAGTGCTTCTATATCTGCTATCATCAATACTATTACTGCTTCAAGACGCTCCAAATCAAATTGAAGATACCCCCGATCCGTTTCAATCAATGCTTTGTTACGCATCAATATTTCAAAAAGTAAGATTCCTGTACCAGCATCGAATGTCATATGTTGATCAGAACCTTTTGGATAACGGAATATGCGTTCTAAGAGGACAAACTCAGTTATTTCTTTCCAAAATTTTGGATGATTTTGTAGCATCATACGCACTGTAATTAAATCAACTTTAATTTCTTCTAGAAGACCTGTAAACCAATTTAATTTTATATATAGATTTTTATCCAATGGCCGCGGTCCGGTATGATGTGCATAGTCATGATAATAGCCCCACAAACAGCGAATATCATAAATGTCCTCTTTAGATAAGTTACGACTATACAATTGACCGAACAGAAATTTACTATCGCGACCGAGTAAACGTTCAGCTTCCACAATTGTCTGCTTGTTGTAAATATCAAAGAATTTGCTGAAAAAAAACAAAGCAAATGCTTGCTTATCAATTTTTTTAGCGGTTGCCACAGATTCTGGGAATAGAACAATGCAATTGCCTTCTAAAAACCCCTTTGATGCTATTCCCATTTTTATACATTGAAATGGTGATACATAATTATTGGTATATTTTGAGGCATCAGCAAGATAGGTCGTTTCATGACGATATCCTGTAACTAATTCCAGCCGGAATCCTTCTGGATCAGGACCGTTCGTTGCACGCATGGGAGCCAAGAAAAACAAGGGAGCATCTGGTAATGGTGCTTTGAAAGCAGCTAAAGTGTTATCAAATTTAGGAGGAGTAGTGAAACCACTGAGCATCCACTGATGAAGATCCTCAGAAGTGATCGCTAAAAGTTTTGGAGATAGTCCGTCCAGAATATTGGCATGGTGATTCAGCAGAGTGATCAATTCACTGATCATATTATTATCTGCTAGAGTTGGTTCCTTAATACTCCCATCTCGTTCTTGGCGCATACGGAATTTGTCAACCAAGTTAACAATGGAAAGAAGTGCTTCAGATTTTTTCATGATGCGCTGACTTTAACGAATGGAGCAAAAAAGCCATTGGCACTTGTCCAAAATTTTCGATAATCCTTAGCTTATAGCGATTTGCCGCAACTGACGTTGTGATACAAGCATCTGCTTTTTCAGCATTACAAAGAACGGCTGCATCAGCATTGCTGTTGGCAAATATTTTGTCGTATTGATGAGCCAAAGATTGAGGGGCAGGATGAGTCGCTACGGTTTTAATTTCATCAGCGTTGTTGCGTTTAGCTAAAACCATAGAGTGAGTAGGCATGATAAAGCTGTCAAATAATTGCATGTCACCTAAACGGGTAAATATGAGTGTGTGCAAATCAGGGTAAGCAGCACAGCTTAGGAGATAACCATCTTTTTTTGAACAAGTTCATTAAATGCTTCTTCAAGAGTTGCGTATAAGATAATACGAGATCTTGAGTGAGTGGATGAAATATTTTGATTGTGATTGTCAAGCCACCATTGTGCTGCAGCTGCACAGTTAGTATCTGCAGGGCCAAGTGTATAGATAAAAGGATTATTTTCAGATTGCATGATCTATTCTTTTAATTATATAAATAAATTACTGAAATATATTAAGAATAATTAGTTAATTATAATTTAATTTAGATTTTTTAATATATTTTAATACAAATTTACGAGTTAATACCGTATTGTTACAAATATTATTAAACAATATTAATAAAAATATGCTACAAAATTAAATAATAAATTGTTTTATTGTGCAAAGAATAATTCTAATTTAGCTATTTTGAGGCAATGATGGTTATCCTATTACACTATCAAATACTTCTTTTTAGGGTTGTGATATTAGGCAGGAAAAACTTTACGCATGGGTAACTATATGAGACGAATAATTGGGGTGCCTTTGCAGCTGAAAGGTATACTGATGAGTAAAATACACTTCTCCATATTTTGAAGGATGTACGTTTTTCTGCTTTAAAATTTTGTGAAAAGCATTTAAAAGACTGAAATGTGTGTGGAAGCCGCTCTTGTAGATGGATAACTTGAAGGTGATGAACGCATTTTCATCAGTAAATTTAATGCATTCAGTTTTTTAAGTAAGATAGAACTTTTTCAAAAATTATTCTAACAACTGTTTTTAGAATATATAGACAAGATCATTGTCTTGTTCGTTAAATAAAGGATATATTTAAAATCAGATTAGAATTGGTAAGATTTTTCGTTCATTTAGGATAGGGAAAGAAGTCACTTTAAATCTTAAATAAGATATATAGGGATTTGAAAATCAATCGTTTTTTGAAATATCAGAGGTGAAGTAATATGCGTGAAATTTTGAATCATTTTGATAGACCCTTAAATAAAAATAGTTCTGTTCAGAATACTCAAAATGTTTCATGCCAATCACACCCCAAACGGTTTTATAAGCAAGTGAAAATTGCTTGTGAGGAGGGCGATTTTACAATTTTATTGGATGAACGTCCCGTTAAAACGCCTGCAAAGCGCCCTTTTCTTGTGCCAACGGAAGTGTTTGCTGAGTTCATTGCTCAGGAATTTGAGAGCCAAAAGCACGTTGTTGATCCAACAAAAATGCCAATGACGCGTCTGGTGAATACTGTTATTGATGGTATCGCTGATGATATGCAGGTTGTTTTTGAAGATTTATTGCGTTTCGTTGCCTGTGATATGATCTTTTATCGTGCACAAACACCTAAAGAGTTGGTGCAAAAACAATCTGAGCAATGGGATCCTTTATTAGATTGGGCAGAAGAAAAACTGGGTGCACGGTTTTATTTGACAGAAGGGCTGATGCATGTGGAACAATCACCAGAGGCACTTCAAGCTGTGAGTCATTATTTGCGTAGCGTTGAGTCTCCTTATATGCTTGCTGCACTTCATATGATGACAACCTTAACGGGATCTGCTCTTATTGCTCTTGCTGTTGCTGCGGGAAAAATTGATGCGGATCATGCTTGGTCTATTGCCCATTTAGATGAAGATTGGATGATGGAACAATGGGGAAAAGATAAAGAGACAATGGCACACCGTGCTCACAAAAAAGCTGAGTTTAAGGCTGCTGCTACAATTGTCATAGCTTGTTTATAAGTTTTTTTTACTATAGTATTTTTGTGATTTTTTGCGGATTGATTTTTACTTTTTCAAGTCCAGGAAATACTTCATTGGTTATACTTAAGATTGCTTCGTCATTCCCTCGGATAAAATACCATTGATTATTATGAAATAGGGCAATAATTTCAGTTTGAATAGAGCATTTTTTTCCAGAATTTGTTGTGGTTACAAGCTCAACGGGTATAACAAAATAAGGAATGCCATTATCAAGTGTACCTTCACGTTTTTGTTTTTGGTCAATGTGGATACTTTCAATCTTATAATTTTCTGACAACTGTTCGATTTGGCTTTTCATAATTTGCCGAAATTGCGATTGACTAAGATTTTTTTTAGCGGTTAAACTGTTAATGATTTCGGGAGGGATAGCATTTAAGATGGCATTCGCATCGGCATTTTTAAGCGCTTTGCTATAAAAAGAAGTTGCGTTTTCAAGGGCTGTGAGTTTTTGATTTGTAATTGCATGTGCTTGAGTTTTTGATGAGATAAGGACAATGCATAAAAAAGTGCAAACGAGAAAACAAATTCGCGCCATTAGAAACCTTGTTAATTCATTTGAAGAGATTCAGAATGATTATAAAGGAAAAGTAGATAAGTAAAAAGCCTTTTGCACTATTTGCTCTCTTGTACGAGAAGAATATCCACAAAAATGGAGGCTTTTACCTCCATTTTAAAAATCAAAAAAATGGGTATGATTGTTTAAACAGAATAGTACATATCAAATTCAACAGGATGGGGCGTTGTTTCGTAACGCAAGACTTCTTGCATCTTTACTTGAATGAAGGAATTAATCTGATCATCATCAAAAACATCACCAGCTTTAAGAAAGCCACGATCTTTGTCGAGCGCTTCAAGTGCTTCACGCAGACTTCCTGAAACGGTAGGGATTTCTTTGCGTTCTTTTAAGGGAAGATCATAAAGATCTTTATCCATAGCATGTCCAGGGTGAATTTTGTTTTTGATGCCATCAAGACCAGCCATTAAGAGGGCTGCAAATGCTAAATAAGGATTTGCTGTTGGGTCTGGAAAACGAACTTCTACGCGTTTTGAATTTGGCGAAGAACTCATTGGAATACGGCAAGATGCAGAACGATTACGTGCCGAATAGGCAAGAAGGACAGGCGCTTCATAACCAGGAACCAACCGCTTGTAGGAATTTGTGGATGGGTTGGTAAAGGCATTGATTGCTTTTGCATGCTTAATGACGCCACCGATAAAAAACAAACAGGTTTCTGAAAGTCCGGCATATTCATTTCCCGCAAAAATGGGCTTACCATCTTTCCAAATAGACATGTGGACGTGCATACCTGAGCCATTGTCACCAAACACCGGTTTGGGCATGAAAGTTGCTGTTTTTCCATAACTGTTTGCTATTTGATGAACGACATATTTAAAAATTTGCATCTTATCCGCTTCGCGAACGAGCGTATCGAAACGAATACCCAATTCATGTTGACCCGCTGCCACTTCGTGATGGTGTTTTTCCACTTGTACGCCCATATCTTTGAGTGCTGTGAGCATTTCAGAACGCATATCTTGGCAGGAATCAATCGGCGGGACGGGAAGATAGCCTCCCTTCATTCGTGGGCGATGCCCTAGATTACCTGTTTCATATTCTGTATCATCATTGGAAGGAAGTTCACTTGAATCGAGTTTAAACCCCGTGTTGTAAGGGTCCGTTTTATAGCGCACGTCATCAAAGATAAAAAATTCTGCTTCTGGACCTATATTGATTGTATCGCCAATGCCTAAAGATTTCATATAAACCTCAGCCCTTTTGGCGATAGAACGAGGATCCCTACGATAAAATTCACCAGAGACAGGATCAAGGATGTCACAAAATATGACTAATGTAGATTGAGCAAAAAAAGGATCAATATGCGCTGTTTTGGGATCAGGCATTAAAACCATGTCAGATTCATTAATTGTTTTCCAACCGGCAATTGAAGAACCATCAAACATAACACCATCACTAAAGGTATCTTCGCTGATCTCTGCGATATCCATTGTAATGTGATGCAATTTTCCTCGTGGATCAGTAAAACGTAAATCAACAAAACGGATTTCGTTGTCTGCGATCTGTTTGATAATATCGGATGCGGTTGTCATATTCAATTTCCTTAATATGGCGTTGAGGGTGATAAAAAAGTGAATTTTTGTTGTCTATTAAAGAGCATCCACTCCAGTTTCGTCAGTGCCTATACGAATGGCATCATCAATGGAAAAGACAAATATTTTTCCATCTCCTATATGTTTTGTTTGCGCTGCTTTACGTATTGCATCAACAGTTTGTTCTAGTTTTTCATCGGATACAACAATTTCAATCTTTACTTTAGGTAGAAAGTCAACAACATATTTCGTACCACGATAAAGTTCTGTATGTTCCCTTTGGCGACCAAAACCTTTCGCTTCTGTTACTGTAATACCATGTAGTCCAATTTTTTGAAGCGCTTCTTTTACTTCATCAAGTTTGAAAGGTTTTATAATGGCTTCAATTTTTTTCATGCTGAAATGATCTCCAACGTTATTTTGTCTTTTTAGACTGCATCACATTATATTGACAACTGTAAGATGTCCAACAGATACTTTGTGCACAAAAAGTCGACAATAATGATACTTTATGCTCTTGGAGGAGATTTTTTTTGTAGAATTAATGTGAAATATTGTTGTTTTGGAAAAAAATCTTACACTTCTTTTGTACAGAATTAAAATAATATAATAAGGGAGTTTTGTTTTTTTTGAATAATACGTTGATTTATAAGAATAATTATACGTTTTCTCATATTGAATAAGAAATTCTAAGAGCGTGAGATTTTCTCATTTTAGGTCTTTTTATCGTCAATCAATCAAAACAATATCTTTGTATATCCTAAATCGTGCGGGTGTGTGGATAAAAATGGCTAAGAGAGAAATAATAAAGAGACCTATCATAGACTGCACTTCAAATGTAAGGGCTTTGGGGTAGTGATGGGGGCTGGCTAATATCATATAGCGGTGGTTTGCTCCATTATTAAATATAAAGATGCTGATGTACAATGATGGATGTATCGATATACCATTCACAGGAGATGTCATGCAATGGGCTTGGGAGTATTGAGAAATATTACTCTAAAACAAGCGTCTGGAATTGGCAACGCAAATATATTCCGTTTGGGGTATTTTGTCTTTTCGTGAGGTGCGTGATCTTGTTAGAGAACGCGATAAATGAAAGCGTGAAGCAATATGCAATCCTTATTATAAGATCTTATTGCGGATGCTTTTGAAAGTCATCAGGATGAGAATTAAAAGGAGCTGGTAAAGATAAAATTTTTTTTATACCTTTCAAACTTTGTATTCTTTCCAAATTAGGTTGTCTGATCATTTCAGATATAAACAAACAGATAAGAAATATGCAATTATGCACGCATTCCTATTTGGCAATACGAAAACTGAAACAGCTTATAAAGTGCTCAATCGTTTCAGTCTTGTTTCAAACATGCTGCTGCACTGGAATGAAAGATTAATTTACAGATAACAGTAAAAATACAGGCTTTGTTCGTATACTGTATTTTCAAAGGTAAGTCTTTTTAAGCGTTTGAATTGTAGAGAGATTGGCGCTGTAAAACATCTTTTAGAAATTTTCCCGTATAGGAAGCGGGAACTTTAATAATGTCTTCAGGGCGTCCAACTGCAACGATTTCACCACCGCGATCTCCACCTTCTGGTCCTAAATCAATAATCCAGTCGGCTGTCTTGATAACGTCAAGGTTATGTTCAATGACGATGACGGTGTTGCCTTGCTCGACCAGTTCATGGAGCACTTCAAGAAGCTTGGAAATATCATGAAAGTGTAAACCTGTTGTCGGCTCATCCAAAATATAGAGTGTACGTCCCGTTGTTTTGCGCGCAAGTTCTTTCGCAAGTTTTATACGTTGCGCTTCTCCACCAGAAAGCGTGGTCGCTTGCTGTCCTACCTTTATGTAACCCAATCCTACTTTAATGAGGGTCTCCATTTTATTATGAATAGCGGGAACAGCGTGGAAAAATTCTTCTGCCTTTTCGATTGTCATATCCAAAATATCGGCGATAGATTGCCCTTTGAATTTTATTTCTAATGTTTCTCGATTGTAGCGTTTTCCTTTACAGACATCACAAGTGACATAGACATCTGGTAAAAAGTGCATTTCAATTTTGATGACTCCATCACCCTGACAGGCTTCGCAACGTCCTCCTTTAACATTAAATGAAAAACGTCCTGCTTTATAACCACGGGCTTTTGATTCTGGAAGCTCGGCAAACCAGTCACGAATCGGTGTAAAAGCGCCTGTATAGGTTGCGGGATTAGAGCGTGGGGTGCGTCCGATGGGAGACTGGTTGATATCGATGACTTTATCCAGAAATTCTAATCCTTCGATTTTATCATAGCGAGCAGGGCTGTGATGACTACCCATGATCTGATGTGATGCTGCTTTGAAAAGCGTTTCAATAAGAAATGTTGATTTTCCTCCTCCAGAAACACCGGTTATGCATGTGAAGGTTCCAAGAGGGATATTTGCACTGATATTTTTAAGGTTGTTACCTTTAGCACCGATGACTTTAAGGGTTTTCGATTTTGATATTTTACGTCGCTCAGTCGGCATTCTAACAGCCATTTTTCCTGAAAGATATTGTCCTGTGAGAGAGGCTTGATTTTCTATAATTTCTTGCGGTGTTCCTTGCGCTATGACTTTACCACCATGAACGCCTGCAGCAGGGCCCATATCGACAACATGGTCTGCCGTGAGAATAGCATCTTCATCATGTTCAACGACAATGACGGTATTGCCAAGATCGCGCAAATGGCGCAGCATTTCCAAAAGACGTTCATTATCCCGTTGATGTAAACCGATGGATGGTTCGTCTAAAATATAAAGGACGCCTGTAAGACCAGAACCAATCTGGGAGGCTAATCGAATACGTTGGCTTTCTCCCCCTGAAAGGGTCCCTGAATTTCGAGATAAGGTAAGATATTCCAATCCTACATGATTTAAAAAGGCTAAGCGTTCGCGAATTTCTTTTAAAATACGTACCGCGATATTACGTTGTTTCTCTGTGAGATATTGATGGATATTGGCAAACCAATCATCGGCTTTTAGAATAGAAAGATCTGATATTTGCCCAATATGCATCCCGTGGATTTTCACAGCAAGTGCCTCTGGTTTTAAACGATAACCGTGACAGGCTGGGCAAGGTGAAGAAGACATATAACGCTCAATTTCTTCACGGGACCAAGCAGAATCGGTTTCTTTCCAGCGCCTCTCCATGTTGGGGATGATTCCTTCAAAAGGTTGAGTCATTTTATGCGAACGAGAATCATTCCTGTAGATAAAGGAGATTTCATTTCTTTTTGTACCGTAGAGAATAGCTTGTTGTGCCTCATCAGAGAGTTTACACCATTGGTCTGTAAGTTTGAAACCGTAAGCTTTTCCTAATGCTTCTAAGGTTTGGCTATAATAAAGTGAATCTGATTTAGCCCAAGGTGCAATGGCTCCGTCTTTTAAGGTAAGATTTTTATTGGGCACAATTTTCAGTGGGTCCATTGCCTTTTTGATTCCTAGTCCATCGCAAAGAGGACAGGCTCCAAAAGGATTATTGAACGAAAAAAGACGTGGTTCAATTTCAGGGATAGAGAATCCCGATACAGGGCAGGAAAACTTTTCTGAAAAAAGAAGCCGTTTGTGTGTGTCATTTTTTGACTTATGAGCCGATTCTTTTGCCGTTTCTTTTTGTGCCAAGGGTTGGTCTGCCATTTCAACAATGGCAAGTCCATTTGCTAGCTGTAAACAGGTTTCTATACTATCAGCCAAGCGAGAGGTGATATCCTTCTGTACGACAATGCGGTCTACAACGACATCGATGTCATGTTTATACTTTTTATCAAGAGCTGGAATATCGGGGATTTCATAGAATTTTCCATCAACTTTAGCGCGTTGAAATCCCTTTTTTAAAAGTTCTGTTAGTTCTTTTTTATATTCTCCCTTTCGTCCTCGCACCAAGGGAGCCATAATAAAAATTCGGGTTCCTTCTGGTAAGGACATAATTTGGTCCACCATTTGACTTACTGTTTGGCTTTCAATGGGGCGTCCTGTAGCAGGGGAATGAGGAATGCCAATACGTGCAAAAAGGAGACGCATATAGTCGTGGATTTCAGTGACAGTGCCGACCGTTGAACGAGGATTGCGGCTGGTTGTTTTTTGTTCAATGGAGATGGCTGGAGAAAGGCCATCGATACGGTCGACATCAGGTTTTTGCATAACTTCCAAAAATTGGCGTGCATAAGCTGAAAGGCTTTCGACATAGCGGCGTTGTCCTTCAGCGTAAATTGTATCAAAAGCTAAAGATGATTTTCCTGATCCAGAAAGTCCTGTTATAACAATGAGTTTATCACGAGGAAGATCGAGATCAATATTTTTAAGGTTATGTTCACGTGCACCGCGAATGGAGATATATTTTTGATGAGTCATATTTTATCCTTGGCATATGTGACAAAAATTGAGCCTTTAAGACGGAATAAAACTGTTTTTTTAGAATTACAATGTGTTTAACTGCTTTAACGCAGAAAGAAGGTGTAAGTTTTGTGAAAAAAAATATAAATGAGCAGCTTTTTATTCTCTACTGATGGAATAAACTATGCGTTGTTATCATATTTTGTTATAATTATACGGATCCAATATTGGGAAAGGATAGCAATATCCATATTGAAGGTCAATTACAGACCTGTAAATTGAAGGTCAAGATGGTCATAACTGTTATATATAAAGACTATTTTTACGATTAAAATTTTGGAGTTTATGCGATGGCTGGTAGCCTTAATAAAGTTATTTTGATTGGTAATCTCGGGTCAGATCCTGAAATTCGTCGTTTGAATTCTGGAGATCAAGTAGCAAATTTGCGTATTGCTACTTCGGAAAGTTGGCGTGATCGGAATACAAATGAGCGAAAAGAACGCACCGAGTGGCATAATATTGTTATTTTTAATGAGAACCTTGTCAAAGTTGTAGAGCAATATTTAAAAAAGGGAAGCAAAATTTATATTGAGGGGCAGTTACAGACACGGAAATGGCAAGATCAAAATGGAAATGATCGTTATACAACAGAGATTGTTTTGCAAAAATACCGTGGTGAATTACAAATGCTTGATGGGCGTGGGGGAGCGAGTGGGGAGCAAGGAGTTGGTCAAGGGGGCAGTTATAGTGGTGGCTTTGCGGATAGTAGCTCAAATCAGAGAAATACTTTTGGTCAAAATAATAGCCAAGTAGGAGAAAGTTTTTCTCACAAATTAGATGATGACGTTCCTTTCTAAGAGTCTTTACATTACACTATTACGCGTTCTTTATAGTTTGTCTATTTCGGATTTTTGAAGTTTAGCGAAGTGAAAACTGTTTATTATTATTGATAATTTCTAATAGGAATTAATAACATCTTGAAAAATATTGTTAATTTTCTTTTTTATTATGAGAGAGAAATTAGCATTTTTGTGTGTTTTTCGATATAAATCGATATAAACAAAGTAAAATGATTCTTTTTTGAAAGTTTTGAAATTGTGACCGATCTTACTCCACAGCCAGAACGTGATGTGCTGAGCGGTATTGAGCCAATCAGTATTATTGATGAAATGCAACGCTCTTATCTCGATTATGCGATGAGCGTAATTGTTTCGCGTGCACTCCCTGATGTCCGTGATGGTCTTAAACCTGTTCATCGACGTATCCTTCATGCTATGAATGAGATGGGGCTTGTTTTTAATAAACCGTATCGTAAATCTGCTGGTGTTGTTGGGGAGGTTATGGGAAAATTTCATCCCCATGGTGATGCTTCGATTTATGATGCCTTGGTGCGTATGGCGCAGGACTTCTCTTTGAGAAATCCATTGATTGATGGCCAAGGGAATTTTGGTTCCGTTGATGGTGATCCTCCTGCGGCAATGCGCTATACTGAGTGTCGTTTAGAAAAAGTTTCAGAAGAGCTTTTAGCTGATATTGATAAAGATACTGTTGATTTTCAGGATAATTATGATGGGCGTGAACGTGAACCGGTTGTCTTACCAGCGCGTTTTCCCAATCTTTTGGTTAACGGATCAGGGGGGATTGCTGTGGGAATGGCAACCAATATTCCGCCCCATAATCTTAGTGAAGTTGTTGATGGTTGTATTGCTCTGATTGATAATCCCGATATCACACTTGATCAAATAATTGAAATTATTCCTGGTCCAGATTTTCCTACAGGGGGGATTATCCTCGGACGTTCTGGTGTCCGTTCAGCTTATGAAACAGGGCGTGGTTCCATCATTATGCGTGCTAAAGTTGATATTGAAGAAATTCGCAGTGGTCGACAGGCAATTATTGTCAGTGAGATTCCTTATCAGGTTAATAAGGCAACAATGATTGAGAAAATGGCCGAATTGGTGCGTGATAAGCGCATTGAGGGAATCTCTGATTTGCGTGATGAATCTGATCGTGATGGATATCGTGTCGTTATTGAGTTGAAAAAAGATGTTGTTGCGGAAGTTGTTTTAAATCAATTATATCGTTATACGCCGCTGCAAACTTCTTTTGGTTGTAATATGGTTGCGTTAAATGGGGGAAAACCTGAACAAATGACGTTGCTTGATATGCTTCGTGCATTTGTTGCTTTTCGGGAAGAGGTTGTTAGCCGGCGAACAAAATATCTTTTGCGTAAAGCACGTGAGCGGGCCCATGTTTTGGTTGGTCTTGCTCTTGCTGTTGCCAATATTGATGAAATCATAGCGCTTATTCGCAAAGCGCCCGATCCACAGACAGCACGTGCGCAATTAATGGAGCGACGTTGGCCAGCGATGGATGTTGCGCCTTTGATTAAACTTATTGATGATCCCCGTCATATTATTCATGAGGATGGTACTTATAATCTCTCTGAAGAACAGGCGCGTGCTATTTTAGAATTGCGTTTGCAACGCTTGACAGCCCTTGGGCGTGATGAAATTGCTGATGAATTGAATAAAATTGGCGTAGATATTGCTGATTATCTTGATATCTTGGCATCGCGTGTACGCATTATGCACATTGTTAAGGACGAGTTGAGTGCTCTTCGTGAGGAATTTGCAACGCCGCGACGTACCGTCTTTGGTTTTGGTAGCGCTGAGATGGAGAGTGAAGATCTTATTGCTCCAGAGGATATGGTGGTAACGGTGAGCCATAGTGGCTATATTAAGCGCGTTCCTCTTAATACCTATCGTGCACAGCGTCGTGGTGGTAAGGGGCGTTCTGGTATGTCCACGAAGGATGAGGATTTTGTAACGCGGTTGTTTGTCGCTAATACGCATACACCGGTTCTTTTCTTTTCATCACGTGGGATTGTTTATAAGGAAAAAGTTTGGAGACTACCGTTGGGGACGCCGCAATCGCGTGGGAGAGCTTTGATTAATATGCTGCCCTTACAACAAGGTGAACGCATTACAACGATTATGCCTTTACCGGAAGATGAAGCAAGCTGGAGCGCATTGGATATTATGTTTGCAACAACCCGTGGAACTGTGCGTCGTAATAAGTTATCAGATTTCGTTCAGGTTAATCGTAATGGTAAAATTGCCATGAAACTTGATGAAGAAGATGAAATTCTTTCGGTTGAAACCTGTACCGAACATGACGATGTTGTTCTCACAACAGCCAATGGACAATGTATCCGTTTTCCAGTTTTGGATGTTCGTGTCTTTGCAGGGCGTAATTCTGTAGGGGTTCGTGGTATCAATTTGGCTAAAGGTGATAAAGTCATTTCGATGACAATCTTAGAACATGTTGAGGCAACGTCCTTTGAGCGTTCTGCTTATATTAAACGTGTGATGAATGAACGGCGTGCTGCTGGTGCAGATGCTGATGTTGAAGATATTATCTCTCTTGATGAAGAAGATGGAGGAGGTGAAACAGACTTAACAGATGAACGCTATGCCGAACTTCATGCGCGTGAACAAATGCTTTTAACGGTGAGTGAATTTGGTTATGGTAAACGCTCTTCTTCTTATGAATTCCGGATTTCGGGGCGTGGTGGAAAAGGGATTCGTGCAACAGACCCCTCTAAAACAGCTGAAATTGGTAAATTAGTAGCGGCTTTTCCGGTGAAGGCGCAAGATCAAATTATGTTGGTATCAGATGGGGGACAGCTTATTCGCGTCCCCGTTGAGGGAATTCGTACTGCTGGGCGTTCAACTAAGGGAGTGACGATTTTTAATACAGCCGAAGGTGAAAGAGTTGTATCGGTTGAGCGTATTTCTGAACCTGAAGATGATACGCGTTCATTAGAGGATGAAGGTGAGAAGCATTCTGATATCGTTAATATGAGTGAAGAAGAATAATTTTGAAGAGGGTGGAGTGAAATCATGAAAATTGCTTTTTATGCAGGTTCCTTTGATCCTCTTACAAACGGTCACCTTGATGTTTTGAAAGGGTGTTTTGTGTTAGCTGATAAGGTGGTCGTCGCTATAGGACTACAGGCTAATAAAAAGACACTTTTTAGCTTTGAAGAGCGTGTTGATTTCATTACGCAGGTAGGAAAAGACTTGCTCGGTGCAGATTCTAATCGGTTGCAGGTTCTTTCATTTAATAATCTTCTCATTGAGAAGGCGCGTGAAGTTGGTGCTTCATTTCTCATTCGTGGGTTGCGTGATGGGACTGATCTTGATTATGAAATGCAAATGGCAGGGATGAATGGCATTATGGCTCCTGAATTGCAAACTGTTTTTTTGCCGGCAAGCGTTTCTGGGCGTGCGATAACGTCTACATTGGTCCGTCAAATTGCTTCTATGGGAGGAGATGTGACACCATTTGTGCCGTCCAATATTGCACAAGCTTTGCATTCGAAATTTCAGTCTGTTAGGGGAGAGTAATTGTGTATCGTAGAATTTTTGCTGTTTTGATGTGTGTTTTTTGCTTTTTTTCATTGCACGCTGTTGCTGATAATTCTAGCTCAGCAAGTCCAACAAGTGATGCAAGCCTGCTTGTTTTATCTCTCAAAGATGGTGATGTTATTATTCGTTTGCGTCCTGATTTGGCGCCAAAACATGTTGCACAAATCAAAAAACTAACAGAGGAGGGGGCTTATAATAATGTTGTCTTTCATCGCGTTATTCCTGGCTTTATGGCACAAACTGGGGATGTCAAGTTTGGAAAAAAAGGCAGTAGAGATTTTGATCTGAAACGCGTTGGTATGGGAGGTTCAAATTATCCCAATATACCGGCTGAATTTTCAAAGCAGCCGTTTAAACGGGGTACTGTTGGGATGGCACGTTCACAAGATCCAGATTCCGCAAATTCTCAATTCTTCATTTGTTTTGATGATGCTGCTTTTTTAAATGGTCAGTATACGGTTGTTGGAGAGGTTATAAAGGGAATGGATGTTGTTGATAAAATTAAAAAAGGCACTGCAAGTAATAATGGATCTGTAACAAATCCTGATGTTATTCATGCTGCTACTTTACAAATTGAGAGATAAATCAAAGGAGTTTTTCATATGGCTGAGAATAAAAATCTAGAGAATACCTTGGTCCTTGAAACAACGAAGGGCAGAGTTGTTATCGAGCTTTTTGCTGATTTAGCGCCTTGTCATGTTGCACGTATTAAAGAGCTGGTTCGTGAAGGCGCTTATGATAACGTTATTTTTCATCGTGTTATTGATGGTTTTATGGCGCAGACTGGTGATGTGCAATTTGGCAAGAAGGATAGTGAAGAGTTTAATTTATCACGTGCGGGGATGGGTGGTTCAGAAAAACCAAATTTAACAGCAGAGTTTTCAAATCTTTCTCATAAGCGTGGTACAGTTTCTATGGCACGGAGTCAGAATCCAAATTCTGCTAACTCTCAGTTTTTTATTTGTTTTGCAGATGCTCCGTGGCTTGATCGTCAATACTCCATATGGGGGCAGGTCGTTGAGGGTATGGAAAATGTTGATAAAATTAAACGTGGTGAACCTGTTGCAGATCCTGATACGATTACCAAAGCTGTTATTGCTGCGGATGAAAAGTAGTATCAATCATTACGCGTTTCAATTGTAAATTACTAAAAGAAAAACCTCTTTTTTGATCAATAAAGGCATACGAAATTCTTTTGTAATATCATGCTTATCTTTCATATTCTTGAGTCGAGAATTCTTCATTATTCCCTTCAATCTGATCTTCACGAATTGATGTCAAGGATTAGTAAGGACAGCTGTCAGGATAAGAAAACATCAAACCATTTTTGTTAGAATTGTTCTTTTGCAAAGTGTTTTATAAAAAAAATCGGCACTTCTTTCCGATTCATTGCCGGTTTCTTGATGCTTTTATAATGCTACTTTTCTGAAAAGCATGTGCTGTTATTGCTCCTGGTATATCAACATCCAATCTTAATGCGGCAGCATGTTTGAAACAAAGATTAAGGGATTTAGTGCTTTCTCTGCTGTTGAAGCTTTTATATGCTAGATAGGAGTAAGAACATTGCGTATCTCTGTTTATGTAATTTCTGAAACGAGCAGATAGCCTAATTTAGGAAGAATATAAAGTTGTAAAGGCGAAAACCAATCTCCATTTTTACCATCTCCTTTTAATTCAGCTTTATGACTTTCAAAAGCATCTAACACAATGTCTTTGAAATAATGGAGATTGCTTATTGCCTCCCGTTTTTGTTTATTGCGTTCTCTAATGGGGGACGCCTCTCACGAAGAACAGAGCGCCATCCAGTTGCACATTCATAAGCTTTTTTAAAGAAACATCTCTTAAGGCATTTAAGCCTATTTCATGGCGGTACCTGTGAAGGATATAATGATAAATCCATTGATTACCTCCATCTTTATACTTATGAAGAAGCAAGCCGGTACCATCACACACTTTGTCAGCCCCCAATGTTACAACAGTCCTTGGTACTTGAGAGCGTTCATAAGAACCATTTTTATTCCTTTTTTATACAAACTTTGATCCATATACTCATTCCGCTTATGACCAGTAAGGGAGTGGTTTTGATTGATTCAAGATAAACAGGTTTGAAATAGGAGAATTTTACGATATTCGGGACTCTCACTCAACACACAAAATAGTGAATTATCATTATAAATAAATTTTTTATATTGATAATGAGTGTATATACCATTTGGAGAGCTCTATATTTTTAACATTATATTATATAATGTATTTGCAAGATATTAAAAATATGATCTTTTCTATTTTTAAATAAAATGTAGCAAAGATAGGGGGGATAAAAAACTCTGAATAATTTTATAGATAGGTTGCATTATATATCAATGCAGTGGTTTATAATGATAGTTTATCATCTTGTACATTAAATGAGAACTCTAAATATTGTAAGATTCTCTTATTTCAACCTCTTTGGTATTGATTTTTTCTCCATCTTACAAGAGATCTGCGTGTATCGGTTTGTAAGTAGTTCTCTTTCTCGTGGGGGGTATCAGATGATTATTGATGGGAGTGAATTAATCACGATCATTCTTTTTGTATGCCACAAGTGGGATTGATGTATCGAAAAATGATTGGAATAAAAATACCTCTTATGAACGCTCTTAAGTGCTAAGAGCAATATTGAGAGCGGTTATGATGATAGTGTTAATTTGCATTTTCGTTAAGCGTGAGGATGGCGTTTTCCAAAATAAGAATGCAGAATACTGGCAGTTGTACAATGTCATTAAAATTTTCTTCTAGTCGTACAGAATTATTGCTTATGAAAGTACGTAAAGATGAGATTATTGAAGATAATAATTTCATAGTTCTATTAAGGCTGTGGTGCGTTAAGTGTCGATATTTTGAGATATGATATTTTGGCTATTTTCTGAAGTCAGATTGTTTCTTTATTATGGTGATTTCTTCACAACAAATGTTCTTTTATCTCGTTTAATTTTTTATGCTGGTTACAATATCGATCGAATCAACAATTAATTCATAATGCTTATGGCAATACGCGTAAGGAAGGTATTTTTTCCTTTCTATAGAGATATGCATTGATGGAATCAAAAAGACGAGAGTGATGATAAAGACATTTCATTATAGAAAAATTGCTCAAGATGGATATGCGCGTCGAGGTGAAATTATTACTGGACGGGGATGTGTTCGTACACCTGCTTTTATGCCTGTTGGAACAGCAGGAACTGTTAAGGCTATGTATATGGACCAAATACGTGAGCTTGGAGCGGATATCATTTTGGGGAATACTTATCATTTA